>NZ_JBANLK010000001.1:0-87821 GCF_054968425.1 Paraburkholderia sp. AV2
CACCCCGCAATCCCCCCCCGCAATTGGTGCGTGGGGGGCTGGTATTTGTTTATAAGAGCCTGGGGGGCCACCCGCGCGCGCGGGGGGGGCCGGGGGGGCCCGCTTATCCGCCCCGCCCCGGCCTTGGGTAAAAACGCAGCGCGCCACAGGGGAATGGCGCGCTGCAAGGCGGCGAGGGGGCCGCAGCAAAACGGTTCGGGGCGCAGCGCCTCAGGCGCCCGCGCCCTCCTTCACTTCCACTTCGCCCGACAGCACGGCGCGCAGCTTCGTGCGGTCGAGCTCCTTCTCCCACGCCGACACGACGACGGTCGCCACGCCGTTGCCGATGATGTTGGTGAGCGCCCGGCACTCGCTCATGAAACGGTCGATGCCGAGAATCAGCACCATGCCCGAGAGCGGAATGGTGGGCACCACCGCAAGCGTCGCCGCGAGCGTGATGAAGCCCGCGCCGGTCACGCCGCTCGCGCCCTTCGAGGTGAGCATCGTCACCGCGAGCAGCGTGAGCTGCTGGGTCAGCGTGAGGTCGGTGTTGGTGGCCTGGGCGATGAAAAGCACCGCCATCGTCATGTAGATGTTGGTGCCGTCGAGGTTGAACGAGTAACCGGTCGGCACCACGAGGCCCACCACGGAGCGCGAGCAGCCGAGGCGTTCGAGCTTCTGCATGAGCTGCGGCAGCGCCGACTCCGACGAGCTCGTGCCGAGCACGATCAGCAGTTCCTCCTTGATGTACGCCACGAAGCGCACGATCGAGAAGCCCACATAGCGCGCGATTGCGCCGAGCACGATCAGCACGAACAGCGCCGAGGTGAGGTAGAACGTGCCGATCAGCTTGAGCATGGGAATCAGCGAGCCCACGCCGTACTTGCCGATGGTGAAGGCCATCGCGCCGAAGGCGCCGATGGGGGCGAGCTTCGTGACGATCTTGACGATGCCGAACAGCACGCCCGAAACGCTTTCGATGAACTCCGTCACGACGCGGCCGCGCTCGCCGATCTGCGCGAGCACCGAGCCGAACAGCAGTGCAATGAGCAGGATCTGCAGGATCTCGCCTTGCGCGAACGCCGAGAACAGCGTGTCCGGAATGATGTGCATCAGGAAGTCGACCGAGCTCTGGCCGTGCGCCTTCTCGGCGAACGAAGCGACCGCCTTGGCGTCGAGCGTATGGACGTCGACGTTGAAGCCCGAGCCCGGCTTGAGCACGTGCGTGGCGATCAGGCCGAAGAGGAGCGCGAAGGACGAGACGATTTCGAAGTAGAGCAGCGCCTTGCCGCCCACCCGGCCCACCTTCTTCATGTCCTCCATGCCGGCGATGCCGGTCACGACGGTGCAGAAGATGATCGGGCCGATCACCATCTTGATGAGCTTGATGAAGCCGTCGCCTAGCGGCTTCATGTCGATGGCAAGCGCCGGTGCGTAGTGGCCGAGGATGACGCCCACGACGATCGCGGCGATCACCTGGACGTAGAGCACTTTGTGGAAGGGTTTCTTCACGGTCTTTCCTGAGTCTGAAAGTGAAACGATGGCCGCAGCGCGAGCGAAAGCCTTCGCGCGACGCGGGCCGCAACAGAACGGGGAATCAGCGAAACCGGGAGGGGGTAACGGACATCGGCTGTCTCCTTGTCGACCGGGTCAAGGGCTGGAGCCCTGAGTCCGGTCTCATTTAGTTGTCGGGCCTAGGTGGCCGCGCACTCTTTTTCGCAAGGTTGATGCCAGATGGCTTGAGCGCCGAAAGCCTTGATCTGCAAGGCTTTTCTGTCCTGGAAACAGCAAGAAAATCCGGATTTCCGGAAAGCCGGACGACGCGCGTATGGCTTTCCGGAAAGGCGAAACGCCGCGCACGAGGCGCGACGTCACGAAAAAGCAAGGTGAGCCCGGGAAATGGCGGCCTCAGCCGCGCCCTTTCCACGGCACGAGGTGCCGTTCGAGCGCGCGCATGCCGAGATCGAAGCCCCACGCAATGAGCCCGATCAGCACGATCCCCATCACCACGACGTCGGTGCGCAGGAAGCTGGACGCGTTGAGCACCATCTGGCCGAGGCCCGCGGTCGCGGCCACCATCTCCGCCGCCACGAGCGTGGTCCAGCCAAAGCCGATGGCAATCCGCAAACCGGTGAGAATCTCGGGCAGCGCGGCGGGCAGCACGACAAAACGCACGATCTGCCAGAAGCTGCCGCCCAGCGAGCTCGCCGCGCGGATCTGCTCGACGGTCGCGCTGCGCGCGCCCGCCCGCGCGGCCATCGCGATCGGCGCGAAGCAGGCGAGCCAGATCACGACGATCTTGGCGGTCTCGTCGATGCCGAACCAGATCACGACGAGCGGCAGATAGGCAAGCGGCGGCAGCGGACGGTAGAACTCCAGCGGCGGATCGAGCAGCCCGCGCGCGACGCGCGAGACGCCCATCAGGATGCCGACCGGAATCGCCGTCACGGCCGCCAGCGCGAACGCGCCGAACACGCGCAACGCGCTCCACGCGAGATGCTCGGAGAGCGGCAGGCCGCCCTGGATGCGGCCGTGCGAGGCGTCGATAAACGCCTGCCAGACCGCCTCGGGCGTCGGCAGGAAGAGCGGCGGCAGCCAGTGCAGATGGGTGGCGAGCCACCAGAGCAGCGCGAGCCCCGCGACGGAGGCCGCGGAAAGCGCCGCGGTCGGGCCTTCGCCGGGCATGCGCCAGACTTTGGCCGAAGCCTCGCGGGACGCACCGGGCGCTTCGGACGCGCGCGGCGCACTCTGCCCGGAAGGACGCGCCTTCAATGCGACGTCATGCAACGATTCCTGCGGCACGCTCATGGCATCCTCCTCACGACAACGCCGGTTCGGGCGCACGCGCGTGCAGCAGCCGAATCAGCCGCTCGCGCCACTCGATGAATTCCGGCGACGACTTCACCGCGCGCGCGTCGCGCGTCTGCAGATAGCGCCGTGCGAACGGCAGCGCGTATTCGTGCTCGATACGCCCCGGACCCGGTGTCATCACGACCACGCGCGTCGCGAGAAAGAGCGCCTCCTCGACATCGTGCGTGATGAAGAACACCGTCTTCTTCGTGCGCCCCCAGACGTCCAGCACGAGCTCCTGGATCGATTCGCGCGTCATCGCGTCGAGCGCGCCCAGCGGCTCGTCCATCAGCAGCATCTGCGGATCGCTCGCGAGTGCGCGGACCAGCCCCACGCGCTGCTGCATGCCGCCCGAAAGCGCGTACACGCGCGAGCGCGCATGCGGCTCCAGCCCGACCAGGGCGAGCTGCTCGCGCGCGATGCGCTCGCGCTCGGGCCTGGGCACGCCCTGGAAGCGCAGCCCGAGCGCGACATTGCCGAGCACGTCGAGCCACGGCATCAGCGCGTGCTTCTGGAACACCACGCCGCGATCGGCGCCCGGCCCCGTCACGCGTGCACCATTGACCCGCACCTCGCCCTGCGCGGGCTGGATAAAACCCGCGATGCAGTTGAGCAGCGTGGTCTTGCCGCAGCCCGACGCGCCGAGTGCGACGACGAACTCGCCGCTCTCCACGTTCAGATCGACGTTCGCGAGCGCGACGCTGGGCGGCGCGCCACGTGTGGCGCCGTCGTAGACGACGCCCAGATTGCGGATTTCAAGCGTGCTCATGATGCGGTCTTCCTGTCGGCACACTCGGTGCGCCGATCCATGCGCCAGTCAATGTACTGAAGCGTGCTGCACGAACTGCGGATCGACACCCACCGAATAATCGGGCAACACGTTCTGGATCGTCCCTTGCGCCTTCAGGAAGGTCGCGGTGGCGAGCAGCGACTGCGCCGCGCCCGACTGCGCGCCACCGCCCAGCCACGTCTTGGAGGCCTGTTCGGCGGGCGTCGGGAAGGCGTAGAGCGCGAGGCTCGCGGGCACGTCCTGCGGGTTCGCGCCGGACTCCTTCGCCACCGCCTGCACCTGCGGCGACGCGGCGGTCCATGCGTTGCGATGCGCGCTGTAGTCGGCGTCGGTGGCGGCGAGCACCTTCACGAACTTCGCGAGGAAGTCGGCGTTGTCCTTCGCGAAGCGGCGGTCGACGACGAAACCGTCGAAGGTCGCCTTGCCCGTGGCCTTCGCCACCTGCCCCGACGTGATCAGCACGTGGCCGTTCTTCTTCACCTGCGCAAGCACGGGGTCCCAGATGTAGGCCGCGTCGATGTCGCCGCGCTGCCAGGCCGCCGCGACCTCGGCCGGACGCAGGTTGACGATCTTCACGTCAGCGGGATTGACGCCCGCGTTTTCGAGCGCGACGAGCGTATGGAAGTGCGACGTCGACACATAAGGCACGCCGATCGTCTTGCCCTTGAGGCCGGCCACGCTCGTCACGCCGGAGCCGTCGCGCGCGACGAGGGCTTCGGCGTCGTTGATGTTGTCGAGAATCCAGAACAGCGAAATGTCGAGGCCCTGCGAGAGCCCCGCCGCGATCGGGCTGGAGCCGGCCTCGCCGAGTTGCACGGAGCCCGAGGCGAGCGCGCGGATCACGTCGGCGCCGCCCGCGAGCTTGCGGTAAGTGACCTTGTAGCCGGTTGCCTTTTCGACCTCGCCCGTTGCCTGCGCGTAGCGCCACGGCACCACCATGTCCTGGTAGGCGATCACGACCTCGTGGGAACCGCTGTCGGCGGCCTGCGCGCCGCTCGCGCCGAAAGCACAGGCCAGCGCGGCGACAACGGCTAATGAGGCCGCAAGAGGTCGGGCAAGGCGCGACGAGACATGAGCGCGTTTCATCGGTACAAACTCCGTGAGCAAGGATTTCAATAGAGCGAAGAACCCGACTATAGGGAGTCTGGCGGCAACCGGTTCTAATTTATCCGCGATAGCTAATGACCCGATCGGGCATGGCTTTGCGCGCCGAACGGGGGGAAAACGCGCGCGGAATGCGGATGTTCGTATCGTGCATCGCAAACGCGCTGCGCATAGGCGCAAAAAAGCCCGCTAAACGCGGGCTTTTCGCGGGATGGGCCGATTTTTCGGCGCGCGGCTGACCGGGCACTTCAAAACGGCGTTCGACCGACCTTTCGGTCAGACAACGCCCGCGCCGTGCGCCTGCAGGTCGGCGTGATAGCTCGAACGCACCATCGCGCCCACGGCCGCGTGCGTGAAGCCCATCTTGTACGCCTCTTCCTCGTACATCTTGAAGGTGTCGGGATGCACGTAGGCGCGCACCGGCAGATGGTGCTCCGAAGGCTGGAGATACTGGCCGATGGTCAGCATGTCCACGTCGTGCGCGCGCAGATCGCGCATCACCTGAAGAATCTCTTCCTCGGTTTCGCCCAGACCCACCATCAGGCCTGATTTCGTCGCGACCTCGGGATGCAGGGCCTTGAAGTCCTTGAGCAGCTTGAGCGAGTGCGCGTAGTCCGAACCCGGGCGCGCTTCCTTGTAGAGGCGCGGCACCGTTTCGAGGTTGTGGTTCATCACGTCGGGCGGCGCGGCGTTCAGGATGCCGATCGCGCGGTCCAGACGGCCGCGGAAGTCCGGCGTGAGAATCTCGATGCGCGTTTCGGGCGACTGCTCGCGCACCTGGCGGATGCACTCCACGAAGTGGCCGGCGCCGCCGTCGCGCAGGTCGTCGCGGTCCACGCTCGTGATCACGACGTACTTGAGCTTGAGCGCGCCGATCGTGCGCGCGAGGTTCGCGGGCTCGTCCGGATCGAGCGGATCGGGACGGCCGTGGCCGACGTCGCAGAACGGGCAGCGGCGCGTGCACTTGTCGCCCATGATCATGAACGTCGCCGTGCCCTTGCCGAAGCACTCGCCGATATTCGGGCAGCTCGCTTCCTCGCACACCGTGTGCAGGTTGTGCTCGCGCAGGATGTTCTTGATCTCGTAGAAGCGCGAATTGCCGGTGGCCGCCTTCACGCGGATCCATTCCGGCTTCTTGAGCTTCTCGATGGGGATGACCTTGATGGGAATGCGCGAGGTCTTGGCTTGCGCTTTCTGCTTCGCGGTCGCGTCGTAGGAAGCGGCCCCGGTGGCGGGGTTCGTGTCAGCATTGGTGCCGGTATTGGCGCCCGCGTTGGTGCTTACGTCACTCATTCTGTCGATCCAGTCAGGCCGCCGGTGCTGTGCCGGCCTGCGGTTGCGGCGGTTGCCCGCCCTCTCGGGCCGCGCGAGCGGCGGTCAATCTTCAGCCGCCTGCGGCCGGGTCCGGTCGAGCCGCTTCGGCTGCCGGGTCTGCGGCGGCCGCTTCGGCCACCGAAAGCGTTGGCGCGGAAATCGCGCCTGTGTTCTTTGCCTGCGCTGCATGATGCGCGGCGAGATTCGCTTCGAGCCGCGCCGCCAGCATCGCGGCCACGTCGCGCCAGCTCGCGCTCGCGCCCAGCGTGGCCATGTCGACCGTTTCGAGGCCCGCATAACCGCACGGATTGATCGCGAGGAACGGGTTCAGGTCCATCGAGACGTTCAGGCTCACGCCGTGATAGCTGCAGCCATTGCGGATCTTCAGGCCCAGCGCGGCGACTTTCGCGCCCACGTGCGCGGCGCTTGCGCCGCCGGCCTGTTCCGGCACGTAAATGCCGGGCGCGCCGGCCTTGCGCGCACCGGCGAGATTATACGCCGCCAGCGTTTCGATCACGGCCTCCTCGATGCGCTCGACCAGTTCGCGCACCATGAGCTTGCGGCGCCGGAGATCGAGCAGCAGATACGCCACCACCTGGCCGGGACCGTGATAGGTGATCTGGCCGCCGCGGTCGATCTGCACGAGCGGTATGCCGCTATCGGCGACGAGCAGGTGTTCCGGCTTGCCGGCCTGGCCCAGCGTGAAGACGGGAGGATGCTCGACGAGCCAGATTTCGTCGAGCGTGTCGGCCGTGCGAGCGGCGGTGAACTCGCGCATGGCGTCGAAGCTCGCCTGGTACGGCTCGAGGCCGCGCCAGCGCTGCACGACGGGAACTGCCGACACAGGATTCCTTGGGAAAGCCGCTTCCGGCTCAGCAGGGTCGGAAGGTATTTGCAGGGGTGATACCGGGGTGGCGCACATGATTGCGGGAGTTTACCGAAATCGGGACAACCCCGCCGGACATGAAAAGGGGCGAATCAACGTCCGCCCCCTCGAATACCGGACCCAAACACCGGGCCCATGCAGGACCGTCAAACGGAATACCACCCGTTGCCCTTGTGAACCCCGAAGCGCGCCGCATAGCGCACCAGCATGTCGAACACGCGCTCGCCGAGGTGGGCAGGCGATTCGAATGCCACCCAGGCGGCCTTGCCTCCTTCCGCGCCAATCCACAGGCGCTCGCCTCGCCGCAGCCGCAGGGTATGGCCCGGCTCGAGCCAGTAATCGGCCGTGTCGTCGCTGCGCGTAATCCAGACCGCACCGCAGCGCACCGTGATCCGCGTGCTGCGCGCCACCCGCACCGACGACACCTGATCCACGAGCACTTCAAACGTGATATCCGAAGAAATTTCTCTCATTTTCGCCTCCGCCGAACCGGCTCCGATGGCTACAATCGTAGGCGTATCAAGGGCTTGAGCAAAACGATCAATTTTCACGGCTATGTGAGAAAAATTACGATATGGATCTCCGCCAGCTCCCCGCGCTAAACGCGCTCAAGGCCTTCGAGGCCGCCGCCCGCCACGAGAGCTTCTCGCGCGCCGCCGACGAGCTGTTCGTCACGCACGGCGCCGTCAGCCACCAGATCCGCGCCCTCGAAGCCGAACTGGGCGTCGCGCTGTTCGTGCGCGACGGCAAGCGCGTGCGCATCACCGACACCGGCCGCCGCTATGCGGGCCAGGTGCGCGACGCGCTCAGCCAACTCGCGCACGCTACCCACGAAATCCGCGCCGGCGACCGCGACCGGCGGCTCGTGGTCTCGATGCTGTCGTCGTTCGCGGCGCGCTGGGTGACGCCGCGCATCGGCCGTTTCATCGAGGCGCACCCGCAGTGGGACGTGGAACTACAGTCGACGAATCAGCTCACCGACTTCACCCGCGACGACGTGGACGTGGCGATCCGCTTCGGCTACGGACACTACCCGGGTCTGCACGCCGAACTGCTGCTCGACGAGATCTTCTTTCCCGCCTGCTCGCCGAACTTCCGCGGCGGCAAGCTGCCCACCGACCCGCGGGAGATCGCGAAACTGCCGCTATTGCGCTCGGACGACGAACTGTGGCGTCCGTGGTTCGATGCGGCGGGCCTGACCGATCTGCCCGAGCCGAAGCGCGGCGTGCTGTATCAGGACTCGTCGAACCTGCTGCAGGCGGCCATGGACGGCCAGGGCATCGCGCTCGTGCGGCGCTCGCTCGCGATGCACGAGATCACGCAAGGACGGCTCGTGCGGCTCTTCAAGGACATCGACGGCCCGAGCCCCTGGCGCTACTACTTCATCTGCACGCCGCAGCGGCTCGAGACCGAACGCGTGCGGGCCTTCCGCGCGTGGGTGTTCGACGAGGTCGCGCGCTTCCGGCGGCTTTACGAGGATGCATGCGAGGCGGGGCCGGTCATGACGGCCGCGGCGGCCGCGGCGGCCGCGCTGCGCGAGCGCGTGGGGGACGGGCCGTGAACCGGTTGCAACGCATCCGCATATGTAGTAACGTACCTACAATTATGCAGCCGGGAGTGTCATCATGACAATCACGACCCTGTCGAGCCGGGAACTCAATCAGGATGTAACCAAGGCAAAGAAAGCCACAAAGGACGGCCCCGTGTTTATCACGGACCGCGGCAAGCCAGCCCACGTGCTGCTGAGTTTCGAGGAATATCAAAGGCTTACGCAGCAGCGCCGCAACATTGCCGACGCTCTCGCGATGCCCGGGCTCGAGGACATTGAATTCGATCCGCCGCGCGTCACGATCACCGCCCGGCCGGCTGAATTCTGATGATGTTCGTTCTGGATACCAACGTCGTTTCCGAACTGCGCAAGGTACGAACGGGTAAGGCCGATGCCAACGTTGCGGCATGGACGACAACCGTTGATGCTGCCGCCCTGTTTGTTTCCGCCATCACGATCATGGAGCTGGAAACCGGTGTTTTGCGAATCGAGCAGCGGGACGCGGCACAAGGCGCGCTGTTAAGGACATGGCTCGATCAGCATGTGCTGCCCGAGTTCACGGGGCGCGTATTGCCGGTCGACACGGCAGTAGCTCAGCGCTGCGCCCGGCTGCACGTACCGGACCCCCGCTCCGAGCGGGACGCGCTGATTGCGGCAACCGCGCTTGTGCATGGCATGACCGTCGTGACGCGCAATGTCGCTGACTTCGCTGCAACCGGCGTCGCGATCCTCAACCCGTGGAACGCTTTGCCGTAAGCGATACGCCCTCTGTCGCCACGACGCTCCCGCGTTCACAGCACGATCTTCACCATCGGATGCCCGGTGAGCGCGCGATAGATATCGTCGAGATGCGCCTGGCTCGTCGCGCGCACGGTCACGGTGAGGCCCGTATAGTTGCCGCCGCTCGACGGGCGCGTTTCGACGGCGCCCTCGTCGAAGCCCGCATCGAACGTACGGATCACGCCAACAATGGTCGGCGCGAATTCCGGGTGTGTCTTGCCCATTACCTTGATCGGGAAGTCGCACGGAAACTCGATCAGCGTTGCTTTCGGGCTGGCGTCAGATTGGGGACTCGAGGCCTGGTTCATTTTCCTGCTCCTTGCAGCGACGCGGCCGCGATAGTCTGAAAGCATTGGGCGTGCGCGCCGGCGGCCAGGCGCGCCTTCGCGCGCTGATACGCCGCGTAGAGCGCGGCATAGACAGGCCCTGGCTGGCCGCTGCCGACCGCGTTGCCGTCGAGCGACGTCACCGGCAGCACTTCCTTCGTCGCCGAAGTCACGAGAATCTCGTCGGCGGCGCGTAGCGCGGCTTCGTCGATCTGGCGCGCCTCGAAGCGAATGCCGCATTCGCGCGCCAGCTCCTCGACGAACCCGTAGCGGATACCTTCGAGCAACAGGTGGCTCTTCGGCGGCGCAAAGAGCGCGCCGTCCTGCGCCACCCACACGTTCGACGACGACGCCTCGGTTAGCCACCCATCGCGCAGCAGGATCGTCTCGAACACGCCGTGCTCGACCGCATGCTGCGCCATCAGCACGTTGCCGAGCAGCGAGGTCGATTTGATGTCGCAGTTCAGCCAGCGGCGGTCTTCGGCAGTGACGCAGGCCACGCCGCCGGCGCGCTGGGCGTCGGTGGGCAGGCGCATGGGGTTCGCCATCACGAGCACCGTGGGCCGCACGTCCGCCGGAAACGCGTGCGCGCGCTTCGCGACGCCGCGCGTCACCTGCAGGTAGACGCTCGCGTGCTCGTCGCGCGCGAGCGCACCCGCGGCTTCGTTCGCCTCGATCACGCGCGCGAGGCGTGCGAGATGCTGGGCGACGCGAAACGGCACGCGCACCGTCCGGTGCCCGCCAACAACCGCCAGCGCATAGACCGGCACCACTTCGTAGATGCCGTCGCCAAAAATGAAGCCGCGGTCCAGCACCGGCACGCGCGCTTCGGAGAGCGGCGTGAGCTCGCCGTTGAGCCAGACGAGCGGCTCCGGAGCCATGTCACCGGGCACGCCGGACGCGCCGGGCGCGGGTGTCGGGCCGTTCATTACTTCTTCTTGTTGAACATGAGCATCAGCGAATCCCACACGCGGCCGACGATGCCGGCCTGCGGCACCGCCTGCAGCGCGACGATCGGGAACTGCGCGAGCACCTTGCCGTCGGCGCCGACGAACTTCGCCGTGCCCACCTGCTGGCCGTCCGCGAGCGGCGCGATCAGCGGGCTCGTCAGGTCGACCTGAGGCTTGGCCTTGTCGGCGGCGCCCTTGGGCAGCGTCACGTACTGATCCTTCTTCACGCCGACCTTCACCGCATCGTCGGCGCCCTTGTAGACGCGCGGCGTGGCGATCACCTGGTTCGCCTGATAGATGCGCGTGGTGTCGTAGGCGCTATAGCCGTAGTTGAGCATCTTCAGGCTGTCCTGCACCCGGTCGTGCTCCTTCTGCTCGCCCATGATCACGGAGACGAGACGGCGCTCGCCACCACCGGCGATCGGGCGCCGCGCCGATGCGATCAGGCAGTAGCCGGCCGCCTGGGTATGGCCGGTCTTGAGGCCGTCGACGGTCGGGTCGATCCACAGCAGGCGGTTGCGGTTCGGCTGCTTGATCTTGTTGTAGGTGAAGTCCTTCACCGAGAAGATGCTGTAGTACTCGGGGTAGTCGCGGATCAGGTGCGTCGAGAGCGTCGCGAGGTCGCCAGCCGTCGTGTAGTGATTCGGGTCGGGCATGCCGTTGACGTCGGCGAAGTGCGTGTGCGTCATGCCGAGCTTCTGCGCCTCGGCGTTCATCATGTTGACGAAGTTCGCCTCGCTGCCGCCCACGAGTTCGGCCAGCGCGATGGCCGCGTCGTTGCCCGACTGGATGATCATGCCGTAGACGAGGTCGTGCACGGACACCGGCTTGTTCGCCTCGATGAACATGCGCGACTCGTCGTTCTTCACGCGGCGCACGGCGTCGCTCGGCGTGACGATCTGCTCCATCGAGATCTTCTTCGTCTGCAGCGCCTCGAACACGAGGTAGGCCGTCATCAGCTTCGTGAGCGAAGCCGGCTCGACACGTTCGTCGGCGTTACCCGCAGCGAGCACCTGGTTGGCCGTCGCATCGACCAGCACCCACGAACGCGCGGTCACCGCGGGCGGCGGCACCTGCGCGAAAGCGCTGGCCGACGCGAACAGCGCGGCGGGCAGCACGGCGCCAAGCGTGACGGTACGAACGATGGAAGAGGGAACGAAAGAGGAAGACTGCTGGCCGGAGGAAAGAAAACGCATAGGTTCAGGGTCGGGCTGAATATGGGCTGGATGAACTTGCGCGCCATGCGGCGCACGGTCGAGGAGATCCGGTGAGCGGACGGCGCGGCCGTGCAGGCCGACGCAAACAGCGCCCGTTGGACCAGCTGCGCGGCAAGTGGTTCGCGCGCGGCACGATGGACACGGCGCGCACGAAGCACCCGCGCCGGCAGGTCGAACGGAGCCTTCGCGCCGCGAACCGCGGGCTGCGGCATCCACAAAAAAGAACGGCCATTATACGCGCCGCGTTGCGGCGTTTTTTCGCTAAAGCCGCTTTTATGCGTACCTGTCGTGCATTTTTCGCGCACGCACGACGCGCCGGCGGCCCCGCCGTCCGCCCCTTAAATACCGATAAAAACGGGGACGATTGAGCGGGTCAACGCCAGGCTTCGACGATGATGCGCTTGAGGATATGCAGCTTGCGATGCAGGAAGTGTTCCGCCCCCGGAATCACGACGATCGGCAGTTCCTGCGGCCGCGCCCATTCGTAGACGGAAAGGATGGGCACCGTGTCGTCGAGTTCGCCATGCACGACGAGCGTGTTTTCCGGCACCGTCGTGACCTCCCAGCGGCTCGCGGCCGTGCCGACGAACACCATGCGCTCAATCGCGCCGCCCGCCTCCGTGTAGCGCTTCGCGACGTGCGAGAGCACGAACGTGCCGAACGAGAAACCCGCGAGCACAAGCGGCACGTCGGCCTGGCCCGGCTGCGCGCGCATGTGGGCGAGCAGGGCGAGCAGGTCGTCCTGTTCGCCGATGCCGTTGTCGTGCGTGCCCGCGGTCGCGCCCACGCCGCGAAAATTCGAGCGGTACGTGGTGTAGCCCAGTTGCACGAGCGTGCGCGCGAGGGTCTGCGCGACCTTGTTGTCCATGGTCCCGCCAAAGAGCGGATGCGGGTGCGCGACGAGCGCGATGCCGCGCACGGGCGTGCCGGCATCGGGCACGTCGAGCGCGCATTCGATCTTGCCGACGGGACCGTCGATCTGGAATTTCTGCGTCTGGGCGTTCATCGTGCGGCAGTCCTCAGCGGTCGATCTTGAGGCGCTCGACCACCTGGCCGTTCTGCAGATGCGAAACGACGATCTCGTCGATGTCGGTTTCGTCGATATAGGTGTACCAGGTGCCCTCCGGATACACGACGACGGTCGGGCCTTCCTCGCAGCGGTCGAGACAGCCCGCCTTGTTGATGCGCACCTGGCCCGGCCCCGCGAGGCCCAGTTGCTTGACGCGCTTTTTCGCGTATTCCTGCATGGCCTGGGCGTTGCAGTTGGCGCAGCTCGGGCGCTCGGCGCCGGGTTCCCGCTGGTTCAGGCAGAAGAAGACGTGGTACTTGTAGAACGAATCGGTCATGGCGTGAAGTACCGGTGAAAGTCGCGCCGCGTAACGTGGCGCGACGCGGTGTCGGGATCGGTCGATTATAGCGAGCGCGGCGCGAACGCTCCCGCGTCCGCCACGTCAGCGCGCAGCGGCGATCTGCTGCGTGGCGAGCCACGCGCTGACCTGATTCACGAAGTCGTCGCTCGCCGCCGCCAGCGCGCGCACGCCGCCCGCCGCGTCGGGGGAGCTTGCCGCCGCATGCGTGACGAACACATGCTGCGCGATGATCCTGGCACCTTGCATCAGGGTCGCGCGCCCGGCCACCACGCCCGAACTCGAAGTCTGGCTGTCGAACACCTGCTCGAACTGGTCGAGCTCGATCTTGAGCATCGGCGCCTGCACGGCGTCGGCGCCCGAGAGCACCGTCGCGTGCGCGCCAAGCGCCGCGCGCAGGCGCAGCGTGAGCATGCGCGCCGGCGACATCGTCCAGCGGCTGTTCGCATACTGCCCCGTGCGCTGCCCGTCGCCGCTCAGGCGGTAGAGGATGCTGTCGTTATCGAGCGGCGGCGGTGCGTTCACTTCGAGCACCTTGAGCGGCGGCAATGGCCCCGCCACACTCGCCGCGCTCGCCGGGGTCGGCGGACCGAGGTCGTAGCGGACGTCGCCAGGCGCGGCGCTACGGCCCGCGCACGCCGCGAGAAGCATGGCGGCAAGAAGCGCCGCGCACACCATCAGTGCCTTGCCTGGGCCGCGGCCGGGGTGAAAGGTCGAGCGTAACATTGCAGTTCCTTCTGGGTCGTGCGGCGCCGGGGCGCCGCGCTTCATGCATCGAACGTATTACGCGTGGGGCTGCGCCAGGGTCTTACTTGCCGCCTGCGGCCGCGGGCCAGACGAAGCCGGGCTCGCCCGGCCCCGGCGCAGGCCGCGGCGCGCCGCCGAACAGCAAGCTGTTCGGGCTCGTACTGAAAGTGCCCGCCGCGCGGTCCACCGAACGCATGGCCGAGCGCACGTCCTCGGTCAGCGAGTCGACGCGAGGCAGCGTGTCGTAGCCGATGCGCGTGGAAAGCACCTGGATCGACGCATCCATCGAGGCGAGCGCCTCGCCCGCCTGCGCCGCCGCCGTGCCGGCCTTGTTCAGGTTGGTCTGGAACGGGCCGTCCGGACGATTCACGTTCTCGATCAACTGGTTCGTGGACTTGAGCGTGCGCTGCAGGTCGCTCACCGCGCCAGGCAGCGCCTTCGTGGTCGGCTCGAGCTGCTTCGCGAGCGTGTTCGCGCTGTCTGCGGCCTGTTGCAGGCTCGATACGGCGCCCATCAACTGCCTGCGGTTGTCCGGCGAGAGCAGATCGTCCACGTCGCCGGCAATGCGGTCGAGCTTGCGCAGAAGCGCGTCGCCACGCCGCTGCAACTGGTCGAGCAGGCCCGGGCGCAGCGGCAGCTCCGCGACGTGGGCGTCGGACGAAGGCAGCGCAGACAGATCCTGCCCGTTGTCGTCGAGCTGCACGAACGCGATGCCCGTCACGCCCTGCAAGGCGAGCGTGCCGTAGGTGGAGCGCGTCATGGGCGCCTTCTGGTCGACGAGAATGCGAATGCGGATCTGCCCCGGCCGATTCGGGTCGAACTTGATCGAGTCCACCTTGCCGACGTCGAGACCCCGGTAGCGCACGGCCGCGTCCGGATAGAGGCCGGTCACGTTCGAGCGCGAAATCAGGTCGTACGGCACATGGACGGTGTGGTCGGCGCTGAAGAAGAGGACGATCAGCGCAATCACGACGAGAAGGCCGATCGTGAACAGGCCGGCCCAGAACGCATGCGGTTTGTTTTCCATCGTCAGATTCCCTCGTTGGCGACCGCGGCACGGGGTGAACACCAAAACCGGCAAGAAAGCGCTCGCATGTCCGGCCCCCTATATGCCGAATGCCGGCGCGAGCGCCGCCGGCGGCAGCTTCGCGCGCCGCTCGGGCGGCAGCGCCTGCAGCGCGCGCCGGCCGCGCATACCCAGAAAATATTCGCTGATGAAGGGATCGTCTACGCCCGCCACCTCCTCCACGGGCGCCGCCACCAGCACGCGGCGCTGGGCCAGCACGGCCACGCGCGTGGAAAGGGCGACCATCGCGTCGAGATCGTGCGTCACCAGCACGACGGTGAGGCCGAGCGCACGGTGCAGCGTGCTGATCAGATCCACCACTTCGTCCGACGAGTGGGGGTCGAGCCCCGCCGTCGGTTCGTCGAGAAACAGCAACTCGGGCTCGAGCACGATGGCGCGCGCGAGGCCCGCCCGCTTGACCATGCCGCCCGACAGCGCCGCCGGCATCTTCGAGGCGTGCTTGCACGGCAGCCCGACCATCTCCAGCTTGAGCATCACGATGTCGCGCAGGAGGTCGGCGGGCACCTTGCCCAGCTCGCGCACGGGCTGCGCGACGTTGTCGAACACCGACAGCGAAGAAAAGAGCGCGCCTTGCTGGAACAGCATGCCGGTGCGCGTGCGCATGAGGCGCGCGGCTTCGTCGTCGATCTGCGTGAAATCCTCGCCGAACAGTTTGATGCTGCCGGAAGTCGGCTTTTCGAGCCCGAGAATCTGCCGCACGAGCGTCGTCTTGCCCGAGCCGGAACCGCCCACGATCGTCACGATCTCGCCGCGCCGGATATCGAGGTTCAGATGCTGATGCACGACGTTGCGGCCGTAGCGCTTGCTGAGATTGCGCACCTCGACCACCGGCTCGCCGATGGCGGGCAGCGGCAAATCGCGCACCACCTCCCTGAGCGGCGTGGCCCGGGTGCCGATCGTACTCATGACAGCCCCACGTTCTGGAACAGGATCGCGAACACGGCGTCGGCGAGGATGACGATCGTGATCGAGCTGACGACCGAGGTGGTCGTGCCCTCGCCGAGACTCTGCGAATTGGCCTTGATGCGAAAGCCGAAATGGCAGCCGACGATGGCGATGAGCATGCCGAACGCCACGCCCTTGCCGAGGCCGATCCATACGTTCGCAATGGGTACCACGCCAGGCAGGGAGCGCACGAAATACGAAGCGTCGATGCCGAGCACGAGCTTTGCCGCGAGCGCGCCGCCGGTGAGCGCGATCATGTCGGTCCAGGTCACGAGCAGCGGCATGGCGATGCCGAGCGCGATCACGCGCGGCATGACGAGGCGCAGGCCGTGCGGGATGCCCATGACGCGCATGGCGTCGAGCTCCTCGGTCACGCGCATCACGCCGATCTGCGCGGTGATGGCCGAACCCGAGCGGCCGGCCACGAGGATCGCCGAGAGCACGGGCCCGAGCTCGCGGATCACCGCGAGTCCGAGAATGTTGACGATGTACTGGTTCGCGCCGAAGAGCCGCAACTGCTGCGCGGAAAGATACGACAGCACGATGCCGATCAGGAACGCCACGAGCGCCGTGATCGGCAGTGCCCGCGCGCCCGCGTTGTAGATATTCGCCGAGATCTCGATCCAGGGCGTGAGCTTCGGCTTGCGCGCGATCAGCAGCAGGTCGAGGATCACGCGGCCGAGCATCGCAATGCCGCCGTACAGGTGGTCGAAGAACGAGAAGATCGCGAGCCCGAACCGCGTCACCGGATCGATGCGGACCACCTTTTCCACCGGCTCGCGCACGGAATCGAGCAGTGCGATGCGGTTGAAGATGTCGCGCTGGGTATCGGTGAGCGCCACGAGGTCGGGGGGCAGCTTGTGGCCCCAGACGCGCCAGAGCGCCTGGCCGCCCACGTGGTCCATGTGCTGGACGCCCGAGAGGTCCCACTGGCCGACCGGCTCGCGTCCGAGCGCGAGCGCGCGCAGGCGCAAAACCGCACCGCCCCGCTCGCGGTCTCGTGCGAGGGCCAGCGCGGTCCACTGACCGGAAAGGCGGACGATCCTTCCGTGGGGGCCGGCCGCGATTTCGAGGCCGGGCGGCATCTCTTGGATCAAGGCGGGGCGCTCGGGCGGGAGAGGGAGCCGTCATTGTAGCGAACGCACCCCGTTTAGGCGGTACGGGCGCGCACGGATGCGCATGTCCGGCGCGGCGGCCGGGCCGGGGCCCCGCAAACCCCGCGCGGCTGCCGCGCCGCCAGCCACTACAATACGCCTCATGAACGCAACCTCCTCCCACGCAACGCCGCCCGCCGGCGACTGGCGCATCGACCGCGACCGCGCGGTGACCCTGTTCGGCCCGGCCGCCCACGACTGGCCCATCGAGATCGTCGAGGAAACCGGCTCGACCAACGCCGACCTGATGGCGCGCATGAAGGCCCTGCCCCAGCGCGCCAACGCCCTCGCGCGGCCGATCGTGCGCGTGGCCTACCTGCAGACCGCGGGCCGCGGAAGGCGCGGCCGCAGTTGGGTCGCGCAGCCCGGCGACGCGCTGCTGTTCTCGCTCGCCTGCGTGCTGCCGCGCCCGCTCGACGGCCTCGCGGGCCTCTCCCTCGCGCTGGGCTCGGCGCTCGTGGACGGCCTGCGCACGCTGCCCGTGGCCGCGCCCGGCCAGATCGCGCTCAAGTGGCCGAACGACGTGCTGCTCGAAGGCGACAAGCTGGTGGGCATTCTGGTCGAAACGGCCTGGAGCACGCCCGACGCGACGGCCGTCGTGATCGGCATCGGCACGAACGTACGCGGCGCCGACGCACTGGCCGCGAAGCTCGATGCGCTGAACGCCGGCGCCGACGCCGCGGCGGTGCCGGGCACGACGCCCACGGCGCTCTCGCGCGCCTGGCCCAGCGCGAATCTCACCGACACGCTCGCCGCCGAGCTCAACGCGCTCGAAAGCGCGCTGCAACGTTTCGCGGAAGGCGGTTTCGCGCCGTTCCAGGCGCGCTGGAACGCCTGCCACGCCTACGCGGGCCGCGAGGTGACGCTCTACGAACAGGGCAGGGAACTGATGCGCGGGGTGGCGGTGGGCGTGGACGAGCGCGGCCAGTTGCTCGTCGATACGGCGCACGGCCGGGAGACCGTCGCGACGGGCGATATCTCGCTGCGCATCGCGGGCGGCGGCGCATGAGCGCGGCGGCCGATCTATCCCAGCCGCCGCCCTTTCTGCTGATCGACGCGGGCAACAGCCGGATCAAATGGGCCATCGCCGACGCCATGGGCACACGCACGCATGCGGGCGCGGCGAATCACAGCAGCCTGTTCGACGGCGAGGCTGAGTTGCCTGGCTGGTCGAACCTCCCGGCGCCCTCGGGCGCCTGGATCTCGAATGTCGCGGGAGACGTGGTCGGGCAGCGTATCGATGCGTTAATCGAGGCGCGCTGGCCGGGACTGCCGCGCACCGTGGTCCGCGCGAGCGCGCAGCAATGCGGCGTGACCAACGGCTACACGACGCCCGGCTCGCTCGGCAGCGACCGCTGGGCGGGCTTGATCGGCGCGCGCGCGGCGTTTCCCGACGAGCCGCTCCTGATCGCGACCTTCGGCACCGCCACGACGCTCGAAGCGCTGCGCGCGGACGGCCGCTTCGTCGGCGGCCTGATCGCGCCGGGCTGGACGCTGATGATGCGCTCGCTCGGAGAGCACACCGCGCAGTTGCCGGTGCTCGATGCGTCTTCAGCGCGTGGTCTGATCGGCGGCGCTGCGGACGCGGCGACCCGCGGCGCGGACGCCGCGCAAGCCGGCCCGTTCTTCGCCGCCGACACCAAACGCTCCATCTCGGCGGGCTGCGCGCTTGCCCAGGCGGCGCTGATCGAGCGCGCGTGGACCGATCTGCAGCGCGAATGGGAAGAGCCGGTACGGCTGGTGGTGAGCGGCGGCGCGGCCGCCGAAGTGACAGCGGCGCTCAAGGTGCCGCATACTCGCCACGACGCGCTGGTGCTCGCGGGCCTCGCGCTGATCGCGGCGCGGTCCTGACCGCGCGGTTCCTGCGGGTGGTTCCTGCTGGCGGTTCCATGCGGGCCCTCCCGCATGGGTCGTCCCTAACGATAACGACGGATAACGACGGAGCTTCACACGATGCTGCGCTGGCTGCTCGCCATTCTGATACTCGCCAACGTTCTCGCCTTCGGGGCGCTGCGAGGCGTCTTCGGCCCGACACCCGCCTCGGGCCTGCGCGATACCCAGCCGTTGACCCGGCAGATCCACCCGGAGCGGCTCGGCGTGCGGCCGATCGCGGCATCCGAATCCGTCGACGTGCCGGTGGTGGGCGGTCCGGTGGCCGACCCCGCGGTGCAAGCCTCGACGCTCGCGCAGTAACGGCGCGGCAAGTAGGGCGCCGCGGCCCCGCGGGCGCTCAGCTCGCCTGGGTGCGCACCTTCTTGAGCAGCTTCGTGGTCGAGCGGTCGTGCTCGAACGGAATCGCCAGCGCCCGGCCACCCCAGCCACGCACGAGCGCCGACTCGGGCAGCGCGTCCATGTCGTAATCGCCGCCTTTCACGAGCACGTCCGGGCGTAGGGCCTCGATCAGTTCGATCGGCGTGCGCTCGCCGAAACCCACCACCCAGTCCACGCTTTCCAGCGCCGCGAGCAGCGCCATGCGGTCGGCTTCCGTGTTGATCGGGCGGTCGTCGCCCTTGCCGAGCATGCGTACCGAGGCGTCGCTGTTCACACCGACTATCAGCGTCGCGCCGAGCGCTTTCGCGTCGGCGAGATAGGTGACGTGCCCGCGGTGCAGGATGTCGAAAACCCCGTTGGTGAACACCACCGGACCGGCCAGTGTGGGCCGCAGTTGCGCGAGCGCCTCGCGCGTCGTGATCTTGCGTTCGAAGGAAGCGGGCATCGGATGGGACTCGGTTGAAGCGAACAAGGCCTCGGACGGAAGGCCAAAACAAACGGCCCGGCACGCACGAGCGCCCGGGCCGTCCCGATCATGCCGATCGCCTGGCGCGCCCGCCGGCTTCAAGCCGGCCCGGCGCACGCGGCGCTCAGGCGGGCTGCTGCGTGCCCTGATCGGATTGCAGGCGCGAGACCACTTCCTTGCGGTAGCGGTTCAGTTCCTGCGCCGTGTTGAACGTGCGTTCGAACAGGATCGACAGGTTGTGCAGGATACGCTCGACGACCTTCTTCTCCCAGCCGTCGTCGAAACGGATCTGCTCGTCGAGCCAGCGCTCGAGCCATTCCGGATCGGGCAGGCGCGACTGCACGGTGTCGCGCGGGAACAGCGCCTGGTTCACGTGCAGGTTCGTGGGGTGCAGCGGCTTTTCGGTGCGGCGCGCCGAGGCCATCAGCACGCCGATCTTCGCGAACGCCGCGCGCGCGCCGTCGCCGAAGTTCGTGAGCGCCTTCTTCATGTAGCGCAGATAGGCGCCGCCATGGCGCGCCTCGTCGCGCGAAATGGTTTCGTAGATCGCCTTGATGACGGGTTCCGTATGCCATTCGGCCGCGCGGCGATACCAGTGATTCAGGCGGATCTCGCCGCAGAAGTGGAGCATCAGCGTTTCGAGCGGGGGCGCCGGGTCGAACGTGAAGCGCACGGCGTGCAACTCTTCTTCGGTCGGCACGAGTTCCGGCTTGAAGCGGCGCAGGTACTCCATCAGCACCAGCGAATGCTTCTGCTCCTCGAAAAACCACACGCTCATGAACGCGGAGAAGTCGCTGTCGTGATGGTTGTCGCGCAGGAACATCTCGGTGGCCGGCAGCGCGGACCATTCCGTGATGGCGTTCATCTTGATGGTCTTCGCCTGCTCGTCGGTGAGGAGCGACGCGTCGAACCTGTCCCAGGGGATGTCCTTCTCCATGTCCCATCGGACCGATTCGAGCGATTTGTAAAGTTCCGGATAAAGCATCGTGTTCATAGTCCCGCCCCTGATCTGCGCATCACGCGCGCATGACGATTTCGTAGCGTGCCGCGTGCCCGCGAAAATCCGCGGCGCGCAGGCGAAAACATTTAATTTTACGCGGTAATCGGCCACTCAAACGCATCCGGCAGCCCTGTTGCGCCCGTCGGACAGTAATCCGTGTACCGAATGAGAAGCGGCCTGGCGAGTCCTGGGTAGCTGCTCCGTGCCTGGAACCCGAATGCCGGTGTATCCGCGCAGGCGTCACCCGCGCCGCCCAGCCCGCCGCCTGTCCGGCGTGCCGGGGCCATCAACGACATGCGGCGAATTGTCGCAGCCCTGCCGTCCGGTACCGTCCTCGCTCGCTACCGCCGGGCCACTCGCCAGACCGGCCAGCAAGTGCGTGAAACCAGGTCGAACAACGTCGAAACGGCCGGGAAAACCACCTTACACGATGATAGCACGCCGATCTGTCAGATCCGCCGCCCTTCCGGATGCCCGTTCGCGCCACCTGTCGGCAATTTGAGCCAGGTCAAAAGTACGTCGCGTCGAGCCAGCGTATCGCGATAGCCCAGCTCGATCAGCTCACGCGTGAACGCCTGCTCGAACAGCAGATAGCTCGCAAACGCCGCGCCCGACGCGCGATTGCCGCCCACCGCGCCCAGCAGCATGCGCACCGAACGCGGCAACTCCAGCAGATGGCGCGCGGCGATGAGCTCGATACGCTCGCTGGGCGCGATGGCGAGCACGTCCACGTGCCGCCAGCCGCTCTCGGGCTCCACCGTCTCCGGCAGATGCCGAAGCACGCGATTGATGTGCTCCACGCGTTCGATGTCGGCGCCGAGCGCGTCGAGGAATACGCTCGCCAGCACCTGCTGGCCGACCTGCGCGAGCGTCGGGTAGGCATCGGGGCTCGCGAGGGGCACCTCGGGCGCCGGCGCGGCGGCGCCGATCACGACGATGCGTCCCGCGCCGAAGTGGATCGCGGGGCTGAGCGGCGCCATCTGGCGAATCGAGCCGTCGCCGAAATACTCGTGGCGGCCGTCGATCTGGAGGCGCACCGCAGGAAACACGTAAGGGATGGCGGACGAAGCGAGCAGATGCGCGGGCGTGAGCTCGACCATGCGCGCCGTGCGCTGCGCGCGGCGCCATGCGCTGATGGGCTCGCTCGCCTGGTAGAAGGTGAGATGCCGCCCCGACGAATAGCTGAGCGCCGTGACGGCGACCGCATGCAGGCGCCGCTCGTCGAGCATCTGTTCGATGCGGTGAAAGCTCAGCGTGCGCGCGAGGAAATGGGCGAGCGGCGCATTGTCGAACAGCGTCTTGGGCGTACGGCGCGCCGCGAATCCGAAGGTGGCCCAGCCGAACGCCAGCGCGCCGAGCCAGCGCGCGCCCGCGGCGGCGATGCCTGGCCAGTCCGTGCGATAGACGTGGTCGGCGCTCAGGTTCGCCCAGAAGTCGGCGAGACGCACCGCGCCCTGGGTGAAGTGGTCCGCGTGGCTCGCGATCGAGGTGGCGTTGATCGCACCCGCCGACGTGCCGCAAATCACCGTGAACGGTATCTCGCGGCGTCCCGGCTCGGCGGCTTCCGCGATTTCCGCCAGCGCACGCAGCGCGCCGGCCTGGTAGGCCGCGCGCGCCCCGCCCCCCATCATCACGAGCGCAAGCCGCATGATGCCGACGCTCCCCGTAAGCGCCCTAACGGGCGCGGTTTTTCAAACGTGCGCCGCAAGCCTCACTCGGGCTGCGCCGGCGCCTTCTTCGTCGTCCGCGACGCGGACGGCCTGGCCGTAGCGCGCTTGCCGGCAGGCTTCGCCGCCTCGTCGGGCGCGGCCCTCGCCGCCGAAGCCTCCTGGGCGGCACCCGCGGGCTGCGTCATCGCGAACTGCGCGAGCTGGTTGAACTGAGCCTGCAGCAGGTTCCACCAGGCCGAGGCGTCGAAGCCGGGCGGTGGCGGCGGAGGCGCGTTGTCGCCGGCTTCGGTGGGTCCGGCCGAGGCGGAGGATTCAGCGGCTGCGGCAGCCTTCGCGGACGCGCGCGAGGACTCGGCGGCAGGCGGCGGCGACATCTGCGATTGCGCAAAGGCGCCGAACGCGCGCAGCGTGGAAAGCGTCGCGCGCTGCACTTCCATCGCCTGGATAGCCGACTGCAGCATGCTCAGATTGAGCTTGAGCCATTGCTCGACGGCGCGCAGGTCGGTGATGCGCTTGTCGAGTTCTTCGATGTTGGTAAGCGGCGTCATGATGTCGGACATCATCGAAAGCGAGGGCCCGAGGCCTTGCGCCATGCCCGGCTCGCTGCCCGGGAAGGCGCTGCCGAACGGCGTGAGACGCATCATCCCCCACATGCGGTCGAGCATCTCGGCGGGCGGGAAGCCGGGAAACCCGGGAAACGGCGGCACGGAGCCAGCGGTGTCAGTCATGCGGATCTCCTCGCATAGTCGATGTTAGAGGGCGCTTGCATTGAGGTATCGGTCCGATCATACCGCGCCAGCCGGCCTGCGCGCGATGCCGGGCCGACGGGGTATCGAGGCTTCGGGGGGCATCAGAACCTGAACGGATCGCCGCCCGGGAAGTCGGGCGTGCGCCGCTCGCGCAGCGACTGCACGCCTTCGCGCACGTCGGGTCCCGAAAAACCCATGAATTCGAGCGCGAGCGACGTATCGAAGTTCGGTCCCGCCATGCGCAGCCAGTTGTTGAGCGCGTACTTGGTCCAGCGCACCGCGGTCTGCGAGCCGTTCGCGAGACGCTTCGCCACCTCGAACGCCTTGGGCAGCAGATCGTTCTCGTCGACGGCGAGCGAGACGAGGCCGATGCGCTCCGCTTCCTCGCCGCTCACGGGCTCGCACAGCAGCAGGTAGTACTTCGCCTTCGCCATGCCGCACAGAAGCGGCCACACGATCGCCGCATGGTCGCCCGCGGCCACGCCGAGACGCGTGTGGCCGTCGATGATGCGCGCCGTCTTCGTCGCGATCGAGATGTCGGCGAGCAGACCCGCGACGAGCCCCGCCCCCACCGCCGGCCCGTGCATCGCCGAGACGATCGGCTTGCCGCAGTTGATCACGTTGTAGACGAGATCGCGCGCCTCGCGCCAGACGCGCGCGCGCACGTCGAAGTGCATGGCCATGTCCTCGACGAGCGCGAGATCGCCGCCCGCCGAAAAGCCCTTGCCTTCGCCGCGGATCACCGCGACGCGCGCGTCGGGATCGCGGTCCACGTCGCGCCAGATTTCGGCGAGCTCGCGGTGCATGTTGGCGTCGGCGGTCGCGAGGCCGCTTTTGTTCGCGCCTTCGCCGCTCATCACGATCTCGACGATGCCGTGCTCGTGACGCCGCACGTGCAACGCGTGATAGCGGGCGTAAAAAGGATCGTTCATGCGCGCTTCCTCCCTGCTTCCGATAGATGATGAATGGCGGGCGGCGTCAATGCGGCTGGTAGACCCACTTGCCGTCGCGGATCTCGACCATCACGCGGGCATGCGCATCGAGCCCGAGGTGATCGGTCGCGCTCATGTTGACGACGCCGTTCGTATCGACAAGGCCGCGCGTGGCTTCGAGCGCGTCGCGCAACGCGTGGCGAAATGCGCTCGTGCCAGGCGCCGCGGTCTTGAGCGCAACCGGCAGCGCACTTTGCAGCAGCAGACCCGCGTCCCACGTGTACGCACCGAATGCCGACACCGTGCCCGCGCCGTAACGTGCTTCGTACTTCGAAATATAGTCGAGCGCGAGACGGCGGCCCGGATAGTCCTCGGGCAGTTGCGCCGCGACGAGCACGGGGCTCGCCGGCAGGAACGTGCCGTTGCAATCGGCGCCGCACACGCGCAGGAAATCGCGGTTGCCCACGCCATGGTTGTGATAGATGAGGCCCTGGTAGCCGCGCTCCTTGAGCGCCTTCGGCGGCAGGGCGGCGGGGGTACCCGCCGCGCCGACCACGACGGCATCGGGATGCGCCTCGACGATCTTCAGCACCTGGCCCGTGACCGAGGGATCGGTACGGTTGAAGCGCTCGCTCGCGACGATACGGATGCCGTGTTGCTGCGCGGCCTTCGCGACCTCGGCATAGAAGGTCTCGCCCAGCGCGTCCGCCTGGCCGATGTACGCGAGCGTCTTCACGTTGTGCGCCACGGCGTGCTCGACGATCGCGCCGGCCATCATCGCATCGGTCTGCGGCGTCTTGAACATCCAGCGGCGCTTGTCGTCGACGGGCTCGATGATCTTCGCCGACGAGGCGAGCGAGAGGGTGGGCGTCTCGCCCTGGGCGACCACGTCGAGCATCGCGAGCGTGTTCGGCGTGATCGACGAGCCGATGATCGCGTCCACGTGCTGCTCGTCGATCAGCTTCTTCGTGTCCTGCACGGCCTGGGTGGTGTCCGAAGCATCGTCGAGGACGATGTACTGCACCTTCTGTCCGGCGATTTCCGTGGGGAACATCTGGGCCGTGTCGCGCGCCGGAATGCCGAGCGACGCGGCCGGCCCCGTGAGCGAAAGCACGAGACCGATCTTGATCTGCGCGAGCGCGAAGGCGGGAGCGAGCAAACCGGCGAGCGCAGCCAGCACGGCTACGGTACGGCTCGGCTCGGCAAAGAGCGTTTCATCGTGTCTCCTCATTGTCGTGTGCGTATTCTTCGTACGACTCTCGGCGCCGACAGGATGCGTTTGCCAGCACGTTGGCCAGCGCGTTTGCCAGTGTAGCCGCGCCCCTCGCGCACGGCATCGGGCGTTACCCTTCCGCGCGGCGGCGCGTTAAAGCGGATTACTGTGCATCCGTTGCCGGCGCCACCGCCTGGTCGATCGCACCGAAGATCGACTTGCCCGTCTCGTCGAGCATCTCGATCTTGACGCTGTCGCCGAACTTCATGAACTCCGTGCGCGCCTCGCCGTGCTCGATCGTTTCGAGGCAGCGCTTCTCGGCAATGCAGCAGTAGCCGCGCTTCGCATCCTTGTTCGACACCGTGCCTGAGCCGACGATCGCGCCCGCGCGCAGGTTGCGCGTCTTCGCCGCGTGCGCGATCAGTTGACCGAAGTGGAACACCATGTCCGTACCCGCGTCGGGCTGACCCACTTTCCTGCCGTTCCAGTGCACGACGAGCGGCAGGTGCACGCGGCCCTCGCGCCAGTGGCCGCCGAGTTCGTCGGGCGTCACGGCGACGGGCGCGAACGACGTGGCCGGCTTGCTCTGGAAAAAGCCGAAGCCCTTCGCGAGTTCGGCGGGAATCAGGTGGCGCAACGAGACGTCGTTTGCAAGCGTGACGAGGCGGATGGACCGAAGCGCCTCGTCGGGCGTCGTGCCCATCGGCACGTCGCCGGTGATCACGGCCACCTCGGCCTCGAAGTCGATGCCCCACGCCTCCGACGCACAGACGATGTCGTCGGTCGGGCCGACGAAGTCGTCGCTGCCGCCCTGGTACATCAGCGGGTCGGTCCAGAACTCGGGCGGCATTTCGGCGCCGCGCGCGCGGCGCACAAGCTCCACGTGGTTCACGTAGGACGAACCGTCCGCCCACTGGTACGCACGCGGCAACGGCGCCATGCACTCGCGGGCGTCGAAGCCGAAGGCATTGCGCGCGCGGCCCTGGTTGAGCGCGTCGTAGAGATCGAGCAACTGCGGCGCGTAGAAGCGCCAGTCGTCGAGTACGCGTTGCAGGGTTGGCGCGATCGTGTCGGCAATGGCCGCCGTGCGCAGGTCGCGGGAAACGACGATCAGTTGACCGTCGCGGGTGCCGTCCTTCAGCGTGGCAAGTTTCATGGGACTGGTGCGTTGTGCGGATGACGATAGAGGAAATGTATTCTACGATGGTGAATCGGCGCGGCCCAAGGGGCGCGCGTGGAACGGCACGCCGTGCGGCCGTCTGCGCCCGATCCGCCCCCGGCTTGTTGCCGCCCGTTGCTCCGTTGCCCACGCCTCGACCAGAACGCTATCCATGCCGCCGTCTGCCCGCTCCTCCTCGCTGTCCGCCCGCCGCGCCGCCCCGGTCGATCCCGCCGAAGCCGAGGTCGACGATCTCCACGACGCTCCCGAGCACGCCGAGGGCGAAGGGGGGGAAACGGGTGAAGAGAAGCTGCGCTCGGGCATCCAGTCGATCGAAGTCGGCTTTCGGCTGCTCGAAGTGCTGACCGGGGAGCCGCGCGCGATGATGCTGCGCGATCTCGCGCAGCGCGCAGGCATGAGCCCGGCGAAGGCGCACCGGTATCTGGTGAGCTTCCTGCGGCTCGGCATGGTTGCACAGGATCCGCTTTCGGGACGCTACGAACTGGGCGGCTTCGCGCTGCAACTGGGGCTTGCGCGGCTTGCACGCGTGGACGGCGTCAAGCTTGCGCGCATCGCGCTCGCCGAGCTGCGCGACGCGCTCGACATCACGGTGGGCATCGCCGTGTGGGGCAACCAGGGGCCGACCGTCGTGCACTGGATGGAGTCGAGCCACCCGGCCAAGGCGTCGCTCAAGCTCGGCGACGTCATGCCGATGCTGAGCTCCGCCACGGGCCTCCTGTTCGCCGCCTACCTGCCGCGCAGCAAAACCAGCCCGATGATCGAGCGCGAACTCGCGAGCGCGCAGCACTACACGTCGGGATCGACGCCGCGCACGGCCGAAGAACTCGAACGTGCGCTCGCCGAAGTGCGCGAACACGGCGCGGCACGCGTGGAAGGCATGCTGCTGCCGACGATCCACGCGTTCTGCACGCCGGTCTTCGACGCCACGGGCGATCTCGCGCTAGGCGTGATCGCGCTCGGGCACGAGGGCGCGTTCGATATCCACTGGAACGGCGCTGTCGACACGGCGCTGCGCGAGTGCGCGCAGAAGCTGTCCTGGGAATTGGGGTACAGTCCGGTTCCGCGCTGAGCGCAGGTTGACCGCGCGTTGACCGTACGTTGACTGCGGGGTGATTTCGCGCGGAACCGTCCATCCGGCCGGAACGCAGCCGGCGCCCGGCGGGTCGAAGCGGGTTCACGGCGCGTTCTGCCGTTTTGCAGGCACGCCGCCCGACGTGTCACATTAACGTTCACATTCACCTCAAATCGAGCCCGATGCCAGGCGCCCTCGCCCGTTCAGAAACCACAGCCTCCGCTTCGCCGCCGCGCTCGCGCGCCTGGCGCTGGTTGGCCGTGTTCGTCGTGGTGACGCTGCTGCATTGGCTCGCGGCCGAGTGGATCGAGCGGCATCGCGGCGTGCCGCCCCCCGTGCGCGACGTGCACGTTCCCGTGCAGGTCGCGCTGCTCAAGCCCGAACGCATCGAACGCGAGGCGCAACCCGCCGCGGCAAGCGCGGCGCACAAGGCCGCCCCGCACCCGGCCCACCGACCGGCGAGCAGACCGCACGAACTACGGGCCGTGACGCCGCCGAAACCCCAACCCAAAGTTCAGGCGGCGCAGCCCGCCTCCAGCCCGGCCGAAACGGAAAACACGGCGGCCACGAACCCGGCCGCCTCCGACGCCGCCGCCAGCAGCGCGGCGGCCGGCGCCGGCAACGGCGGCACGGCACACGCCGGCGCGGGCAACGGCAACACGCCTTCGGCGCAGGCAAGCCAGGCCTCGCACGGCGTGAAGTTCTCGATCCCGCCCTCGGGCGAACTGCAGTACGACACGTTCTATAACGGCGTGCGCAACCAGCCGGGCACGATTCACTGGGCGAGCGACGGGCAGCACTACGAGATGGTGGTCTCGGTGCCGCTGCCGTTCATCGGCAGTTTCAACTGGACGAGCCGCGGCCACGTGGACGCGTTCGGACTCGCGCCCGATCAGTACATCGAGAAGCGCGGCCACCGCCCCGAAGACGTGACGGTCTTCAACCGCAACCAGAAGCAGATCGTGTTCACGCGCACGCCAAACTCGCTCGCGCTGCAGGACGGCGCGCAGGATCGCTTCAGCATGGTGATGCAGCTCGCGAGCCTCGTGCGCGGCGACCCCGAGGCGTACAAGCCCGGCGTCACGCGCGAGTTCTACGTGGCCGACAACGACAGCGGCGAAGTCTGGCCCGTGACGACCATCGGCGACGAAAGCGTGAGCACCGATCATGGCTTCGTCACCGCGCGCCACTTCATGCGGCTGCCGCGCCGCGAAGGCGACAAGCGTCGCATCGACGTGTGGCTTGCGCCCTCGCTCGGCTGGCTGCCCGTGCGGCTCGTGCAGACCGAGCCGAACGGCACGCAGTTCGAACTCGTCTGGCGCGGACCGATTGCCTTGCCCCCGGCAAACGGGGCGGGCGCAACGGACGCAAACGCATCGAACACCGGAACACCGACTGCCGCGCCGCACGCCGGCAACAACGAAACGCCGGCAAGCGCCCCTGCAAGCGCGCCGGGCGACAACCAACCGGATGCGGCACAACCGCCATCGCAGCCGGCTCCGGTGCCCCCTTCTTCCGCCGAACCCTCCGCGCCGGCTGCACCGCAACCGTCCGCATCGGCTCCGACGTTGCAGCCGGCTCCGTCGACCGCTCCCGATACGGCACCCGCCGGCAACGCGCCCGCGAACGACACGCCCGCACAGCCCTGAGCCCCCGTGCTGCGTCGGCTCGCCTTTACCCCGTCTTGATCCTTTACAGACGCTCACAAATTGCGCGCAACACCTGAGCCCACTTCGCAGCAGAACGCCGCGAAATAGCGCATACTGGAATCGCTGGCTGCACACGTCATAGAAGGTGAACGAGAAGTCTGCGCATCGCGCGACTCCGCACCATGCGTTACTACGCGATGCACGCACAGCAGGCGGCGCGCCATTCGAATCAAGGAAAAGAACTGACGAAAGCATCACGGCGCGTCACGCATACGAACCTATCTCGCGCGTACTGACCGCGCAAAAATCGCGCATCAACCGAGGACAGCAGCAAACATCGCCCCGCGCACCGGCAGGCACCAACAGGCGCGCGGGTTGCTCCACCGGCATCGCATCCACGCAGCACCTCGCAGACGGCCTGACTCCCGACCCGGCAACGTGAAGGAGGAAACCATGCAAGTGACTGTCAACGGCATCGATACGCACTACGTCCTCGACGACCGCAGTGGCGGTCCCATGCTCACGTTCGTGCATCAGTTGGGCGGCGACCTCACGGTATGGGATCCGCTTGCGGGTCATTTCCGGCATCGCTATGGCGTGTTGCGCTACGACGTGCGCGGTCATGGTGCGAGTGCCATTTCACGCGAACCGTACGGCTTCGCACACCTCGCCGCCGATCTGCGCGCCATGCTCGACGCTATGGGCGTGACGACCACGCATCTCGTCGGCATGTCGATGGGCGGCATGATCGCGCAGCAGTTCGCGATCGACTATCCGTCGCGCGTGCTCTCGCTCACGCTTTGCGACACGTCGAGCCGCACGCCGCCCGAAGCGCGCGACATGTGGAACCAACGCGCCGCGCTCGTGCGCCGCGAAGGCACGACGGCACTCGCGAACGCAACGATGGAGCGCTGGTTCACGCCCGACTTTCGCCGCGCGCATCGCGACACCGTCGAGAAAATTTGTGACGTTTTATTACGGACAGCTTCGGAAGGTTATGCCATGGCCTGCGAGGCACTACGCGATTTCGACGTCCATGCAAAGCTCGCAGCATTGCGCACGCCGACGCTCGCCATCGCTGGCCGCTACGACGGCGGAACGCCGGTCGCTGTGACAGAGGCGCTCGCGCAGGCCATCGAAGGCGCCCATTTCGAAATACTTGATGCGGCCCATCTGGCCCCGGTAGAGGAGTCCCACAGGTTTGCGGCTTTGCTTGAAACGTTTCTGCACCGGGCAGTCTAACCAATGCGAGCAGAACGATGACAGTGAGGCTGGCAAGAGGCGGAGGTCGAAGGGCGAGCATGACGGATGAGTTGCCATGCGAGTCCCCTTGAATTCCAGCTTGAACGCTCCATGTATGGTCACAAGCAAAGAGGCTGCAAAGCCAGGGAGCACAGGAAAAAAGGAGTGTCGCCATGCAGATGATCTACAACAGTCCCAATTATTGCGTTGTCGAATTCCCCCCGCAGGACGGCCACGTCGCGATGAACGCCGGGGGCTATGAAATCGTCGACAAAAACGCGCGCCGCGAGATATTTATCGACGGCGTGATGGCGGCAAGCTTTCGCGAGCACGTGCAAAAGCTGATGCAGGAGGAACAGACGCCCGACGAAGTCGACGAATTCCTCGGTCAATTCGACAGTCTCATGCAGCAGCCCGTCGTGCTTCACTGAGGTGCTTCACCGAAATCGCACTGAGCCTGCGTAGGTCGCGGCACTCGTGCTCAGGGAACCCCGTCCGCTTCGGCGGCCGGGGTTTTCTTTTGGGTCTTCCTTTTTTTTTGGGGGGGGGTTCTGGTCAGGTGGCCCAGCCCCACGGCAGCGCCGGGCGAGGCGCCCCGGCTGCGGCTACAATACAGGGTTCCCTCGTTCAACCGGCGCCAAGCCCGTCCGCCCTTCATGAACCAGCCTGCCGATACCGTCTCCCGCACCGCCGCCGCCCGTCCTGACGCAAGCGGGCGCTACACGCGCGGCGCTGCCCTGCCCGCGCTGCTCGCTTCGCGCATCGTGATCCTCGACGGTGCGATGGGCACGATGATCCAGCGCTACAAGCTCGATGAAGCCGCATACCGTGGCGAGCGCTTCAAGGACTACCCGCGCGACATCAAGGGCAACAACGAGTTGCTCTCGCTCACGCAGCCGCAAATCATCAGCGAGATTCACGAGCAGTACCTCGCGGCGGGCGCGGATATCCTGGAGACCAACACGTTCGGCGCGACCACGGTCGCTCAGGACGACTACGGCATGGGCGAGCTCGCCGTCGAGATGAACGTCGAATCGGCGAAGCTCGCGCGCGCAGCGTGCGACAAGTATTCGACGCCGGACAAGCCGCGCTTCGTCGCCGGCGCGATCGGGCCGACACCGAAGACCGCGAGCATTTCGCCCGACGTGAACGACCCGGGCGCGCGCAACGTCACGTTCGAAGAGCTCCGCATGGCGTACTACGAGCAGGCGAAGGCGCTCATGGACGGCGGCTGCGACCTGTTCCTCGTCGAGACGATCTTCGACACGCTCAATGCCAAGGCCGCGCTCTTTGCGCTCGACCAGTTGTTCGAGGACACCGGCGAGATCCTGCCGATCATGATCTCGGGCACCGTGACCGACGCGTCGGGCCGCATTCTCTCGGGGCAAACCGTCGAGGCATTCTGGAACTCGCTGCGCCACGCGAAGCCGCTCACGTTCGGGCTGAACTGCGCGCTTGGCGCGGCGCTCATGCGCCCGTACATCGCCGAACTCGCGAAGCTCTGCGACACCTACGTGTCGTGCTATCCGAACGCGGGCTTGCCGAATCCGATGAGCGAAACGGGCTTCGACGAAACGCCTGCCGATACGTCCGGACTCCTGAAGGAATTCGCCACGGCCGGTCTCGTGAACGTCGCGGGCGGCTGCTGCGGCACCACGCCCGAGCACATCGCCGCGATCGCGAAGGCGCTCGCCGAGATCAAGCCGCGCCGCTGGCCCGGCCAGTATCGCGATGCAGCCTGAGCCTCGCTCGCCGCTTTATCGTCGCTTTTATCATCGACTCCGCGCCCCGCTCTCCCGAGACACCATCCGATCCGGTCCCACGCCATGACTGACCACACCCTGCGCCTTTCCGGCCTCGAACCCTTCAACGTCAACGAAGGCACGCTGTTCATCAACGTCGGCGAGCGCACGAACGTGACCGGCTCGAAGGCGTTTGCGCGGATGATCCTGAACGGCCAGTTCGACGAGGCGCTCGCGGTCGCGCGCCAGCAGGTCGAGAACGGCGCGCAGGTCATCGACGTCAACATGGACGAGGCCATGCTCGACTCGAAGGCGGCGATGGTGCGCTTCATGAACCTGATCGCCTCCGAGCCCGACATCGCGCGCGTGCCGATCATGATCGACTCGTCGAAGTGGGAGGTGATCGAGGCAGGCCTGCAATGCGTGCAGGGCAAGGCGATCGTGAATTCGATCTCGCTGAAGGAAGGCAAGGAACCCTTCATCCATCACGCGAAGCTGATTCGCCGCTATGGCGCGGCGGCCGTCGTGATGGCCTTCGACGAACAGGGCCAGGCCGACACCTACGCGCGCAAGACCGAGATCTGCAAGCGCTCGTACGACGTCCTCGTGAACGAGGTAGGGTTCCTGCCGGAAGACATCATCTTCGACCCGAACATCTTCGCGGTCGCGACGGGCATCGAGGAGCACAACAACTACGCGGTCGACTTCATCGAGGCGACGCGCTGGATCAAGCAGAATCTGCCGTACGCGAAGATCAGCGGCGGCGTCTCGAACGTGTCGTTCTCGTTCCGCGGCAACGACCCGGTGCGCGAGGCGATCCACACCGTGTTCCTCTACTACGCCATTCAGGCGGGCATGGACATGGGCATCGTCAACGCGGGCCAGCTCGGCGTATATGCCGACCTCGATCCCGAACTGCGCGATCGCGTGGAAGACGTGGTGCTCAACCGCCGCGAAGACGCGACCGACCGCCTGCTCGAAATCGCCGACAAGTTCAAGACCGGCGCCGCGAAGAAGGAAGAGAACCTCGAGTGGCGCAATCAGCCCGTCGAGAAGCGTCTCGCGCATGCGCTCGTGCATGGCATCACGAACTTCATCGTAGAGGACACCGAAGAAGCGCGCGCGAAAATCATGGATGGCGGCGGCCGTCCGATCAACGTGATCGAAGGCCCGCTCATGGACGGCATGAACGTGGTCGGCGACCTGTTCGGCCAGGGCAAGATGTTCCTGCCGCAGGTCGTGAAGTCGGCGCGCGTGATGAAGCAGGCCGTGGCGCACCTGATTCCGTTCATCGAGGAAGAAAAGCGCCTGCTCGCCGAAGCGGGCGGCGACGTGCGCGCGAAGGGCAAGATCGTTATCGCGACCGTGAAGGGCGACGTGCACGACATCGGCAAGAACATCGTGTCGGTCGTGCTCCAGTGCAACAACTTCGAAGTGGTCAACATGGGCGTGATGGTCCCGTGCAACGAGATTCTCGCCAGGGCAAAAGTCGAGGGCGCGGATATCGTCGGGCTCTCGGGCCTGATTACGCCGTCGCTCGAAGAGATGGCCTATGTCGCGAGCGAAATGCAGCGCGACGACTACTTCCGCATCAAGAAGATTCCGCTGCTGATCGGCGGCGCGACCACCTCGCGCGTGCACACGGCCGTGAAGATCGCGCCGCATTACGAAGGCCCGGTCGTGTACGTGCCCGACGCGTCGCGCTCGGTATCGGTCGCATCGAGCCTGCTTTCCGACGAAGGCGCGACGAAGTACATCGACGAGCTCAAGAGCGATTACGACCGCATCCGCGACCAGCACGCCAATCGCAAGGCCACGCCGCTCGTGACGCTAGAAGAGGCGCGCGCGAACAAGACGAAGATCGACTGGGCGGGCTACCAGCCCGTCAAGCCCAAGTTCATCGGCCGCCGCCTGTTCAAGAACTTCGACCTGCACGAGCTCGCGAACTACATCGACTGGGGCCCGTTCTTCCAGACGTGGGATCTCGCCGGCCCGTATCCTGCGATTCTCAACGACGAGATCGTCGGCGAATCGGCGCGCAAGGTGTTCTCCGACGCGAAGTCGATGCTCGCGCGCCTGATCCAGGGCCGCTGGCTCCAGGCAAACGGCGTGCTCGCGCTGTTGCCCGCGAACACCGTCAACGACGACGACATCGAGATCTACACCGACGAATCGCGCAGCGAAGTCGCACTCACGTGGCGCAACCTGCGCCAGCAGTCCGTGCGCCCGGTGGTGGACGGCGTGATGCGCCCGAACCGCTCGCTCGCCGACTTCATCGCGCCGAAAGACTCGGGCGTGGCCGACTACATCGGCATGTTCGCGGTGACGGCCGGCATAGGCGTGGACGTGAAGGAAGCGCAGTTCGAGAAGGATCACGACGACTACAGCGCGATCATGCTCAAGGCGCTCGCGGACCGCTTTGCGGAAGCGTTCGCCGAGGCGATGCACGCGCGCGTACGCCGCGACCTGTGGGGCTACGCAGCCGGCGAAACGCTCGACAACAACGCGCTGATCGACGAGAAGTACTCGGGTATCCGCCCGGCACCGGGCTATCCGGCGTGCCCGGACCACCTCGTGAAGCGCGACATGTTCGAGTTCCTGCAGGCGGGCGAGATTGGCATGAGCGTGACCGAGTCGCTGGCCATGCTGCCGGCGGCGAGCGTTTCGGGCTTCTATCTGGCGCATCCGGACAGCACGTACTTCTCGGTCGGCAAGATCGGCGCCGACCAGCTCGCCGACTTTGGGCGCCGCATGGCGCTCTCCGACGAGGACGCCCGCCGCGCGCTCGCACCGCTGCTCTGAGACACGGCGTAGCGCTTCCGGACCTCCCCTGGCCCGACGATTCGGCGGCAGCTTGCCGTTGCCGCTTTTCCTGCGATCCGCGGCGCGGCAACCCTTGCGTTGCCGCGCCGCGATATATGCCGGCCGATAGACTGAATATTTGGCACGCGCGACTTTTCGTCTTTGTAAGATGGGCTGGCACCACCCTAGGCCAGACGGGCCAAACGAGCCAGGCGGACGGGCGCGAAATGCGCCGCCGCCCGCCACCTTACCGGCTCGCTCATCAGCAAATCCTTAAAAGCAACACTCGACGGAGAAATCGTATGAAGAAGCTGATGTTGATGTTGACCGCATTCGGCGTTGCTGCGCTCGCCCAGCCGTCGTTCGCCCAGCCGGCCTCTCATCCGGAAGCGAGCGCGGTTTCGTCGTATTCCGCCCCCACCGAAAAGCACGTGAAGAAGCCGAAGAAGAAAAAGGCGAAGAAGGGTGCCGCTTCGGCTGCAGCACCGGCAGCCGCCAGCCAGTAAGCACGATGCCGCGAAAGGCGGCGTACCCGGAAAACAGGGATCCGCACATGCGGACTCCTCACAAAACCCAGGCCCCGGGCCTGGGTTTTGTTATTGGTGAGCCATGCTGAAGAAACTGCGTCCTGCCTGGGTGCAGATCAAAGTGCCCCATCATGGAAGCGAACCGCGAATCCGGTCCAAAGCTAGAATGTTTCTAATTATCGGTAAATATTGACATATACCTACAAATTGGAACACCATCGACCGATGGAAAACTCGACCGACAAACTGCTGGCCATGGTGCGTACCGCGGGCCTGATTCGCGCCAGAGATCTGGCGCCGCTAGGTATTGCCCGCGTGACGCTCACGCGCGCGGTGAGAAAGGGGCAAATCGAGCGGCTCGGTCGCGGGCTGTATGGGCTGACGACACGATCCGTCTCGGCTCACGGCACACTGGCGGAAGTGGCGCGGCGTGTACCCAACGGAGTCATTTGCCTGCTGTCGGCCCTGCGCTTTCACGGCCTGACAACTCAGGCCCCTTTTGAAGTCTGGGTCGCCATTGCCAACAAGGCGGCCACTCCCCGGCTCGGCTACCCCCCGCTGCGGGTTATTCGCTTCTCCGGCGTGACACTGTCCGAAGGCGTCGATTCAATCATTGTCGACGGTGTGCCCGTACGCATAACCGGCGTCGCCAGGACAGTGGCAGACTGCTTCAAATTCCGGAACAAGATCGGGCTGGACGTGGCGCTCGAAGCGCTGCGCGAAGCGTGGCGCGAAAAGCGTATGAGCAGCGACGATATCTGGCACTACGCGAGGATCTGCCGGGTTGCCAACGTCATGCGCCCGTACCTGGAAAGCCTGGAATGAACCGCCCTCGCAATCTTGCCGCGTCGGTGCGCGCGAAGCTGCTCAACAAGGCGCGTGCCGAGGGGCTCGATTTCAACCTGCTCCTGACCCGGTACGCGCTGGAACGGATGCTGTACCGCCTGAGCGTCTCCCGCCATCGCGACAATTTCCTGCTCAAAGGATCACTGCTTTTCGACCTGTGGTTCGACGTACCGCATCGACCGACCCACGATGCGGATCTGCTCGGATTCACGCTCGCGGAAGTCCCTCAACTGATCACGGTGTTCCGGGAAATCAGCGAAGTCGAAAGCGACGACGGCGTCGTTTTTCAAGCCGAAACCGTGCGAGCGGCCGAAATCCGCAAAGAGGCCAACTACGCTGGCGTTCGCGTCACGCTAACCGGACTGCTCGATGGAGCGCGCTGCCCGGTGCAGATCGACATTGGATTCGGCGATGCGGTCGTTCCTGGCCCTGAGGAATCGCACTATCCCGTCATCCTCGAAGGGATGCCACAGCCGTATTTGCGCGTCTATCCCCAGTACACCGTTATCGCGGAGAAACTGGAAGCGATTGCTACGCTCGGCATGCTCAACACCAGAATGAAGGACTATTTCGATCTATGGGTGCTGGCTCGACATGCTGAAATCGATCGCGCCATTCTGGAGAGAGCGATACAGGCAACGTTCGAACGTCGGGGAACAGCGATACCTGCCGATCTGCCATTGGGACTGAGCGACGAATTTGCTCACGATGAGAGAAAGGTTCAGCAGTGGCAGGCATTTCAGCGCAAAAATCGCCTGGATTCCGTACCGCTATCCGACGTAGTCACGGCGCTGCGTCAATTTTTGCTACCGGCCCTGGAACGGCTGACAACCGGAAGTGCCGGGGACTACGCCTTGAAAACGAATCGCTAAAAGACAAAACCCCGCGTTCTAAAAAACGCGGGGTTCATCACGTCGTTGCCTGCCTGAAAGGCCAGCGTCGCGGGCTCTTCGTTCCAATGTCCAGCACGGAGCGGGTATTCCTGAGTTCTCCCCCCACCGCCCCGCGACCAACTCAAAGCCCCCAGACGATATCGCTCTGCTCCTTGCGGGCCGCACGCAGCATGTCGAGGAACGGGAAGGCGCGCTGGGCGAGGCCCACCGGCAGTTCATGGTGATCGTGACCTTCTTCGCCCTCGTGGAAATGGCCTTCGTGCTCGGCACGTTCTTTTTTGTCGGTGGCGATGGCCGCCTCCAGCTTCGTGATCGCGACGTCGAGTTCGTCGTGCGTGATCACACCACGCGGCCCGAGCCGCTTGCCGATAATGCCGAGCAGGTATTGAGCGAGATTTTCCAGCATCGTGACGTCGGGCGACGCACGGCATTTGAATGTAACCAGCATGACGGTTCCCTTTTGATTTTTTGAGGTCCGCGCGCTTGACGGACGGGCCGGGAGAACGAAACGGCGAGGCCGGCCAAATGCTGCCGGCGAGGCGCAGCCAGAGAATGGGCCCCGGCAGGCAATCCGGTGCGGCAGCCGCACCCGGATGGCATTCACCCTTGCCGGGCTTCTCATTTCACATATTAGCACCTGCTAAAATCCGTCTGAACGGAATTACCCGCAGGGCGCGGCCGAATGGCCAGTTCGGCCCGGATTGGCCAGATTCGGCCTGATTTGGCCCGAAGCGCGGCCGGGCGCTCTCAAACTACCCGCACAGGACCTGCAACAAGCATGCTGCCCGCACAGAAACACACCCTGGAGACCCTGCTCGCCGACGCCGTCGGCCAGGTGGCCAAGGCCCTCGACGGCGCCACCGAAGCGGCATTCGTCGTGCCCGCGATCACGCTCGAGCGTCCAAAGGTCGCCGCGCACGGCGACGTCGCCTGCAACGTGGCCATGCAGCTCGCCAAGCCGCTGCGCGCCAATCCGCGCCAGCTCGCCCAGCAGATCGTGGACGCCGCGCTCGCGCTGCCCGCCGCCGCCGGGCTGATCGAGGCCGCCGAAGTGGCGGGCCCCGGCTTCATCAACCTGCGCCTCGCGGCCAGCGCGAAGCGCGCCGTGATCGGCGCCGTATTCGCCGAAGGCGAGGCGTTCGGCCGCTCGCAGCGCGAAGCGGGCAGGCACGTGCTGGTCGAATTCGTCTCCGCGAACCCCACAGGCCCGCTGCACGTCGGCCACGGCCGCCAGGCCGCGCTCGGCGACGCCATCTCGAACGTGCTGGCCTCGCAGGGCTACGATGTGCACCGCGAGTTCTACTACAACGACGCGGGCGTGCAGATCGGCAACCTCGCCATCTCCACCCAGGCGCGCGCGCGCGGCTTCAAGCCCGGCGACGCCGAGTGGCCGGAAGCGGCCTACAACGGCGAATACATCGCCGACATCGCGCGCGACTACCTCGCGGGCGAGACCGTCGCCGCGAAGGACGGCGAGCCCGTGAAGGGCGCGCAGAACCCCGACGACCTCGACGCGATCCGCCGCTTCGCCGTGGCCTATCTGCGCCACGAGCAGGATCTCGACCTGCAGGCGTTCGGCGTGAAGTTCGACCGCTACTACCTCGAGTCCTCGCTCTACACCGAGGGCCGCGTCGAGAAGACCGTCGAGGCGCTCGTCGCTTCGGGCGAGACCTACGAGCAAGAAGGCGCGTTGTGGCTCAAGACGACCGAGTACGGCGACGACAAGGACCGCGTGATGCGCAAGTCCGACGGCACCTACACGTACTTCCTGCCCGACGTCGCCTATCACGTTACCAAGTGGGAGCGCGGCTTCACGAAGGTCATCAACATCCAGGGCTCGGACCACCACGGCACCATCGCGCGCGTGCGTGCGGGCCTGCAGGCGCTTGGCGTCGGCATTCCGAAGGGCTATCCCGACTACGTGCTGCACAAGATGGTCACGGTGATGCGCGACGGCCAGGAAGTGAAGATCTCGAAGCGCGCGGGCAGCTACGTAACCGTGCGCGACCTGATCGAATGGTCGGGCGGCGCCAACCCGGGCAGCGAAGTTTCTCCCGATCTGCTCGACGAAGCGACCATTCGCCGCGGCCGCGACGCCGTGCGCTTCTTCCTGATCTCGCGTAAGGCGGACACCGAGTTCGTGTTCGACATCGACCTCGCGCTCAAGCAGAACGACGAAAATCCCGTCTACTACGTGCAGTACGCGCACGCGCGCATCTCGACGATCCTGGCCGACTGGCAGGCGAAGCACGGCGGAAACCTCGCCGCGCTGCCGCAGGTCGACCTGGCGCCGCTTTCCAGCGAGCGTGCGCTCGCCCTGATCGGCAAGCTCGCCGAGTTCCCCGACATGCTCACGCACGCCGCGGCCGAACTCGCGCCGCACGCGGTCGCGTTCTACCTGCGCGAACTCGCCGCCGAGTTTCACTCGTTCTACAATGCCGAACGCGTTCTGGTCGAGAATGCCGACGAGCGCGACGCCCGCGTCGCGCTGCTCGCGGCGACGCGCCAGGTCCTCGCGAACGGCCTCGCGGTGATCGGCGTTTCGGCTCCCGAGCGCATGTAACGAACTTACAGCGCGACAGCACACACGAAGCAACATGCATGGGGCCGCCGGCTTCTCAAGCGGGCGGCCATTCCAGATTCTCTTGTTTGCAGGTGATTCAGACGATGGCAAAACCGCGCCGCAGCAATACGAAGCAGCAGTCGAAACAGTCCGGGGGCACCTTCCTCGGCATCGTGCTGGGCCTGATTGTCGGCCTTGCCATCGCGGTGGTGGTGGCGCTCTACATTACGCGCGCGCCCACGCCGTTCGTCGCGAAGGTCGCGCCGCCCGCCTCCGATGCGAGCGACGCCAGCGGCCAGTACGATCCGAACCGCGCGCTGCAGGGCAAGTCGCCGGGCCAGCCGGTGCCGCAGACCGCACAGAACGCGCCGCCCAACACCGCACCGGGCCAGAGCACGAACCCGTCGCAGCCGTCGGGCATGCTCGCGGAGCCGCAGATCGTGGAAGTGCCGCCTTCGGGCTCGGCGCAGGATAACGGCAACGCGAACGGCGTGGCCGTCGCGCCGGCGCCTTCCACCGGCAACAACGCGGCCCCTGCGGCGAAGCCGCAGCCGCAGCCCAACCCGGCCCAGATTCTCGCGGGCAACGAGCCGCCGAAGTCGCCCACGGCCATCCCTGCGCCGGGCGCGAAGCCCGCGCAAGGCAGTTCGGCCGCACCGTCCGCCAATGACGCCAACACCGGCTACTTCCTGCAGGTGGGCGCCTACAAGACCTCGGGCGACGCCGAACAGCAGCGCGCGCGCCTCGCGTTCCAGGGCTTCGAGTCGAAGGTCACGCAGCGCGATGCGGGCGGGGTCACGTACTATCGAGTCCGCATAGGCCCGTTCGCGAAGTTCGACGACATGAACTCCACGCGCCAGCACCTGTCCGACGCCGGTATCGATACGGCTGTCATTCGCTTCACGAAGCAGTAAAAAACGAGACGACCGGCCCCGCCGGTCGCGACAACACGAGTCAGAAGAACATGAAACGACTTCTTGGTACGCTTTTGCTTTTGCTTTCGCTTTCGATGCTCGCCGGTACGGCGCACGCCTCGCCCTCCGCGCCCGTGGCCGGCAAGGACTACACGGTCCTCGCGCAACCACAGCCGCTCGACGTGCCCGCGGGCAAGATCGAGGTCATCGAGTTCATGTGGTACGGCTGCCCGCACTGCAACGAATTCGACCCGTACCTCGAGGCGTGGATCGCGAAGCAGGCGCCGGACGTCGTGTTCAAGCGCGTGCCGGTGGCATTCCGCGACGACTTCATCCCGCACTCGAAGATGTACTACGCGCTCGACGCGCTCGGCCTCGCGAACAAGCTCACGCCCGCCGTGTTCCACGAAATCCACGTGAACAAGGACTACCTGCTCACGCCGGAAGACCAGGCCAAGTTCCTCGCCACGCAGGGCGTCGACCCGAAGAAGTACATGGAAGCGTACAACTCGTTCTCGACGCAGAGCGCCCTCCAGCGCGACAAGGCGCTCATGGACGCGTACAAGATCGACGGCGTGCCCACGCTCGCCGTGCAAGGCAAGTACGAAACGGGCCCGGCCGCGACCAACAGCCTGCCGGGCACGATCCAGGTGCTCGACTTCCTCGTCTCGCAGATCCGCGCGAAGAAGATGTAAGCCCCGGCGCGCCGGTATGAGTCAACCGCTGAAGGTCTTCATCACCGGCGCGTCGAGCGGCATCGGCGCGGCGCTGGCCGCCGAATACGCGCGGCGCGGCGCCATCCTCGGGCTCGTCGCGCGCCGCGCCGAGGCCCTCGCCGGCTTCCGGCAAGCCCACCCGCAGCAAGCCATCTCGATCTATCCCGCCGACGTGCGCGACGCCGAAACGCTCGCCCACGCCGCGCGCGCCTTCGTCGCCGAGCATGGCCAACCCGACATCGTGATCGCCAACGCGGGCGTAAGCCGCGGCGTCGTCACCGGTCAAGGCGACCTCGCCGCCTTTCGCGACGTGATGGACACCAACTACTTCGGCATGGTAGCCACCTTCGAGCCGTTCGCTGCCGCGATGAGCGAGGCGCGGCACGGCACGCTCGTCGGCATCGCTAGCGTGGCCGGGGTGCGCGGGCTGCCGGGCTCGGGTGCGTACAGCGCGTCGAAGGCCGCGGCGTTCGCTTATCTCGAGTCGCTGCGCGTCGAGATGCGGCCGTTCGGCGTACGGGTCGTCACGATCGCGCCCGGCTACATCCGTACGCCGATGACGGCGAAGAACCCCTACCCCATGCCGTTCCTCATGGACGCCGACCGTTTCGCCGCGAAGACGGCGGACGCGATCGCACGCGGCACGTCGTTCGCCGTGTTTCCCTGGCCGATGCGCGTGACGGCTGCGCTGCTCCGGGTCCTGCCGCGCTGGCTCTACGACCGCCTGTTCGAGAAGGCGCCGCGCAAACCGCGCACTGCCGCGAGCGACTGAATCCGCACGGATGCGGGGCGTCCCCCTGCGCGTCTGACCGCACGGGCCCCGCCTGGCGCCCGCACGGCCATATGGGTATGCGGTTTAAGTTGTTGTCTCGACAATTCCCCTTCGCTAAGCTTGCCCCGACAACCGGAGATCCCATGCGCTTCACCTCGCCTGCCCCCGCGCTCGCCCGCCTGCGCAACGCCGCCGCGTGCACCCTCGGCGCGGCGCTCGCGCTCGCCGCTGCGCCCGCACTCGCGAAGCCGCTGATCGTCTGCACGGAATCGAGCCCGGACGGTTTCGACGTGGTGCAGTTCAATTCGCTTGTGACGACGAACGCCTCGGCCGACGTGATCTTCAACTCGCTCGTCTCGTACGACGAGGCCGCCAAAAAGGTCGTGCCCGCCCTCGCCGACCGATGGGACGTGAGCGCCGACGGCCTCACCTACACGTTCCATCTGCGCCCGAACGTGCAGTTCCAGACGACCGCCTGGTTCAAACCCACGCGCGCGCTCAACGCGGACGACGTCGTCTTCACGTTCGATCGCATGCTCGACGCGAACAACCCCTGGCACAGCGTGACGGGGCCGAGCGGTTTCCCGCATGCGCAGTCGATGGGCCTCGCGAAGCTCGTCAAGTCGATCTCCAAAGTGGACGACGGCACGGTGAAATTCGAGCTGACGGAGCCGAATTCGACCTTTCTCTCGATCCTGACGATGGGCTTCGCGTCGATCTACTCCGCCGAGTACGCGAACCAGTTGCTGAAGGCCGGCAAGCAGGTCGACCTCAACGCGCAGCCGGTGGGCACGGGCCCGTTCCAGTTGAAGAGCTACACGAAGGACGCGGTGATCCGCTATGAAGTGAACCCCGCCTACTGGGGGCCGAAGCCGAAGGTGGACCGCCTGATCTACGCGATCACGCCCGACGCCGCCGTGCGCGCGCAAAAGGTGAAGACGGGCGAATGCCTGATCGCGCTTTCGCCCAAGCCCGACGACATTGCCATTGCGAAGCGCGACAAGTCGCTCAAGGTAGTCGAAACGCCCGCGTTCATGACCGCCTTCGTCGCGCTGAACACGCAAAGGAAGCCGCTCGACAACCAGAAGGTCAGGCAGGCGCTGAACATGGCCTTCGACCGCACGACCTACCTGAAGACCGTGTTCGACAACACGGCCACGCCCGCGACGAACCCGTGGCCGCCCACCGCCTGGGGCTACGACCGTTCGATCCAGCCCTACCCCTACGACCCGGCGAAGGCGAAGCAACTGCTCGCCTCGGCGGGCTTCCCGAACGGCTTTTCGACGACGATCTGGGTGCGTCCGAACGGCAGCGTGCTGAACCCGAATCCGCGCGCGAGCGCCGAACTGCTGCAAGCCGATTTCGCGAAGATCGGCGTGAAGGCGGACATCAAGGTGATCGAGTGGGGCGAGCTGATCAAGGAAGCGAAGGAAGGCCAGCACGATACGCTGTTCATGGGCTGGGCCGGCGACAACGGCGACCCCGACAACTACCTCTCGCCGCTCTTCAGCTGCAACGCGGTGAAGTCGGGCATCAATTTCTCGCGCTTTTGCGACCCGCAGCTCGACAAGCTGATCGCCGACGGCAAGGCCACCGCCGACCAGGCGAAGCGCGTAAAGCTCTACGAAGCCGCGCAGAAGATCATTCACGATCAGGCGCTGTGGATTCCGCTCGGCTACCCCACCGCCACCGCCATCACGCGCGCCAGCGTGAGCGGCTATCAGGTGAGCCCGTTCGGCCGCCAGAACTTCGGCAACGTCGCCGTTCAGTAACGCCGGCGCGCCTCGATCCGGGCTCCGTCTTCATTCCGGGCCCGTTACAAGGATTACAGGGCGGCCTGCATTATTACGCGGCTTTACCGCCCACGAGGCCTGCGCCCGCAGCAAGGCGCACGGCGCGGCACGGCGGATGCCGCGAAGCCTCGCGCCCTGGAACATTTGGCCCAACATTGTTGCAGTTTGGTAACGCAAGGCGAAACGCGCCCCGCTACATTGAAGCCATGCAATCTTTCTTCCACCGAAGGGGGCTTAAATGAAAGCGAAACTGTTTGCCGCCTTGGGCGCCGGGGCACTGATTCTCGCCGCATCGCAATCCGCGATGGCGGGTGTGGCCATCGGCCTGAACCTCGGCGTGCCCGCGCCGGTTTACGTCGCACCGGCTCCGGTCTATGCCGCGCCGCCGCCGGCGTACTACGCACCGCCGCCGGTCGTTGCCTATCAGCCGGTTGCCGTAGCTGTGCCGTCGGTCTATATCGGCTGGCATGGCGACCGCTACTGGGACGGTCATGCCTGGTGGGGCCGCCGCGACTGGTACGCCCATCACCGCTACTACTGACCGCATCCTGCCAGCCGGTCAGTTGACGTAGAGCCGAACGCCTCGCAGTTCATTCTGCGAGGCGTTTGGTTTTTGTTGCCGGCGCAACGTCATGCGCGTTTGACCGTCACGCCATGACGTGCGCGCCGCCGTCGACATAGACAGTGTTGCCGCTCATGCGGCGCGCGTAGCGCGTGGCGAGGTACGCGGTGGCGTAGCCCACGTCCATGATGTCGACGAGTTCGCCCAGCGGCGCGCGATCGACCGCCTCGGCCAGCATACGGTCGAAGTCGGGCAGACCCGAGGCCGCACGCGTCTTCAGCGGCCCCGGCGAGATGGCATGTACGCGAATGCCGAGCGGCCCGAGCTCGTAGGCCAGATACCGGCACGACGCTTCGAGCGCGGCCTTCACCGGCCCCATGAGACTGTAGTTCGGCACGACGCGATTGGCGCCGTCGTAGCTCATCGCGAAGAGCGTGCCGCCGCGCGGCATCAGCGGCGCCGCACGCTTCGCCATGCGGATGAACGAGTGGCACGACACATCCATCGCATAGGCAAAGCCCTGCGCCGACGAGTCGAGCAGGCCGCCCTGCAGGTCGTCCTTCGGCGCATGGGCGATGGAGTGCAGCACGATGTCGAGCGCGCCCCAGGTCTCGCGGATAGCCTCGAAAGCGGCCTCCATCTGTGCGTCGTCCTCGACGTTGAGCGGCAGGAAGAGCTTCGCGTCGAGCTCGTTCGCGAGCGGCTCGACGTAAGGCTTCGCCTTGTCGTTCAGGTAGGTGATCGCGAGCTCCGCGCCGAGTTCGGCGAATGCGCGCGCGCAGCCATAAGCGATCGATTCGGCGTTCGCGATGCCCGTGACGAGCGCGCGCATGCCGGCCAGCGGCCGGTCGGGAGGAGTCTGCATGGCTTGCCTCGCTGCTGGATTCATTCGCCTGCGGGACGCGTGGCGCGGCGGCGCGAAGCCGGCGTGCCCGCGCCATGCGCCGGCGACGCGGCAGCGGCCGGGCGCGCCCGCCGCGGCGTCTTGGCTGCAGCCGGCGTCTTGGCGGCCACAGTTGCCTTGGCTTTCGCCGGTACCGGCGCGCGCTTCGCTTTCGCGGGCACCACCGGCGGGGCCTCGGGCACCTCGTCGGCAGTCGCCGCGACACGCTTCGACGCCTTCGCAGCGGCACGCTTCGGCGCGGCTTGCACCGCCGGCTCGTCGACACCCGCCGCCGTCGCCGTCGCGTCCGCCGCGCTCACGGCACCCGCAGCACCCCCAGCACCCGATAGCGCGCCCTCCTCCGGCGAGCCGGATGCCGCTCCGCCCGAGGCCGGCCCTTCCGGCGGCGGCAAACTGCTCTTCTCGCTGCCGGGTTCGAGGCCCAGCGCCTTCTGCACTTCCCGGAAGCGCTCGCGCCGCTCGCCTTCGAGCGGCCCCGACACCGTCGCGATGCGGTACACGGCCGCGAGCAGCGCACGGCGCGTGGGCATGTCGGGAACGATTTCGGTCAGTGCCTCGATGGCGGCCTGCGGGTCGAGCGCCACGATCGCGCCCTGGCGCCGCGCGGCTTCCTTCAGTTCGGCGATGCTGGGCTGACGATCGCCCAGATACTCGCGCGCCATCTCGCGCATGCGCTGGAACGGGCGATATTGCACGGTGTGCATTTCGTCGACGAGATACGCCATGATGCGCATGAACGCATCCACGAGCGTGCCCTTGCGCAGGTTCGCGCGCGCCGCGCGCAGCCGCAGTTTCGCGAGCTCCTTGCGCAGTTCCATGAGGGGCGGCCCGATCGGTTCGAGCGGCTGGCCCGGCGCCACGCCCACGAGCGCCTGCACCCACGGCGCCGTATAGACGTTGTAGAACGTGTTCTCGACCCACGCGTCGCGCGCGTCGCGGTAGAGATCCCAGGCGGACTCGATGCTCGCCGACATCTGCTGTTCGAGCTGCGTGAAGGGATTATCGGGCGCGACGGGCTTGCGGTGCTTGCGCACCGACTCGGCGAGCACCGGCAGCGCGGCGAGCGCCGGGTTCGCGTCGCTCAGCACGCTGCGCTCCACGCGCGACGGATGCGACTCGCGCAGCACATGCGCCGTGAGCGCGTTGCTCGACGCGCGCACGATCGGCGAAACCAGCAGGTCGTAGAGCCGCTGATTGTTCTCGGCAAAGCGGCGCACCACTTCGAAGGGCTGCTCGTCCGCGCGGCCGTCGTCGAGCGCGAGGATGTCGTCGATCGTGCGCCGCTCGAAGCGGATTTCGTAGCGCCCTTCGAGCGATTCGAGGCGGCCCGCCTCCGGCGTCGTGTCGGTGATCTTCGCTTCGTAGAGGCCGGGCGGCAGCACGTCGATGAGGTCGAGCGCCGAAAACAGTTCGGTGTGCTCCTTATTCGCCACGCTCGCCGAAACGAAGATGCCGAGATGCCCCACCTTGTCGTGCAGGCAGTAGACGATCACCTGCTCGTTGGCGATGACTTCGTCCACGCTCGCGTAGAGGTCGGGGATCCAGTTCAGCGCCTGCTGCGGCGGCGTGATGTTGTCGCCCCACGAGGCGAGCACGATGATCGGCGTGCGGATGTTGCGCAGGTCCACCGGCGAGCGCGCGTTCTTCGCGTACACCTCGTTGCGCGTGAGTTGATTGCCGACGAAGAGGTGCTGCACGATCCAGTCGATCTCGGCGCGGTTGAGCTGGAAGTGTCCGCCCCACCAGCGCTCGAATTCGAGGAAGCGCTCGCGTTCCGTATCGACCCGCGAATAGAGGTTGTAGAGCTTGCCCCAGAACGTGTTCGCAGGATTGAGATTCTCGAAGTTCTGCACGAGATGGGCGCCGTCGAAGTGGCCGTCGCCCAGATCGGCGGCGAGCGACGACATCCACGAACCGCCGAGCATGCCGCCCGAATAGCGCATGGGGTTCTTGCCCTTCACGCCGGCCCAGTACGAAAGCGGCGAGCCCGCCAGCATGAGCGGGCCGACCAGTTCCGGCGCGCTCGCCGCGAGCAGCGCCGCGGCCCAGCCGCCCTGGCAGTTGCCGATGATGAACGGCAGGCCGTCCGCCTCGGGATGCAGTTGGCGCACCTTGCGGATGAAGACGGCTTCCGCCTGCCCGACCGACTGGATCGTCTGCGTGGGGCACGGCACCGGGAAGAAGGTCACGAAGTAGCAGGGATGCCCCTTGCGCAGCGCGATGCCCACCTCGCTGTCCATCTTGAAGCCCGCGATGCCGGGGCCGTGGCCCGCGCGCGGATCGATGACGACGAAGGGCCGCATGCGCGCATCGGTCGGCGCGCCTTCCTCGGGCAGGATGCGCAGCAGTGCGTAATTGCAGGGGTCGTCCAGCTCGCGCCCGTCCACGACCACTTCGTAGTCGAAACGCAGCACGGGCGGCATGCCCTCCTTCTCGTGCACGTAGGTCTGATTGCCGCGCTCGCGCAGCGCGTCGAAGAACAGCACGCTGCGCTGCCACGCGTCGAACAGATAGTCGTAGAGCGGCTGAACGGCGGCCGGGGCGAACGCAGGCGTAGCGGGGGCAGCGGCGAGAGGCGTGGGGGCGAGAACAGCCACGAGGCGAATCTCCTTGAACGGGGAGCGCGCGGCCGCCCTGCGCGCAGGATGCCCGCAGGGCGCGACCGGTCCGGCGCGGCATGCCCGTGCACGACGCGCGGAGCCCAGATGATGATGTGATGCAGCGCTATGCTGCACTGCAGTATCTCAATGTAGGCAGCGCCTTGTTGAAAGTCAAGGCAAGCAAACAGGGCCGCAGCGCGGCCTACTGGTACATGATCGGCTTGCGGCGTGAACGAAGCGTGACAAGGCCTGGCGCGATGCGTCACGGTGCCGCGGCACACTTTCCCTCCGCCAATTCCTACGCTGCACTACACTGTCTAGCGCGTTGCGCGGCGCAACATGGAGCGCGGTGCAAGCGCCCGGTGCCTGCCGTGGTCAACGCGCGAAATCGACGCGCTGCCCGGCACGCAGGCAGCGATCGAAAGAGGAGATCGTCATGGCTTCCCCGCAAGACAAGTACTCCGCCCTGCTGGAGCGCTGCAGCAGCCTCGCACCGGTGCCCACCGCCGTGGCGCATCCCTGCGATGTGTCGTCGCTCACGGGCGCGCTCGACGCCGCGAGCCTCGGCCTCATCGTGCCGCTCCTCATCGGGCCGGAGGCGAAGATCCGCGCCGTGGCCGACGAAGCAGACCTGTCGCTCGGCAACGCCACGGTCATCGACGCGCCGCACAGCCACGCGGCGGCCGCGCGCGCCGTGCTCGCGGTGCGCGAAGGCGAGGCGGAGCTGCTCATGAAGGGCAGCCTCCACACCGACGAACTGCTGCACGAAGTGGCCTCGGGCACGACGGGCCTGCGCACCGAGCGGCGCCTCTCGCACGTCTTCGCGATGGACGTGCCCTCGTATCACAAGCCGCTCTTCATCACCGACGCGGCCGTCAACATCTTCCCGAAGCTTGCCGACAAGGCCGATATCGTGCGCAACGCGATCGAGCTCGTCCAGTCGCTGGGCATCGAACGGCCCAAGGTAGCGATCCTCGCGGCGGTCGAAACCGTCTCCGACAAAATGCCTTCGACCATCGACGCCGCCGCGCTCTGCAAGATGGCCGACCGCGGCCAGATCGTGGGCGGCGTGCTGGACGGCCCGCTCGCGTTCGACAACGCCATCAGTGCGGAGGCGGCGCGCATCAAGGGCATCGTCTCGCCGGTCGCGGGCGATCCCGACATCCTGCTCGTGCCCGACCTCGAAGCCGGCAACATGCTCGCCAAGCAGCTCACTTTCCTCGCCGGCGCGGAAGCGGCCGGCATCGTCCTCGGCGCGCGCGTGCCGATCATCCTCACGAGCCGCGCCGACACCGTGCGATCGCGCATCGGCAGTTGCGCGATCGCGGTGCTCGTCGCGCACGCGCGGCGCGCGCGCAAAACCACGGAGCTCATGTGAGCACTTCGGTGAATACTTCGCCCGGCGCCCGGGAGGCGCATTCCCACGCAGAAGGCCACGTCGTGCTCGTCGTCAACGCGGGCTCGTCGAGCATCAAGTGCTCGGTGTATCGCGTCATCGACGACCCGCACGTGGAAGGCGGCGCGCGCGCGATCCTTGGCGCGGGCGGACAGATCGAGGGGATCGGCGTCGCGCCGCGCGTGGTCGCGCGCATGGCCGACGGGCGGCTCATCGTGGACGAAAAGTTTCCGGTCGCGCAGGTGGCCGATCACGACGCCGCCTTCCGGCTGCTGCGCCTCGTGCTCGCCGTGGGCCTGCGCGACACGCCGCCTTCCGCGATCGGCCATCGCGTGGTACATGGCGGCGCGCACTATGCCGATGCCGTGCTCATCGACGACCAGGTGATCGCGGACCTCGACGCGCTCACGCCGCTCGCGCCGCTGCATCAACCGCACAACCTGGCGACGATCCGCGCCGTGCGCCAGGCCGCGCCCGATCTCGTGCAGGTGGCCTGCTTCGACACGGCGTTTCACGCGACCAACGGCGTCATGGCGCAACTCTTCGCGCTGCCCTACAGCTACTTCAAGGACGGCATCCGCCGCTACGGCTTTCACGGCCTCTCGTACGAATACATCGCCCGGCACCTGCACGTGGTGGCGCCCGACATCGCGCGCGGGCGCGTGGTCGCCGCGCATCTGGGCAACGGCGCGAGCCTGTGCGCGATGAAGGACGGAAAAAGCGTGGAAACGACCATGGGGCTCACCGCGCTCGACGGGTTGCCCATGGGCACGCGCTGCGGCGCGCTCGACGCGGGCGCGGTGCTATGGATGATGGCGCGCGGCATGGATCACGACGCCATCGAGAAGCTGCTTTATCACGAGTCGGGCCTCAAGGGCCTCTCGGGCGTGAGCAGCGACATGCGCGAGTTGCTTGCGAACGGCAGCGACCAGGCAAAGCTCGCAATCGACTTCTACACGTATCGCATCGCTCAGGAAGTGGGCAAGCTCGCCGTGGGGCTGGGCGGGCTGGACGGGCTCGTGTTCACGGGCGGCATCGGCGAGCATGCCGCGCCGATCCGTGCTCAGGTGTGCGAACGGCTCAAGCCGCTCTTCGGCACCGATCTCGACGTCGACGCGAATACTGCCAACAAGGAGCGGATCGGCGCGCGCGAGAGCCGCGTGCCCGTTTTCGCGGTGCCCACCGACGAAGAAGGCATGATTGCACTGCACACGGCGCGCCTTCTGCGCGAGGCAAAGCGGGTCTAGTCCGCGCCCCCCAAGCGCCCCCGGCGCGCCGGCAAGGCGCTACCAGGCAAACGCCAGCTCGCCGGCCTCCACCGTTTCGTCGCGCAGACGCCGCGGCGCCTCGCAATGCACGAGCGTGTCGATGAAGTGCTTCGCCCGCGGCCACGGCCCGAATCCCGCCGCCGTGTTGATATGCCCGGCGTCTCCGAGATTGACGAAGGCGCTGCCCAGATGCTGCGCGAGTTCGCGCGCCCCGGCGAGGGTCATCCAGGGATCGGTTTCGCTGCCGATCAGGATCGACGGCACCAGTAGCCGCTTCGCCTCGAACGGTCCCGCGAAACGGAACTTCGCGGGACTGGCAGGCGCGACGAACAACACGCCCACCACGTCGGCGCCAGCCATGCCCTGCTGCAACGCATGCGCGGCGGCGAGGCAGCCGAAGCTGTGCGCCGCGAGCACGAACGGCCCGCGCTCGCGCGCCAGCAAGGCGCCGAGCGCCGCGCTCCAGACCACGAGGTCGGGCGCTTCCCAGTCGGCTTGCTCCGCGCGCAATGCCCGCGGGAACTGGCGTTCGAGCCAGGTCTGCCAGTGCGCGCCGTCGCTGCCATGCAGCCCCGGCACGGTGACGAGTCTGGGCGGCCAACGGGGATGAGCGCTCGAAAGCATGATTTTTTCCTCGCAACGACCAAGCGTGAACGGATTGTGACCCTCGCTCCGCGCTCGCCGAACCAATTTTTTTTGCTTAGCTTTGCAGCGCGCCCGGCTTAAAGCCGCGCGCCGGGGGCCGCCGCGTGGATGTGCGGCGGGCCCCGGCGCGAAAACGTAGAATGTCACGACAACCCCAACCAGCGAGACACGCCGCGCGATGAAGATCCTGTTCTGGCTGCCGCAAGCCGATGCGTCCACCTGGCTGCACGGCCTCGCCCGCGCGCTGCCCGGCGCCGAGCTGCGCGAATGGCAACCCGGCGATACCGCCGCCGCCGACTACGCGGTCGTCTGGCACCCGCCGCGCGAACTGCTCGCCGCGCGCCGCGGTCTGCGCGCGATCTTCAACCTGGGGGCGGGCGTCGATGCGATTCTCGCGCTCGAGCGCGAACAGCCGGGCACGCTGCCGCCCGACGCACAGCTCGTGCGCCTCGAAGACTCGGGCATGGCGCAGCAAATGAGCGAGTACGTGCAGCATGCCGTGCTGCGCTATCTGCGGCGCTTCGACGACTATGCGCTCGCCCAGGCGCGCCATGAGTGGCACGTGCTCGCGCCGCATCCGCGTGAAACCTTCACCGTGGGCGTGCTCGGGCTCGGCGTGCTAGGCGCCCAGGTTGCACGCGCGGTCGCCTCGCTCGGCGTGCCGGTGCGCGGTTTCTCGCGCAGTGCGAAGCATCTCGACGGCATCGAAACGTATTCGGGCCCGCTGCGCGGCGAGCAGTTCGACGCCTTTCTCGACGGCGTGAAGCTGCTCGTGAACCTGCTGCCCGCCACCCCGGACACGGAGAGCATTCTCGACGCCAGCGTGTTCGCGAAACTCGAACGCGGTGCCTATGTGGTGAATGTGGCACGCGGCTCGCATCTCGTCGAACAGGATCTGCTCGACGCGCTCGCCAACGGCACGCTCGCGGCGGCCACGCTCGACGTGTTCCGCAACGAACCCCTCGCGCCCGACCATCTTTTCTGGCGCGAGCCGCGCATCACGATCACGCCGCACAGTTCGGCGCTGACGCTGCGCGAGGAAGCCATCTCGCAGGTCGCCGACAAGATCGAGGCGCTTGCGCGCGGCGAGACCGTGAGCGGCGTCGTGCATATCGAGCGCGGCTATTGAGCCCGCGGAGTCCGCGCCTCGCCGGCCGATCAATGAAACTCAGGAGACACCCATGACCCTACCCGCAGCAGTAAAGATCGTCGAAGTCGGACCGCGTGACGGTCTGCAGAACGAAAAAGAGTTCGTTCCCACCGCCACCAAGATCGAGCTGATCAACCGCCTTTCGGCCGCCGGCTTCGCAAACATCGAAGCGGCCTCGTTCGTCTCGCCTAAATGGGTGCCGCAAATGGCCGATGGCGCCGAAGTCATGGCCGACATCGCGCGCCGCCCCGGCACGATCTACTCGGTGCTCACGCCGAACCTGCGCGGCTTCGAAGGCGCGCTTGCGGCGCGCGCGGACGAGATCGTGATTTTCGGCGCCGCGAGCGAAGCGTTCTCGCAGAAGAACATCAACTGCTCGATCGCGGAAAGCGTCGAGCGTTTCGTTCCGGTGGCCGAGGCGGCGAAGCAGCACGGCATCCGCATTCGCGGCAGCCTGTCGTGTTCGCTCGGCTGCCCGTATCAGGGCGAGGTGCCGGTGGCCTCCGTCGTGGACGTGGTCGAGCGCTTCGCCGCGCTCGGCTGCGACGAGATCGACATTGCCGACACGATCGGCGTCGGCACGCCGAAGCGCACGCGCGAGGTATTCGAAGCCGTAACGAAGGTGTTTCCGCGCGAGCGCCTCTCAGGCCACTTCCACGACACCTACGGCCAGGCGCTCGCGAACATCTACGCCGCGCTGCAGGAAGGCATTGCGATCTTCCATGCCTCGGTGGCGGGGCTTGGAGGCTGCCCCTACGCGAAAGGCGCGACCGGCAACGTCGCGACGGAGGACGTGCTGTATCTGATGAACGGCCTCGGCATCCGCACCGGCGTCGACCTGAACCAGGTCGTCGCCGCCGGCGACTTCATCTCGACCGCGATTGGACGCAACAATGTCTCGCGCGCGGGCAAGGCGCTGCTCGCGAAGCAGCGCAGCGAAGCCGCTTGCGCGTGACGGCCCCAAGACAGCTCCACCCTATGCATTGCAGTACGAAGGAAAGAACCCCATGACGACGGAAACGCTATCCTCCTCCCACGACCATCTGGACGCGCTGCCCGACTCGGCGCGGCGCGTCGCGCTGCTGCTGCGCGAACGCGGCCATATGAAGCCCGTCGTGATGCTGCCCGAGACCGGCAAGACCTCGGCCGAGGCGGCGGCGGGGCTCGGCTGCGAAGTCGCGCAGATCGCCAAGTCGATCCTGTTTCGCCGACGCGAAGACGACGCGCCGGTGCTCGTGATCGCAAGCGGCGCGAATCGTGTGGACGAGAAGAAGGTGGCCGCGCACGTGGGCGAGATTGGCCGCGCCGACGCGAAGTTCGTGCGCGAGATGACCGGTTACGCGATTGGTGGCGTTTGCCCGATCGGCCATGCCACGACGCCCGTCACGCTCATCGACGCCGACCTGTTCGAACTCGAAAGCCTGTGGGCCGCGGCGGGCCATCCGCATGCGGTATTCAACCTGTCGCCGCAGGAACTGGCCACGCTGACCGGCGCCCCCGTGGTGGACGTCGCATTGCGCGACGCCTGAACATGACGGCGCCCGCTTCCCCGTTGGCTACGCCCGGCACCGCCTCGCCGTGCATCGGCATCTGCCGCATGAGCGAGGCGACGGGCCTGTGCGACGGGTGCCTGCGCACGATCGACGAGATCGCGGCATGGTCGATACTTGACGACGAAGCGAAGCGCGCGGTCTGGCGTGCCATCGAAGCACGCCACGCGCGGTGGATGGCGCTGCGCAACGACGAAGCGCCAACCGTCGCCGGCCGTGGGGACTCGCCATGAACGCGCCGCCCCGCGTCGTGAAGATCGGCGAAACCTGCCGCTCGACGCTCGCGCTCTCGCCCGAATCGGTGAAGTCGTTCGCAACGCTCGCGAACGATCTGAACCCGCTGCATCACGACGAAGCCTACGCGGCGCAAAGCCGCTTCGGCGGCCTGATTGCGTCCGGCACGCAGCCCGCTGCGCATTTCATGGCGCTGCTCGCCACGCATTTCTCCACCTATGCACAACCGCTCGGCCTCGAATTCGACATCAAGCTCAAGCGCGCCACCTACGCGCACGACGTGCTCACGTTCGAATGGCGCGTGGAGGACGCGTGGTGGAAACCCAGCCTCGACGGCGATCTCGTGAAACTCTCCGGCACCGCCATCAATCAGGATGGCGAAATAGTCGTCCTCGGGCACGCAACGATACTCGTCATGCCGAAATCATGAGTCCCCCCGTTCAACTGCCGCAGTCGATCCGCGTATTCGAACGCGGCTGGCTCTCGTCGAACAACGTGTTGCTGGCGGACGAGGCGCGTGCGGCGCTCGTCGATACCGGCTATGCCACGCATGCCGCGCAGACGGTTGCCCTCGTGCGGCATGCGCTGGGTGCGCGCCCGCTCGATCTGATCGTGAACACGCATCTGCATTCCGATCACTGCGGCGGCAATGCGCAACTACAGGCCGCATGGCCATGCGAAACGCGAATTCCCGAGTGCAGCGCAGCGACCGTGCGCGACTGGGACGAAGCGCGCCTCACGTTCCGCGCGACAGGGCAGACCTGCGAGCGCTTCGGCTTCACCGGCACGCTTTCGCCCGGCGAGCGGCTCGTGCTGGGTGGCTTCGAGTGGGAGGTGATCGGCGCGCCGGGGCACGATCCCGACTCGGTGATGCTCTATGCCGCCGCCCCGCGCCTGTTGATCAGCGCGGACGCGCTCTGGGAGCATGGCTTCGGCGTGATCTTTCCCGAGCTGGACGGCGAAAGCGGCTTCGCCGAGCAGCAGGCCGTGCTGGAAGCGATCGCGAAACTCGATGTCGCGACGGTGATTCCCGGGCACGGCGCGCCCTTTGCGAACGTCGAAGCGGCGCTCGAACGGGCCTTCTCGCGGCTCGCCTGGCTGCGTGCCGATCCCGCGCGCAATGCCCGCAACGCGCTCAAGGTGCTGATGGTGTTCAAGCTGCTTGAAGTGCGCTCGATGACGTTTGCAACGCTCGAAGCGATGCTGGGGAGCGCCGCTGCCATGCGTGCGGCGGCGCGGCAGCTTGTGCCGCAGAGTGCGTGGCCCGCGCTGCTGCGTGAACTGGCGGGCGAGCTGGCGAAGAACGGCGCGCTCATCATCGACGGCGAGCAACTCCTCGCGCCCGCCGCAGCGGCCTGAGACCGACCCAAAAAAAACGCTCGTCCAATTCTGGACGAGCGTGAGTATCGCGCTCTGACGTGATCAAATCCGTCGAGGCATCATACTCGCGCCCCTCTGCGCGAAGCATCGGTGATTTCCCTAAAAATTCTCGCGCAAAACGCAGCATTCGCCCCGCGAATTAATTCGTCATCCAAATTAAATCCCCATCAAGCCGATCGGACTCCGCGGCGTTGCGGCACGATCCGCCAACCCAGGTTAACCCCTGCCGCCGCCAGCAGGATCAGCGCCGCGCCCGCCACCTGAATCCAGGCAAGACGCTGCCCGAAGGCGAGACAGTCCACGAGTATCGCGATCACCGGGTAGATGAACGAGAGCGCGCCGGTCATGGCGGTGGGCAGCTTCTGGATGGCGCCGTAGAGCAGCACGTACATGATGCCGGTGTGCACGACGCCCAGCGTGGCGATCTGTGCCCAGTGCAGCGGCGTGGTCGGCAGCGTGCCGTAGCGGATGAACGGCGCGAGCGCGAGTGCGCCGAAGGCGACCTGCACGAGCGCGATCAGATGCGGCGGCGTGCCTTTGAGGTAACGCGTGATGATCGACGAGACGGCGTAGAGAAAAGCGGCACCGACCGCACACGCCACGCCCTGCAGATATTGGCCCGGTACGGCCAGCACGGCGGGCTGCACCTCGACCACGCACACGAGCCCGACGAATGCGATGGCGAGCCATGCCACGGTGGACGCCGTGACGCGCTCGCGCAGCAGCAGTGCGCCGAGTCCGACCAGCATGAACGGCTGCGTGTTGTAGACGGCGGTAGCCATCGAAATCGACGCACGCGAATAGGCGGCGAAGAGCAGCACCCAGTTCGCGACGATGGCGGCGCCGCCCAGCACGGCGAGCAGCAGCATGCGCGGCGTGAAGAGCGAGCGGCGCAACAAGCCGAGCGCGGCGCAGACCAGGGCGAGCGTTGCGCCGCCCAGCACGCAGCGCAGGAATGCGACGTTGATCGGGGCTTGCCGCGAACTGACGACGAGCCAGCCGATGGTGCCGGACATGAGCATCGCGACGACCATCTCGGCGGCGCCGCGGCGGATTTCGGGGTTAGCCATGGAAGAGCGTCCTGTTCAAGGGCCAGGCGGTGTGCGACGACCGCGAACAACCCGTCATGCGAACCAGTTTACTGGGTGCAGGACGCGAATTACATGGTTAAACTAAGGTCAACATAGAGATTCACCTTCCAATCGAAGGATCATCCTGCGCGAGGCCTTTGAATCATGACCCAACGCCCGAATGCGCCGGTCCAGCCGGCAAACCTGGACGACATCGACCGTGCCCTGCTCGCGGCGCTGGCCGAAGACGGCCGCGCGGCCGTGAGCGAGCTCGCGCGCACGGTCGGCCTCTCGGCGCCAAGCACGTCGGAGCGGCTGCGGCGCCTGGAGGCACAGGGCGTGATTGGCGGCTATACGGTGCGGATCGATCCACGCACGCTCGGCTACACGCTGCAGGCCATCGTGCGCGTCAAGCCGCTGCCGGGTCAGCTCCACCTCGTCGAAGAAGTGATCCGGCGCATTCCCGAGTTCGTCGAATGCGACAAGGTCACCGGCGACGACTGCTTCGTCGCGCGCCTCTATCTGCACTCGATCGAGCAGCTCGACGAGATTCTCGCCAAGGTCACCGAGCGTGCGGAGACGAGCACGGCCATCATCAAGTCGACACCCGTGGCGCGGCGCCTGCCGCCGCTCGGCTAGCGGTGATAAGCGCGGCGCGTCACCAACTCAGGTGCGCACGCAACCATTCGAAGAGCCAGGAACACAGATAGAGGCCGAACCCGATCGCGCCGCCCAGCACCGTGCCGTTGATGCGGATCCGCTGCAGGTCCTTGCCGATCTTCTGCTCGATCAGCGCCGACATGTTCTGCGCGTCCCAGTTCTTCACCGTGTCGCTGATGTGGCGCGTGAGAAACGCGGCGAAGTCCGGCGCCATCGCGTGCGCCGACTCTTCGAGATGCTCGTTGAGCGCGGCGCGCAGCTTCGGGTCGTCCGCCAGCGCCTTGCCGATCCAGCCGCCCGCCGCCGCCACCCTCCTGTGCAGCAGCGAATCGGGCTGCTCCAGATCGTGCCGCAGCCACGCACGCAGGTCGTCCCACAGGGTGCGGGCGTAGTCGTCGAATGCCGTGTTGTCGCGCAGGCTGGCCTTCAACTCCTCGCCTTTCGCCAGAAACGCGGGATCGGTCTTCAGTCGCTCGATCAGCTTCTGCACGATCTCGTCGAACTTCCGCCGCAGTTGATGCTCGCTGTCTTCGCTGATCTGCAGCAGCAGCCGCTCGACGGCGTTCGTCAGCACGCGCGCGCCGCTGTCGCCTATCCACGCGGTGGGCAGGACCTTCTCCGTGATCGGATACTGGCCCTTCAAGCCCTCGACGATGCGCGCCGCGACGAAGGTGCGCGTCTCTTCCACGCGCAGCAGCACGACGAATTGATCGATCAGCTTGTCGAGCAGTTCCTGATGGCGGCCGTCCCTGGTCAGCGTGTCGAGCGCCGCGCCCATCGACTTCGAGAGATCGATGCTGTCGAGCGCCGCGTGCAGCCCGTTGCCGATCAGGGCCTGGATGCGCGGATCGTCGACCAGTTCGAGCAGGCCCGCCGTGAGCCGCACCACGTAATCGCCAAGGCGCTGCGCGTTGCGTTCGTCGGTCAGCCAGCCGGCCACCCGCTGCGCCGGATCGTGCCGGCGGATCAGCGCCACGAGCGAATCGACGTCGAGAAAGCGGTCCTTTACGAAGTGCGCGAGTTCGTCGGCAATGCGATCCTTGTTGTGCGGAATGACCCCCGTGTGGGTCGAAACGAACGGCACCGGCAGCGGCCGGAACAGCGCGGCGACCGCGAACCAGTCGGCCAGCGCGCCGACCATCGCGGCCTCGCTGCAGGCCTTGAATGCGCCGACGGCAAAGGCGCTCCCGAAGCCCGGGGGCCAGCAGGCCGTCACGACGAAAACGCAAGCAGCCGCGGCCAGCAACAGCAGCGGCCGGCGCTTGGCGCGCTGGAGTTCGATATCGTCGGCGGGGAGGTGGGACGAAGGGGACGGCATGGGGAAAGGCGGCGGCAAAGACCGCGTCATTATGCGGTCAACGCGTGCGCCGCGCTCCCTCGGGGCGCGCGGCGCCCCCCAAGCCGACGCTCAGGGCCCGCTGGCCTCGAAGAATGCCAGCATCTCCTTCACGAGCGCCGCGCTCGCTTCCTCGGGAATGTAGTGGCCACTCGCAAGCGAGCGCCCACTCACATCGCGCGCGACCTTGCGCCATTCGGCCAGCGGGTCGAAGCAGCGGCCGACCACGCCCTGCTCGCCCCACAGCACACGCAGCGGAGAACCCACCTTATGGCCGCGCTCGATGTCGGCGCGATCGTGTTCGAGGTCGATCGTCGCGGAAGCCCGGTAGTCCTCGCACATCGCATGCACCGCGCCGGGCTGGCGCAGCGCGGTGCGATACGCCTCGAGCGCCTCGGGCGCGAACGGCGCAAGGCCCGCGTGACGGTTGCCCATCACGCGCTCGATGTAGAGGTCGGTGTTCGCGCCCACCAGCGCCTCGGGCAGCGGCGCCGGCTGGATCAGGAAGAACCAGTGAAAATACGCCGTCGCGAAGGCCCGGTCGGTTTGCTCGTACATTGCGAGCGTCGGCGCGATATCGAGCAGCATCAGGCGTTCGACAGCCTCCTGATGATCGAGCGCCATGCGGTGCGCCACGCGCGCGCCGCGGTCGTGCGCGCAGACCAGAAAGCGTTCATGGCCGAAGTGGCGCATCACCTCCACCTGGTCGGCGGCCATCGCGCGTTTCGAATAGGTGGCGTGCGCCGGATCTCCCTCCGGTTTCGACGAAGCGCCATAGCCGCGCAAGTCGGTTGCGATCACGGTGAAGTGCGTTGCCAGCTCGTCCACGCAGCGATGCCAGATCATGTGCGTCTGCGGATGGCCGTGCAGCAGCAGCAGCGGCGGCCCCTTGCCGCCCTTCACTCCATAGATGTCGATCCCGCTCGCCGTGCGAACGGTGAATGGCGTGAATCCGTCGAAGGGCATGTCGAGTCTCTTGTCGTTGTTGGTCTCCCCCCATTGTAGGAGCGCATGGGCGCGGCTCCTCGCGTTTTCGGCGAGGAAAGGTAGAAACCGAACACTTGCTCGAAAGTCGCACGCCGTGCCTGCAGCGGGCTCGCGCCTATAATCGAACGACCGTTTCAAAACCGGCGCCCCGGCGGTTTCGCCGCCCGCGCATCCTCGCAGCGGTACGATCCGGTTCACCCGATCCGGGCCGCTCACCCACGCCGGCTGGATCAGAGTAAGGAGACCTTCGCCATGGCATTGCCCGCCGTCCTGCAAAACCTCTCGCTGCCCGTCGTCGGCTCGCCGATGTTCATCGTCAGCTATCCCGAGCTCGTGCTCGCGCAGTGCAAGGCCGGTATCGTCGGCTCGTTTCCCGCGCTCAATGCGCGCCCCGCCGAGCAGCTCGACGTCTGGCTCACGCAGATCCAGACCGAGCTCGCCGCTTACCGGGCGGCCAACCCGGACGCGACGATCGGCCCGATCGCCGTGAACCAGATCGTGCATCAGTCGAATGCGCGGCTCGAGCACGACGTGCGCGTCTGCGTCGAACACAAGGTGCCCATCTTCATCACGAGCCTGCGGGCGCCGGCGCGCGAGATCATCGACGCCGTGCACAGCTACGGCGGCATCGTGCTGCACGACGTCATCAATCTGCGCCATGCGGCGAAGGCGCTCGAAGCGGGCGTGGACGGCCTGATTCTCGTGGCCGCGGGCGCGGGCGGCCACGCGGGCACGACCTCCCCGTTCGCGCTGGTGGGCGAAGTGCGCAAGATGTTCGACGGCCCCATCGTGCTCTCGGGCGCGATCGCGAACGGCGGTTCGATCCTCGCCGCCCAGGCCATGGGCGCCGACCTCGCCTACATGGGCACACGCTTCATCGCGACGCGGGAAGCGCATGCCGTGGACGCCTACAAGCAGGCGATCCTTAATGCAAAGTCCGCCGACATCATCTACACGAACCTCTTCACGGGCGTGCACGGCAACTACATTCGCGAAAGCATCGCCAACGCGGGGCTCGACCCGGACGCGCTGCCCGAATCGGACAAGTCGGCGATGAACTTCGGCGGCGACAAGGCGAAGGCCTGGAAGGACATCTGGGGCGCGGGCCAGGGCGTGGGGCTGATGGACGACGTGCCTCCCGTAGCGGAGCTCGTCGCGCGGCTCAAGCAGGAGTACGACGAAACGAAGGCGCGGCTCGGCGTGGGGCGCTGAAGCGGCCACGGAGTGGTGAAAGCGGTGGCGAACGCATTGGCGCGTTGCCGGCTACGAGGCCGCCGCTGCGCGTATCGCCTCGACGCCGGGCCACAGCGCACGGTCCGCAAAGCGCTGCGCAAGAAAGTCGACGAACGAACGCACCTTCGCGGAAAGATGCCGCCGGCTTGCATACACGGCGTAGATCGGCAGCTCGCGCAACGGCAGCGCATCGACGAGCAGCGGCACGAGACGGCCCTCGGCGATATCGTCGCCGATCACCTCGGTGCCGAGCATCGACAGCCCGCCGCCCTGCAGCACGACCACGCGCAGGGCCTCAAGGTGATTGACGATGAGATTGCCGGCCGGCTTCGGCCGCACGCCGCCTTCGGCGAACGGCGCGAGCTCCTGCGCCGAGGCCCCCGCGTAATGCACGAAGTTGTGGCGCGCCAGGTCGGCGACCGTCTTCGGCACGCCGTGGCGGCGCAGATAGCCGGGTGACGCGCACAGCACGATATGCGCGGTGGCCAGCGGCCGCGCGATCAGCGACGACGACTTGAGCCCCGAGGGCGAGGCGCGGATCGCCACGTCGAAGCCCTCGTCGATCAGCTCGACGACCCGGTCGGACAGCGTGATATCGACGGTGACCTGCGGGTAGCCGGCCGCATAGTCGGCCACCGCGCCCATCACGTGGCGCAGCCCGAACGCGGTGAGCGACGACACGCGCAGCCGCCCCTGCGGAACCACGCTCGCGGCGCCCACGGCCTGGCCGGCTTCGTCGAGTTCGGTGAGCGCCTGCGCGAGACGCTCGTAGTATTCGCGGCCCGCCTCGGTGGGTGCGACGCGGCGCGTGGTGCGGTTCAGGAGCCGCGCGCCGAGCTGCTGCTCCAGATGCGCGACGTGCTTGCTTGCCATCGCCGCCGACATGTTCATGCGTTCGGCCGCGGCGACGAAGCTGCCCGCCTCCACCACCTGGCGGAACACGTTCATGCTGACGAGGGTATCCATCGCGCGCGCCCCTAGGGGTCAATGAAGATCGGCATCGGAAAGCAGGAGGAATCAATCGCCGCCATTGTGCGCGTTTTATCAATTCCCGGTATGCAAATCCGCCCGCGTTTTGCTCGCCCAAAAAGCAAAGCCCCGCGCTGCGAGCAGCGCGGGGCGCAGGCGTGAAGCCGCAGCCGCGGCTTAGAACTTCGCGCGGATACCGGCGCCGTAGGTCATGCCCGACGACATGTTGTCGAAGTGGTCGTACATATAGGCCGCGTAGACGTCGGTGCGCTTCGAGAGCGGGTAGTCGTAGCCGATGGCCGCCGTCTGGCGCGTCTGGTCGAGGCCGCCGCCGTCGCGCGAGTACGCGTACGACGCCATGATCGTGCCCGCGCCCGCCGGCACCGTGACACCGCCCTGCGCCGTGTTCACGTGCCAGCTGCCCAGTTGCTCCCAGTTCGACGTGTACATGTACTGACCGTAGAACTTCACGTACTTCAGGTCGTACGTAAGACCGAGCTGCCCGACGCCCTGACTCTTCAGGCCCGTGGTCAGGAGCGTGCCGCTCGCGTTGATCGGGATGCTGTCGATGTCGCCCGGCGTGTCGTTGAAATTCACGTACTGGTAGACGGCCGTTGCCGCGAACGGGCCGTGGAAGTACAGAGCCTGCACGCTCCACTTCTTCGCGCCGTTCTCGCCGGCCTGGTCGCCGAGCGCGTACATCACCGAACCCGTGAAGCCGTTGATGTCAGGCGTCGAGTACTGGACCGCGTTGTTCCAGCCCGAATCGCCAATCACGCCCTGGTCGGTCGTGTAGGTCGGGAACGTCGAAAGGCCGAGGTACGTGTGATACACCATCGGCGAGAAGGTGTACGAATCGACGAAGGGGTTGAACAGGATCGTCGAAACGAAGAGCTGCGTCGTCAGGCGGCCGGCCGTGAACGTACCGTACGGCGACTCGAGGCCGACGTACGCATTGCGGGCGAAGAACGTGTCGCCCGTGAAGCGGCCGTCCTGGCCGTTCTGCGCGCGGAAGAAGCTTTCCAGCGCGAAGACCGCCTTGTAGCCGCCGCCCAGATCCTCATCGCCCTTGAAGCCGAAGTACGAGGTCGACATGCCGCCGCCGCCGACGTTCGCCGCCGCGTTGTCCCCCGGAAATTTCGTCACGCCGGCCCATTCGTCGATCTGACCGTAGAGCTGGACGCTCGACTGCGCAAACGCCGACGACGATGCGGCGGCAAGAACGGCGGCGAGCGCGCTCGCCTTCAAGGTGGTGCGCAGCGCGCGGCTAACGGCTGTATTCATGGGTTCTCCTGTCTTTGTCAAAAAAGGTGTGACTGGCGGCTGTGGCGCTCGCGCAAACCGTTTGTTTTTCGTCGTTCGCAGGCGGTGCCGTTCTTGGGCGGGACCATCTTCGCGGACCAATACCGCGGTCAAAAATAACTGGCGTTATTGCCGGTATATCGGTCCGATTAGTTTGCGGGTTTCAAAAGCTGATCCGGGGTCGCCGGAGTGCGCTTACGCCGCGCCGCAACATGCTTCGATCCGGCTGGAGAGCCGCATCGACAGGGCCTTTAGCGAAATTGGGGGTCTCGAATGACGCGCCGCCATATCGAAGGCGGGATTGGATGACGGACGCGTCATGTCTGACGAGAGATTTTTAAAAAAGTGTGGTATCCACGCGTCAGACAGATCCCACCCGGGGACCGGCAATCGTGTGAAGAACATCAGAAGCCCGAAATAGTCCGGGCGAACGGAAGGAAAAAGACGGAAGGAGAAAAGCGATCGGCGCCAGGCGACGCCGATGAGAAGAAGAAAACGGGACGCCGGTTGCGACTAGTTACGATAGGGCGACGGCATAGGCGGATGCGGCACCTCGCCGGCGTTGCGCGGGAACGGCCGGAAGGCGCCACGCTCTTCGTTGTAGCGTGCGACGTCTTCGCGAATCGAGCCGGTGCGCACCGGCGAATCGGCGGGCGGATGCGGAACCTCGCGCGCCTGCGCGCTGACCTGCGTGATCGGGCCGCCGCGATAGCCGCCGCCATAGCTGTTGCCATACGCACCGCCGCCAGCATTGTCGCCCGGTTCACGACCCGCGCCGCCACCGCCGCCGCCGTGCCAGCCGCCCTGGTCGGCAACGCGCGTCGGAACGGCGCCATAACCGCCGCGGCCGCCGCCCGCGCCCCTGTAAACCGGACCGCCGGCCTCGCGGCGCGCGGGTGAAGCCGCCGCTACGTTGCGCTGGCCCCAGCCGCTGCGTGCGGCCCCGGACATCGGGCGCATCATGGGCGCGCGCTGAAAACCGCCGCCGCCATGCGGCGCGTACCCGGGTTGTGCATGGGCGAGCGCGACAAGCACCGATAAACCGGCGCCCAGAACCCACTGTCCCATTCGTGACAACCCTACATGCATTATGTCGATCTTCCGCCCGACGTTCGCGCCATGACCCGCCATTCGGGCCATGACGAGCCAATCCCGGCGCCCGCGCCTGCGCAGGGCGTAACGATTGCCACCACGGCGGACCCGAGCGTCCTTTGACGGTAATTTATGGGTGCCTCGAATGGGTGTCGAGCCAAAAAGTGTTAGGCCGCCTGAAGGGTTGTAACACCGTGTTACTGCTGGGTTTTTCGGCTTCCGAGGGCCGTCCGGCGGGCATCTGGAACCAGGTTTGCTCCGGGTTCACTTCGGGCGCGTTAGATGCTTGTACAACGAATGCCGGACGCTGCCCGAACCGTCGGTTTCGGTTCCGGATCGCTCCGGCAGTCTCCGTATTGAGCAGAGCATCTCATGCGCATTGCTCATTAATCGATTCTTCAAATGAATTTGCTTTTTCAATCGGCTTGCGAGGACAATAGGCACTCCGATCAAACGGCGCGCCCCGTCCAGAACCGTGCGCCGCACTGCGCGAAAGCGCTCCCGAGATTGTCAGATGGCCCGTCCGAAATTTCTGCCCGATAACTTCACGCTGTGCCTCGTCAGCACCGTGATTCTCGCGAGCCTGCTGCCGGTGCACGGCCAGGCCGCCACCGCCTTCAACTGGCTCACCAATTTCGCCGTGGGCCTGCTGTTCTTCCTGCACGGCGCGAAGCTCTCGCGCGAAGCGATCGTCGCCGGCGCGACCCACTGGCGCCTGCACCTGCTCGTGCTGGCCAGCACCTTCATCCTTTTTCCCGTGCTGGGCCTCGTGCTCAAGCCCGTGCTTTCGCCGCTCGTCACGCCGGCCCTCTACGCGGGCGTGCTGTTTCTCTGCACGCTGCCCTCCACGGTGCAGTCGTCCATCGCCTTCACGTCGATCGCACGCGGCAACGTGCCCGCCGCCGTGTGCAGCGCGTCGGCGTCCAGCCTGCTCGGCATCTTCATCACGCCCGCGCTCGTGAGCGTCGTGATCTCGAACCAGAACGCGGGTGGCGGCTCGGCCTGGCACACCGTCTGGAACATCGTGCTGCAACTGCTCGTGCCGTTCGTGGCGGGGCAGTTGCTGCGTCCCGTGATCGGCCGCTGGATCGAGCGCAATCGCGGCGTGCTCAAGTTCGTCGATCAGGGGTCGATCCTGCTCGTCGTCTACGGCGCGTTCAGCGAGGCCGTCAACGAAGGGCTCTGGCACCACGTTCCGCTTGCCGCGCTCGGCGGCCTCGTCGTCGTGAATGCCGTGCTGCTCGCCCTCGCCCTGGGCATCACGATGTTCACGAGCAAGAAGCTCGGCTTCTCGCGCGCCGACCAGATCACGATCATCTTCTGCGGCTCGAAGAAGAGCCTCGCCGCGGGGGTGCCGATGGCCAAGGTGATCTTCGCCTCGAATGCCGTGGGCGCGGTCGTGCTGCCGCTCATGCTGTTCCACCAGATCCAGTTGATGGTGTGCGCGGCGCTCGCACAACGCTGGGGCGCGCGCGACCTGAGCCACGAGCGCGATGCGCATGCCGGCGACGAGTCGCGGCCCAACCCGCGCCCGGACCAGCGGAGCCCGGCCCCGGCCCAGCGCCAGGCGGGCGCGCGCCAGTAGCCCCCGTGGCGTCTGCCCGCAAGCCGCCCGCTGCGGCTTGTCACTAAAAATTCACTTAATTCTTCCCGCGCGCTGCCGATAAGGGTGACGTCCCCGCCTGAATACGGCTTTGCCATGTCTGCCAGCGCGTCCTCCCCCACCGCCTTACCCGGCATTGCCGGACTGATCGGCCGGCGCCATCTGCGCGCCGTCTTTCAGCCGATCGTCGATTTCGAGGACGGCGCGATCCTCGGCTACGAAGGTCTGATCCGCGGTCCCGCCGGTTCGCCGCTCGAAACACCGGCGGCCCTCTTTGCCCAGGCGCTCGCGGAAGGCTGCACGACTTCGCTGGAGCACGCCGCCGCGCGCACCTGCATCGAGGCATTCGCGCGGCTCGGCTGCCATGGCAAGCTGTTCCTGAACTTCAGCGCGGCTGCGCTGCGCCAGATCACCGACGCCGGCCGCGAAACGCCCGCGCTCTTCGACGGTCCGGTCGACGCCCGCCGCGTGGTGATCGAGCTCACCGAGCAGAGCGCCATCGACGATCCCGGCGAATTCACCCATATCGTCGACGTGCTGCGCGCCGCCGGCGCCCAGTTCGCGCTCGACGACTACGGCACCGCGAACGCGAGCATGAATCTGTGGGTGCGCCTGCAGCCCGACGTCGTGAAGATCGACCGCTTCTTCATTCACGACATCGCCAGCAGCGCGCTCAAATTCGAAGCCGTGCGCGCGATGCAGCACTTCGCGCAGGCAAGCGGCGCACGGCTCGTGGCCGAGGGCATCGAAAACGAAGCAGACCTGATCGTTCTGCGCGACATGGGCATCGGCAGCGGACAGGGCTTCTTCTTCGGCCGCCCCGACATGACGCCGGCCCGCACGCTCGCGCAGGAAACGCGCGAGGCCCTGCGCGCGGACCACATCGCCGTATTCCCCGAGCACGCCCGCCGTCCGGCCGGAGCCCAGGCGGGCGGCGCGCCCGCGGCGAAGATGATGGTGCACGCGCCCGCGCTGCCGCGCCGCGCCACCAACAACGACGTGCTCGAACTCTTCAACCGCCTGCCCGACCTGCACGCGGTGGCCGTGGTCGAAAACGAGCGGCCGGTCGCGCTGATCAACCGGCGCGCGTTCATGGACCGCTACGCACTGCCCTATCATCGCGAGCTGTTCGGCAAGAAGGCGTGCCTGCAGTTCGCGAACCATTCGCCCGTGCTCATCGAGCAGTCGATGACGGTCGAGCAGATGGCGACGCTCCTCGCGAGCGACGATCAGCGCTACCTCGCCGACGGCTTCGTGATCACCGACAACAGCCGCTACGCGGGCCTCGGCACCGGCGAGAGCCTCGTGCGCGCCGTGACCGAGGTGCGCATCCAGGCCGCGCGCTACGCGAATCCGCTCACCTTCCTGCCCGGCAACATTCCGATCAGCTCGCACATCGAACGCCTGCTCTCGCACGATGCGGGCTTCTATGCGTGTTACGTGGATCTGAACCAGTTCAAGCCGTTCAACGATCAGTACGGCTACTGGCAAGGCGACGAGGTATTGAAGTTTGCGGCCACGGTGCTCGCCGAGGTCTGCGATCCGACGCGCGATTTCCTCGGCCACGTGGGCGGCGACGACTTCCTGATCTTGTTTCAAAGCGAAACCTGGCGCGAACGTGCCGAGCGCGCCGTCGAAGCGTTCAACGAGGGCGCGCTGCGCTATTACGCGCCGGCGGATCGTCTGGCGGGCGGCATTCGCGGCGAGGACCGCCACGGCAACCCGGCCTTCTTCGGCTTCGTGACGATGGCGATCGGCTGCGTGCAGGTTGCGCCGGGCCGCGGCGCGCAGCACAACAGCGAACGGATCGCGTCGCTGGCGGCGCTCGCCAAGCGGCGCGCGAAGCAGGAAGCGTCGGGCCTCGTGGTGATCGACGCCGACAAAACCGCGACACTCCTGCCCGAACACGGCGAGCGCGCCGCGACGGCCGGCTGAACGTCCGGTCCCGCACGCGCGGCCCATGCGCCGCGAGCGACTTCATATCGTCCCCATCAGCAACAGGACAATCAGGACGATCAGGACCACGCCGAGCGTGCCCGTCGGCGCGTAGCCCCACGTGCGGCTATACGGCCAGGCCGGGATGGCCCCGATCAACAGCAGAATCACGACGATAAGCAGGATGGTGCTGAGCATGGCGTGTCTCCCTGGGGTCGAACCGTGTGGAGACGACTCCGCAACCGCCATGCCCATCTGTTTAGTTTTTTTACTAAACATGTAAATTTACGTGTATTCGCCTGCATACGGGTATTTACCGTACGATCCCAACGTTTCAGACGGTGGTTTCCCGGTATTTTTACTATACAATCGCCCCACATCTGACCATACCGGGACAGCCTCCAACGAGCCGCCGCCACCAGGAGCCATGGGGACAACCATCCGCGACGTCGCGCAGGCCGCCAATGTTTCGATCGGCACCGTCTCGCGCGCCCTGAAGAACCAGCCCGGCCTCTCGGAGGCCACGCGCGCGCGCATCGTCGAACTTGCGCGCACGCTGGGCTACGACTGCGGCCAGTTGCGTCCGCGCATTCGCCGCCTCACGTTCCTGCTGCATCGCCAGCACAACAACTTCGCCGCCAGCCCGTTTTTCTCGCACGTCCTGCACGGCGTCGAAGACGCCTGCCGCGAACACGGCATCGTGCCCGCGCTGCTCACCGCCGGCCCCGCCGACGACACCGTCCAGCAACTGCGCCTGCACGCGCCCGATGCGATCGCCGTGGCCGGCTTCGTCGAGCCCGAAATGCTGGCCGCGCTCGTGGCGCTCAGGCGGCCGCTCGTGCTGATCGACCTGTGGGCGCCGGGGCTGCGCTCGGTCAACATCGACAACCTCGCGGGCGCCGCGCTCGCGATGAATCACCTCTTCGAGCTGGGACGCCGGCGCATCGCCTTTATCGGCGGATCGCTCGCGCACTACAGCATCGCGCAGCGCGCGCTCGGCTACCGGCGCGCGTTCTTCGAGGCGGGCCTGCTCTTCGATCCCTCGCTCGAAGTGACGATCGACGCCGGTCTCGATCCCGACTCCGGCGCCGCGCGCGCGATGGAGCGCCTCCTCGACGCCACCCGCAACGCCCCGCCCGACGCCGTGTTCGCCTACAACGACGCCGCCGCGCTCGCGGCCATGCGCATCTGCCAGCAGCGCGGCCTGCGTGTGCCCGCAGACATCGCGATCGTCGGCTTCGACGACATCGCGGGTGCGGCGCATGCGGCGCCGCCGCTCTCCACGATCGCGGTGGACAAGGAAGCGCTCGGACGCCGCGGCGTCGAACTGCTGCTCGAAGAAACGCCTGACGCGAACGAGCTCAGCCTGCCCGTGCAGTTGATCGTGCGCGGCAGCACGACGGGCGCGGCCGGCCCCGGCGCCGCGACGGAACGCGACCGTTCGCGCGCCACCCCCACCCATTCGCGCACTGCCGCCTCCGCGGCGCCTGCGGCCTCTGAAACCCCTACGGCCCACCCCGCCGCGGCTGCCGCCGAGTCCGATGCCGGCGCCTACCCGACTTCGCGCGCGGCTACCCCGCGCCGAGGCATCGCCACGCTCAAGCCATGATGAGAAAGCCATGACGAAGCTCACCGAACCCGTTTCCGACCAACCCACCGCCCAGGCCGACGAGCCGCAAAGCGCCGCGCCGGGCGTCGCGAACTTCCGCGACCGCGCGTTCCTGCTCTCGCACGTCGAAGACACGCTGCGCTTCTACGCGCCCAACGTGTACGACCCGAGCGGCGGTTTCCGCCACTTCTTCCGCGACGACGGCTCGGTCTACAACGCGCACACGCGGCACCTCGTGAGCAGTTGCCGTTACGTCTTCAACTACGCGATGGCCTATCGCGAGTTCGGCGATCCGCAGCACCTGGAGTACGCGCGCCACGGCCTGAAGTTCCTGCACGACGCGCACTGGGACCCGCATCACGAGGGCTATGACTGGGAGATCGACTGGCGCGACGGCAAGAGCCGCACGCTCGACGCTACGCGCCACTGCTACGGCCTCGCTTTCGTGCTGCTCGCGTATTCGCATGCGGCGATGGCGGGCATCGAAGAAGCGCGCCCGATGATCGGCGCGACCTTCGAGCTCATGGAGCGCCGCTTCTGGGACGCGGCCGCGGGCCTCTATGCCGACGAAGCGAGCGCCGACTGGGTCGTGTCGAGCTACCGCGGCCAGAACGCGAACATGCACGGCACCGAGGCGCTGCTCGCCGCCTACGAGGCGACCGGCCACGTCGTCTATCTCGACCGCGCGGAGCGCATCGCTTCGAACCTCACGCTGCGCCAGGCGAAGCTCTCGCAAGGACTCGTGTGGGAGCACTATCACGCCGACTGGTCGGTGGACTGGCACTACAACGAAGAGGACAGCTCGAACATCTTCCGGCCGTGGGGCTTCCAGCCGGGCCACCAGACCGAGTGGGCGAAGCTCCTGCTGATCCTCGAGCGGCATCGTCCGCTGCCGTGGCTCCTGCCGCGCGCGATCGAACTCTTCGACGCGGCCATGGCGCACGCGTGGGACAACGACCACGGCGGCCTCTACTACGGCTTCGGCCCGGACTACACGGTCTGCGATCACGACAAATACTTCTGGGTGCAGGCCGAAACGTTCGCCACGGCCGCGCTGCTCGGCAAGCGCACGGGCAACGAGCGCTTCTGGGACTGGTACGACGAGCTGTGGCGCTATAGCTGGGCGCACTTCGTCGATCACCGCTACGGCGCGTGGTATCGCATCCTCACGTGCGACAACCGTAAGTACAGCGACGAAAAGAGCCCCGCCGGCAAGACCGACTATCACACCATGGGCGCGTGCTACGAAACGCTCAACGCATTGCCCGGCCGCGGCATGGCACCCGCCATCGGCCGCAGCGCGGCGCTCGCGCACGCGGCAGACGCCCAGCAGGAAGGAGAAGGAGCTACGCGATGAGTACCTGCAACACGGGTCCCGACTTCTCGTCGGGCTTTCCGGCCTTCGTGTCGGCCGGCGACATCCTCACCGATCTCGTTCGCGTTCCGGCACCGGACGGCACGCCCGCGCACGGCGATTCGCACTGGCGCGCGCATCCGGGCGGCGCGGGCTGGAACGTCGCGCGCGCGGTCGCGCGGCTCGGCCTGCCCACGGCATGCGTGGGCGCGCTCGGCACCGACAATTTCTCCGACGAACTCTGGAACGCGAGCGTCGCCGCGGGCCTCGACATGCGCTTCATGCAGCGCGTGGCGCAGCCGCCGCTGCTCGCCATCGTTCATCAAACGCATCCGCCCGCCTACTACTTCATCGGCGAGCAGAGCGCCGACCTCGCGTTCGATCCCGCGAAGCTGCCCGAAGGCTGGCGCGCGCACGCGAAGTGGGCGCACTTCGGCTGCATCAGCCTCGTGCGCCAGCCGCTCGGCGAAACGCTCGCGACACTCGCCGCCGAACTGCGCGCGGCCGGCGTGAAGATCAGCTTCGACCCGAACTACCGCAACCTCATGGCGCACGGCTACGAGCCGATCCTGCGCCGCATGGCCTCGCTCGCCGACCTCATCAAGGTCTCCGACGAAGACCTGCGCATGCTGTTCCCGAACCACGGCGAAGCGGAGGCGATCGCGGCCATGCGTGCGCTCAATCCGGCCGCCACGCTGCTCGTGACGCGCGGCGCGCAGGCCGCCTCGCTCCATACCGTCGACGGCGAAGTGATCGAAGCGGCGCCGCCGCGCGTCGAAGTGGCCGATACGGTGGGCGCCGGCGACGCATCGATCGGCGGGCTGCTCTTCAGCCTCATGAGCACGCCGCAGCGCACGTGGCGCCAGCATCTGGCGTTCGCGCTCGCCGCGGGCGCGGCGGCCTGCCGGCGGCCGGGCGCGCATTCGCCGACGCTCGACGAAGTGGTCGCGCTGCTCGCGGACTAGCGGCCCACCCTAGGCTCCCGCTCGCGCCGCTAACGGGTCCGCACTGTCACGAGCGTGCCCCGCAGCCGCGCGGGCAACGTGCTAGCATGGAATTTCCTCCCTGGCATTGCGCGACCGCGCGGGCAGCGCGCCGGGAAGGCGTTTCCGTCCACGAGGAGCATGCTATGGAAGACGTCACCTATACCAAGGGGATCTACACGGCAACTGCGGTGGTGCGGCCCATGGACGGCGGGCAGTATCAGGGCCTCGTCTCGCTCTCGCGCGACGACGGCGAGGAACTCGAGAACTCGGTCTACGAAGTGGATGGCGCATCGGGCACGCCGGAAGAGGCCCTGGAAGAAGCCAAGGCGCTCGCGCACCGCATTCTTGGCGAACTCGAACTGTAAGGCGCCTGCCGCGCCCGAGCGTCGGGCAGTTTCACCGGTAATCCGGCTGGAGGCGATCATGGCCGATCAGCTCTTTCTCTACGGCGTCTATGCCATCCGCGTGCATCCGCTCGAACTGCAGGGCGCGCGCTGGGACGCCGAATATCAGATCACGCACCGCGACAAGCCTGTGCAGCCGTGGATCACGATCGGCGGCAATGCGGATTTCGGCGCGCCGGCCGACGCCGTCGATGCCGCGCGCCGCCAGGCGATCGCCGATATCGAGCATGGCGCGGGCATACCGAGGCCGCATACGTTTCCTTGAAGCTCCCCTGACGGAAGCTCCCCGGCTGTGCGCGTAACGGCACGCAGCCTCTTCCCGTGCTTGTCCAGTCTCTTCGGCATTGCTACGCTTCTTCCCATTTCAGCCCGAAGAGACCAACATGACGCCCGAGCCGTTGCAGCCCAGTGCGCCCGAGCAAATCGCCGAAGAACGTACTGGCCCGACCGGCGGGTTCCGCGGCGCGCCGCGCAAACTGCTTGTCGGCGCGCGCCAGTTCATGGTGTACGGCATGCCGTCCACGGGCTGGCGCGACCTCTACCACACTGCGCTCACGATGCGCTGGCCCACGTTCTTCGCCTCGCTCGCCACCCTGTTCCTGATCCTCAACGCGCTCTTCGCCTGCCTCTACCAGCTCGGCCGCACGCCTATCGCCAACCAGTTTCCGCATGGCTTCGGCGGCGCGTTCTTCTTCAGCGTCGAAACGCTCGCCACGGTCGGTTATGGCGACATGCATCCGCAAACGATCTACGCCCACATCGTCGCGACCTTCGAGATCTTCGTGGGCATGTCGGGCATCGCGTTGGCCACCGGGCTCGTGTTCGCCCGCTTCTCGCGGCCGCGCGCGAAGATCATGTTCGCGCGCGAGGTGGTCGTGCATCCCATCGACGGCCACACGACGCTGATGGTGCGCGCCGCCAACGCGCGCCAGAACGTGATTGCGGAAGCGGGGGCGAAGCTGCGGCTCATGCGCGTCGAAACCTCGTCGGACGGCTACACGGCGCGGCGCATCTACGACCTCAAGCTCGTGCGCGACCAGCATCCCATCTTCATGCTCGGCTGGAACCTGATGCACATCATCGACGAATCGAGCCCGCTCTACGGCGAAACGCCCGAATCGCTCGCGCGCCAGCGTGCGTCCCTGCTGGCGATGATCGAGGGTTCCGACGAATCGACGGCGCAGACCATGCAGGCCCGGCACACGTGGTCGGATAGCCAGATCCACTGGCAGTACCGGTATGTCGATCTGCTCTACGAGGTGGACGGCGTGAGCCACATGGACTATTCGTATTTTCACGACATCGAGCCATACGACGGTCCTCCGGCGCACGGCGTGAATCTGGTCTGAGCGCGCTTTTCCGCAGTCGCGGAACGACCGCGGAAAATTCATCTCAAAAAATTCGGACCGTGCGTGGCTTCTCGCGCAACGAGTCTGTCCACCGGGGTAGTTAGCAAAAAATTTCCGTCATTGGCGCGAAAAAATAGAGTCTCTTTCGACGCGTTCCGACACCGGGCGCGTTGAAGCACTAAAACGGAGACTCCCCCCATGACCGCCCGCCCCGCGTTCGGCGACTTGCCCCCTTCCGGGCCCGCGACGCCCGAGCTCGCCGACTACCGCCTGAGCGACAACCTCACCGCCACGCGCGGCCGCATCTTCCTCACCGGCACCCAGGCGCTAATCCGCCTCGCGCTCATGCAGCACGCCGCCGACGCCGCGCGCGGCCTGAACACCGCGGGCTTCATCAGCGGTTATCGCGGTTCGCCGCTCGGCATGGTCGATCAGCAGGCGTGGAAAGCGAAGAAACTGCTCGACGCCGCCGGCGTGCGCTTCCTGCCCGCCATCAACGAGGAGCTGGGCGGCACGGCGGTGCTCGGCACGCAGCGTGTCGAGGCCGATCCCGAGCGCACGGTCGAAGGCGTCTTTGCGATGTGGTACGGCAAGGGCCCCGGCGTGGATCGCGCCGGCGACGCGCTCAAGCACGGCAACGCCTACGGCTCGTCGCCGCACGGCGGCGTGCTCGTGGTGGCCGGCGACGATCACGGCTGCGTTTCGTCGTCCATGCCGCACCAGAGCGACTTCGCGATGATGGCGTGGCACATGCCCGTCGTGAATCCGTCGAACGTGGCCGACATGCTCGAATTCGGCCTGTACGGCTGGGCGCTCTCGCGCTATTCCGGCGCCTGGGTGGGCTTCAAGGCGATTTCGGAGACCGTGGAGTCGGGCTCGACTGTCGATCTCGACGCGATCAGGACCGACTGGCACGCACCGGATAGGGCCATGGCGGGTTTCACGCCGCCCCCCGGCGGCCTGCACAACCGCTGGCCCGACCTGCCGAGCCTCGCGATCGAAGCGCGTCTTGCCGCGAAGCTCGACGCCGTGCGCCACTTCGCGCGCACGAACAGCATCGACAAGTGGATCGCGCCGAGCCCGCATGCGAACGTGGGCATCATCACCTGCGGCAAGGCCCACCTGGACCTGATGGAGACGCTGCGCCGCCTCGACATCACGGTCGAAGATCTCGACCGCGCCGGCGTGCGCATCTACAAGGTGGGCCTCTCGTTCCCGCTGGAGATGTCGCGCATCGACGCCTTCGTCTCGGGCCTCACGGACGTGCTCGTGATCGAGGAAAAAGGCCCCGTGATCGAGCAGCAGGTCAAGGACTACCTGTACAACCGCAAGGAGGGCGCGCGCCCCGTCATCACGGGCAAGCATGACGAGAACGGCACGCTGCTGCTCTCCGAACTCGGCGAACTGCGTCCGTCGCGCATCCTGCCCGTGTTCGCGGCCTGGCTCGCGAAGCACAAGCCGGCACTGGACCGCCGCGAGCGCGTGGTCGATCTCGTCGCGCCGCAGATCCTCTCGAACGTGGCCGACGCCGTGCGCCGCACGCCCTACTTCTGCTCGGGCTGCCCGCACAACACCTCGACCAAGGTGCCCGAAGGCTCCATCGCGCAAGCCGGCATCGGCTGCCACTTCATGGCTTCGTGGATGGAGCGCGACACCACGGGCCTCATCCAGATGGGCGGCGAAGGCGTGGACTGGGCCGCGCACTCGATGTTCACGAACATGAAGCACGTGTTCCAGAACCTGGGCGACGGCACGTACTTTCATTCAGGCATCCTTGCGATTCGCCAGGCCGTAGCCGCGAAGGCCAACATCACCTACAAGATCCTCTACAACGATGCCGTCGCGATGACGGGCGGCCAGCCCGTGGACGGCAGCATCTCGGTGCCGCAGATCGCGCGCCAGGTGGAAGCCGAAGGTGTCTCGCGCTTCGTGGTGGTGAGCGACGAGCCCGAGAAATACGACGGCCATCACGGCCTGTTCCCGAACGGCACGACCTTCCACCATCGCAGCGAGCTCGATACGGTGCAGCGCGAACTGCGCGACACGCCGGGCGTGACCGTGCTGATCTACGACCAGACCTGCGCCGCCGAAAAACGCCGCCGCCGCAAGAAAGGCGAATTCCCCGACCCGGACAAGCGGCTCTTCATCAACGAGGCCGTCTGCGAAGGTTGCGGCGACTGCGGCGTGCAGTCGAACTGCCTTTCGGTGGAGCCCATCGAGACCGAACTCGGCCGCAAGCGCCGCATCGACCAGTCGTCGTGCAACAAGGACTACTCGTGCGTGAACGGCTTCTGCCCGAGCTTCGTGACGATCGAAGGTGGCAAGCTGAAGAAGGCCGCGGGCGCCGCGTTCGATCCGCAGACGCTCGCCGCGCGCGTCGCCGCGCTGCCCGTGCCGCAAACGCATCTGGACAACGCGCCCTACGACATTCTCGTGACCGGCGTGGGCGGCACCGGCGTCGTGACGGTGGGCGCGCTCATCAGCATGGCCGCGCACCTGGAAGGCAAGAGCGCCTCCGTGCTCGACTTCATGGGTTTCGCGCAGAAGGGCGGCTCGGTGCTCTCGTTCGTGCGCTTCGCCGCCACCGACGCGCTGCTCAACCAGGTACGCATCGACACGCAGCAGGCCGACCTGCTGCTCGCCTGCGACATGGTGGTGGGCGCGGGCGCCGATGCGCTGCAGACCGTGCGCCACGACCGCACGCGCATTGTCGTGAATACGCACGAGATTCCGAATGCGTCGTTCGTACAGAACCCCGAAGCGAACCTGCACGCGGACGCGCTGCTCGCGAAGATGCGTCACGCGGCCACGAACGGTGCCGCGACGACGCAAGATCCGCTTTCGACGTGCGATGCCCAGGCGCTCGCGCAACGCTTCCTGGGCGACACGATCGGCGCGAACATCGTGATGCTCGGCTTCGCGTGGCAGCTCGGCCTCGTGCCGGTCTCGCTCGCGGCGCTCACGCGCGCGATCGAGCTCAACAACGTGGCCGTGCAGGCGAACCTGATGGCGTTCTCGATCGGCCGCCTCGCGGCCGCCGACCCCGCCGCGCTCGAATCGCTCGACGCCGCGCGTAAGCAGCTCAACGCGCCGAAGTTCACGCAGACGCTCGACGAGCTGATCGCCGACCGTGAAGCACGTCTCGTCGCCTATGGCGGCGCGGCCTATGCGAAGCGTTACCGCGTACTCGTCGATGCGGCCCGCGCCGCGGACAAGCGGGAAGACAAGGTGCTCACGCGCGCCGTCGCGACGACGTTCTATCGCCTGCTGGCAGTGAAGGACGAATACGAAGTCGCGCGGCTGCACACCGATCCCGCGTTCCGCGCCGCGCTCGAAGCGCAGTTCGAAGGCACGGCGGGCCGCGACTTCACGGTGAAGTTCAACATGGCGCCGCCGCTTGTTGCGCGCGCAAAGCATGGTGCGCAGTTTTCAGAAGCGCCACGCAAGATGCAGTTCGGTCAGTGGATGTGGAAAGCGCTCGGGCTGCTCTCGAAGGGCCGCGGCCTGCGCGGCACGTGGCTCGATCCGTTCGGCAGGACGCTGGAGCGCCGCATGGAGCGCGCACTCGCCGACGACTACGAAGCCACGATGCGCGGCGCGCTCTCCCACATCGATGCGGAAACGGCGGATGACATCGCGAGGCTCGCGGGTCTGTATCAGCGCGTGCGCGGCTACGGCCACGTGGAGCTTGCGAACCTCGCGGCCGTGAAGCGCAGCGAACGCGAACTGACGGCGCGGTTGAAGCTTGAGGCAAAAACGAGCGCCGTGGTGCAGGAGGCTGTCGAGTCGTTTAAGGGTGCGGGAGCGCTGCGCGGGATCCCTGTGGTCGTGGCGAAGTGATGCGCGCGACGTAAGCGCAGGGAAGCACAAGGGGCTGCCGGAGGGCCGCCCCTTTCATTTTCAGCTCAGCCAGCGTACGCCCAGACGTTCACCGTGGCTCATCCGAAAGCCAGTCCACGTCCCCGCACAACACACACAGCCTGTCGCCCACGTGCACGGCCATCGAAAGCGTCACGCACGGCAACGCCTCGTTGATCGACAGATAAGGCGCCGTAACGTGCACGCGCCCCGGCCCGGTCAGCGCGGCACGAAAGTAAGGACGCCTGAGCCAGTTCGCCCCCTGCGCGTCGTCCAGCGGCAGAAAGCGCGCATCGTGCTGCGCACGGTCGACGCGCAGCACGACGTTGCGCCCCGCCTGCCGTCCGTTCGCATCGAGCAGATAGCAGCGCGCCGCGTAATCGAGCCCGAGAAAATTCCAGCACACCTCCTCCAGCGGCTCGCCGGCGCCAAGCCGCTCCGCCGCGCGCTCGAAGGCGCGCACATAGGGCGCGAGCCGGCTTGCCGAGCTGCGCTCGCGCTGCTCGGTCTGCGTGCGAAAGCGCTCGGTCGCCTCGGCGATCACGGACTGCGCGTGCGATGCATCGGTGAGCCCCGGCGCGGGCCGCGCGAAGAAAAAGCCCTGCGCGAAATCCGCGTTGCACGACAGCGCGAGCTGCGCCTCCTGCTCCGTCTCCACGCCTTCGATCAGCACAAGCTTGCCCGCCTCGTGCAATAACTCGACGAGCGCGGGCAGCGTCGCCGCCATGTCCGCGCGATGCGCCGCGTGCAGCAGCATGATGCGGTCGAGCTTGACGATGTCGGGATTGAGCTGCCACACGCGGCCGATATCGACGTGGCCCGCGCCGAAGTCGTCGAGCGCCACGAGAAAGCCGCGCTCGCGAAACGAGGCCGCGGCCTGCGCGAGCTGGTCGAGGTCGGCGGCCTCTTCTTCGAGCACTTCGAGCACGATGCGCCGCGGCGGCAAGTCGAGCCGCCGCAGGTTCGCGAGCAGCGCCGCCGTGTGATACGGCTCGATCAGCGTGCCGGGATGCACGTTGAGGAAGAGCCATTCGCGCTCGGCGCCGAGCAGCTTGAAGTTCTCGATATGCAGCCCTTGCGCGAGGCGATCCAGTTGCAGCGTCTCGCCCACGCGCGCCGCTTCGCCGAATACGTCGATTGGCGAAATGGGGCGGTCGAGCGCGTCGTGCGCGCGCAGCAGTCCTTCGTAACCGATCGCCCGCATGTGCGAGAGGCTGAAAACCGGCTGGAACACGCTCGTCAGCGTGAGGTCGCCGTGTTGCGCGCTGTAGCGCTCCAACCCCGAAGCGACGCTCATGCTGAAGCCGTGCGGTGCGGCGGCCGTTCTGTCCTGTTGCTCTGTGGTCATGCCTTCCTCTCGCGCGAGACCGGCGCCGGCGTTAGCGCGAGGCGCTCGCGCGGAGATGGCCGCCGGGGCCGGTTCATTGCGTCACACGCAGCGGGAAAGCAAGGTCCGTGCTCGCTCGCACTCCGATGTGACGCACATCGGAATGCAGGTAAGGAACACGCCGCATGCCTCGCGAACGGGCATCGAGCGCGCAGCATATGCACCGGAACTGTGCACGTGATGCGCTGCCTCGCCGCTACCGCTTCGCGGCATCCGTCCGCCCCCTCGGGCTAAACTGTCCCGACCTGGCCGGCCCACCGGCCGCTTCCGCCAACCTTTCCGCATCAAGGGGACGCATCGGCATCCCCGTCTTCGCCCAATCGATGGAAATCCTTTTCACCGTTCTCATTCTGCTCCTGGCGGTGGCGCTTTCGGGCGTCGTCGTGCGTCTTTTGCCCGTTAAATTGCCGCTGCCGCTCGTGCAGATCGGCATTGGCGCACTGCTCACGTTTCCGCGCGTGAACCCGCACGTCACGTTCGACCCCGATATCTTCATGGCGCTGTTCATCCCGCCGCTGCTGTTCGCGGACGGCTGGCGCATCCCCAAGCGCGAGTTCTTCCTGCAGCGCCGCGCGATCCTCACGCTCGCGCTGGGCCTCGTGCTCTTCACCGTGGTCGCCGTGGGCTATTTCGTGCACTGGCTCGTGCCGCAGGTCTCGCTGCCCGTCGCGTTCGCGCTCGCGGCCGTGCTCTCGCCCACCGACGCCGTCGCGCTCTCCGCCATCGCCGGCAAGGACCGGCTGCCCGCGCAACTCATGCACATCCTCGAAGGCGAAGCGCTGATGAACGACGCGTCGGGCCTCGTCGCGCTCAAATTTGCCGTGGCCGCCGCGCTCACCGGTTATTTCTCGCTGCATGCGGCCGCGCTGAGCTTCGTCGTGATCGCGGCGGGCGGGCTCGCGGTGGGCGCCGCGATCGGCTGGATTTTCAGCTTCGTGTCGGCGCGCTTTCTCAATGTCACCGACGATGGCGACCCCGCGCCCGGCGTCGTGATGACGCTGCTGATTCCGTTCGCGGCCTATCTCTTCGCCGAGCATATGGAATGCTCGGGCGTGCTCGCGGCCGTCGCGGCGGGGATGATGATGAACTACACGAGCGTCGCCCACATGGGGCCCGTCTCGGCGCGCGTGCGCGCGGCGAGCACCTGGACGATGATCGAATTCGTCTTCAACGGCATGGTGTTCACGCTGCTCGGCCTGCAGTTTCCGGGCATTCTCGGCAAGGCGCTGCTCGATGCGCATCACACGAGCAACGCGCAGATGCTGCTGCTGATCGGCTATGTCGCCGCGGTGCTCGCGGCGCTCTACGCCATGCGTTTCGTGTGGGTCTGGCTGCTGCGCTGGGTGGCGAGCCGCAACGCGGCGCGTCGCGGCATGGCGAGCGCCGTGCCGGGGCTGCGCACGGTCGCGATCACGACCGTGGCGGGCGTGCGCGGCGCCGTCACGCTCGCCGGCGTGCTCTCGCTGCCCGTGGCGCTTGCCGACGGCAGCGCGCTGCCCGGACGCGACACGGCCATCTTCATCGCGACGGGCGTGATTCTCGCCTCGCTGCTCGTGGCCATCGTGGGCCTGCCGCTGCTGTTGCGCAGCGTGGGCCGCGCCGGCGTGCCGCCGCATGCGGCCGAGGAGCGCGCCGCGCGCGTGCAGGCCGCGCAGGCGGCCATCCGCGCCATCGACGCCCTGCACGACGAAGTCAGCGAGCAGCTCGACGAATCGGATGCCGCCTACGCCGCCGACACGACGGCGCGCGTGATGGACATCTACCGGCGGCGCATTGCGACGCTCGACTCCGACCGCGACCGCAGCCAGCACGCACGCCGCGGCGAAGCGCTGGAGGTGCGCATGCGCCTCGCCGCCATGCGCGCCGAACGCGCGACGCTGCTCGCCCTGCGCAACCAGCAGAAGATCAACGACGAAACGATGAACAAGCTGGTGCGCGAGGTGGATCTCTCCGAGACGGCGATGACTACGCGCAGACGCGGGCGCGGCTGAACCGCGCCTGGGGTGCCTGGGTATGCGAAGCGAAGCGGTGTGACCCGCGACGCGGCACAGCGCAGCGTGGCCTCAAACAGCGGCCTGCTGCGCCGGCTTGCGGCGCAAAAGCGCGTAGAGAATGATCGCGCCGAAGGTGGCCGTGCCGATGCCGCCGAGGCCAAAGCCGCCGAGCTTGAGCGAGAAGTCGCCCGCACCGAGCACGAGCGTGACGGCGGCGACGATGAGGTTGCGGTTGTCGGAGAAGTCCACCTTGTTGACGACCCAGATGCGCGCGCCGGTCACGGCAATGAGGCCGAACACGACTATCGACACGCCGCCCAGCACCGGGCCCGGAATCGTCTGGATCACGGCGCCGAACTTCGGCGAAAAGCCGAGCACGATCGCGATCAGCGCGGCCATGGCAAATACGAGCGTCGAATAGATGCGCGTGACGGCCATCACGCCGATGTTCTCCGCGTAGGTCGTGACGCCCGTGCCGCCGACAAAGCCCGAAACGACGGTGGCAATACCGTCGCCAATGAACGCGCGGCCGATGTAGCGGTCGAGGTTCGTGCCCGTCATCGCGGAAACGGCCTTGATGTGGCCGAGATTCTCGGCGACGAGGATCACCGCGATCGGCACGAGCAGCGCCATGGCGTGCACGTCGAAGACCGGCGCGCCGAACTTCGGCAGACCGAACCATGCCGCGTTGGCGACGATCGAGAAGTCGATCGGCTTGCCGAGGCCCATGCCGTTGGTGACGATCGCGTAGATCGCGTAGGCGATCAGGAGGCCGACGAGAATCAGCAGGCGCTGCAGCATGCCGCGCGTGAAGACCGCCACCGCGCCCACGCAGAGCACGGTGACGAGCGCCATCCACGCATCGAACTGCGAGCCGCTCACGCCCTTCACCGCGATAGGCGCGAGGTTCAGACCGATCACGCAGACGATCGCGCCGGTGACAACAGGCGGCATCAGCGTTTCGATCCACTTCGTGCCGACGGCCGAGACGATCAGGCCGATCACCGCGTAGACCACGCCGCACGCGATGATGCCGCCGAGCGCGACCGGAATGTCCGGGTTCGGCCCGTGGCCGCTATAGCCCGTCACCGCGATCACGAGCCCGATGAAGGCGAAACTCGAACCGAGATAGCTCGGCACGCGCCCGCCCACCACGGCGAAAAACAGCAGCGTGCCGATACCCGACATGAAGATGCACAGGTTCGGATCGAAGCCCATGAGCAGCGGCGCGAGCACGGTCGAGCCGAACATCGCCACGACGTGCTGCACGCCCATCGCGACCATCTGCGGCCAGGCCAGGCGCTCGTCGGTGGCGACAACGCCACCGGCACTTTGGGCGCCGCTCGACTGCAGGCGCCAGCGGGGGAAATAGGAATCGGACATCGGGAGGGCTCCTCTTGGCGGCGTGTTCTGTTTCCGATTGTCTGGGGAGGTGTCGCCGAAGCGCCCGCGCGGCGCCGGACACCCCGGATGGAAATCAGGCGCGAGTGTACGGAGCCGCAAACTGCCTGGCAAGCTGCGGCGAACACGCACACCACCAGGATGCCGGTCAAGAATTCGTCTTAGTCTGATATCTGTCGGCCGGCTTGGCCGATAGACTGCTTATTGCTGCGTGACCCCATGACAGTTCATGCAGAAGCTGTAAACTCTCCGACTTCCCGCTCATGCCTACCGGCTTGAGCGGTTTTTTTTGGCCGCTGTTCTTGCCGCTCCCGCCCGCCCGGGGGCAACTGCCGGGCAATATGGGCCGCCTCAGCGCGCCACGCCAGCCCCCTGCGCGCCGTCCGCCATGTCGGGCTGCCAGGCCATCACGCGATTGCGGCCGGCGCCCTTGGCCGCATAGAGCGCGGCATCCGCCGCTTCGACGAGATCGCGCCAGGAGCCGAACCCGCCCGCCGCCGTGCTCGCCACGCCCACGCTCACCGTCAGGACGCCGATGGGGCTGCCCTCGTGCGGCATTGCCAGCGCCTCGATCGCCGCGCGCACCCGCTCGGCCACCTCCCTCCCGTGGGTTTCGTCGGTGTCGGGCAGCATCAGCACGAACTCCTCGCCGCCATAGCGCGCCGCGCAGTCGCCCGGGCGCCGCGCATGCGCGCCTGCCGCGTGCGCCACCGAAGCCAGCGCCCCGTCGCCCGCGAGGTGGCCGTAGCGGTCGTTGTAGAGCTTGAAGCGGTCCACGTCGAGCATCATCAGCGCGAGCGGATTGCCGGTGCGGCGCGCGCGTAGCCACTCGCTGTCGGCGCGCGCCTCGAACGCCCGGCGGTTGGCGAGCGAGGTGAGCGGATCGGTGCCCGCCTGCTCGCGCAGTTCCCGCTCAAGCTGGCCGCGCTGCCGCAACTGCCGCGTGAGCATCACCCCGAGCGCGATCAGCGCGACGTCCAGCACGCCCGCCAGCGCCCCGATGATCCAGGCGCGCACGCGCCATTCGCGGTAGATGTCGTGCGCGGCCAGCGCGACGCTGAACACCAGCGGATAACCTGGCACGCGGCGGAACGCGTACCAGCGCCGCACGCCGTCCACCGGACCGTTCGCGAAGAAACCGCCCGAATCGGCATGGCCGTAGCGCTGGAACGGGACCGTGGCGGACTGATCGGCGCCAATCAGCTTCGGGTCGTAGGGCCGGCGCATGAGCAGGGTGCCGTCCGCGAGCGTGAGCACGAGCGTGCCCTCCGTGCCGAGATCGACACCGCTGAACAGATGCCGGAAATAGTCGAGGCGCATGGCCCCGACCACGATGCCCGCGAACGAACCATCGGGATTCGAGCGGCGGCGGCTCAGGCCGATCGTCGCGTCCGGCGGCCCGTCGTGCGGAACGAAGGGATGGCTCACGTACAGGCCCCCGTACGGCGAGTCGCGCTGCACGATGAAATAGTCGCGGTTGGCCACATTGAGCGTGTGCGGCGTCGCGTAGCGCGAATCGAAGACGACGTCGCCGGCAGCGTTGGTCACGAGGATCGCACCCAGGTTCTTCGCCGTCGTCGAGCGGTCGAACAGCATGTTCTGGCGAATATCGGCCGGTAGCGCGGCGAGGCGCGGGTCGTCGAGACCGTCGATGACGGCTTGCAGCGAGAGGTCGTACACCTCCAGATTGCGCGCGGCGTCGCGCTCGAACAGCAGCGCCATGTTGTACGTCGCGGCGCGCGCGGTGACGAGCGCGTCGTGGCGCATCTGCGCCATGACCCAGGCGGCGACCAGGGTCACGAAGGCGCAGAGCGCGACGGCGACGGCGAGCACGAGGTTCGGACGGCGCGTCAGCATGGCGTGGCCCGATCGCGCAGCCCCACGATGGCGCCGGACTCGATCCAGACGCGCCACTGGCTCGGGAAATCGAAACCGGGATCGGCGGCGAAGGCCACGTCCAGGGCCTCGTCGAGCGTTGCGCCGCGCTGGATCGCGGCAAATGCCAGATGGGCCGCTTCGGTATGCGTCAGCAGCATCGGAGGCCATTGCGGTCGCACGACGAGCGACCACGACGGCGTATCGACCCGCTCGGGCCACGCGCCGCCATTCGGCTGGTGCGCACGCCAGATCGCATCGACGGCATACGGCGAGGCCAGCGCCGAGCAGGCGGGATGTACTTCAAGACGCGCCGAGGCAAGGCGGTCCGCGCCAGGCTCATGCCATTGCTGCACGGTGAGCGGCGTGGAGTTCGCCGCGAACGTTGCGACGTGCAACGCCCATTCGAGCCGCGCGATGTCGCCGAAGCAGGCATAGCGCGGATCGGTCTCGTAGTGCTCGACGAACGCCGGCAGCGCTGCGCCGAAACGGTTGAGATCGGCATCGTGCGCGGGATGCGCCCGCGCATAGGCCAACGCGAGCGCCTCGAACCAGGCTTCGCCGCCCAGCGCCGCCAGCACGGGCCAGGCATTTGCCAGTGCGCGATGGCGCGCCGCTCGCACATTGCCGCGATACAGGCCGATACGCTCGCGCAGATGCCGCTCCCCCGCATCGCCCGAATTTAAGGAGAACTGGAGATGTGCGGCGAGCGCCGCGTCGGCGGCCGGATCGTCGAGTGAAGCGGCGAAGGCCTTCTGTAGCGATTCCAGCATTTCCGGCTGCGGCATCACTGAGCCTCCGCTTGCTTGCCGCTGTCGGCGGGCGCCGCCATGCGTCCGCGCGCGCGATGTGCCTCGTCGAGCAGCACGTCGAGGGGCGGAATCGCCGTGTCCCATTCGATCAACGTGGGCACCGCGCCGAAACGCTGCAGGGCGGCCTCGTACAGCAACCACACGGCGGGTGCGACACGCGAGCCATGATCGTCGATAACGGCGACCGACGTCACGCGATGCCCCGCGAGATGGATCTCGCCCACGACCTCCGCCGGCAGCGCGCGGATGGCCGCGAGCGCGTCTTCGCCATGATTGCACTGGTTGACGTAGAGATTGTTCACATCCAGCAGCACGCCGCAGCCGGTGCGGCGTGCAAGCTCGGCGAGAAATGCGGTCTCGCCGAGCGTATCCTCACGAAACCTTACGTAGGCCGAAACGTTTTCGATCAGCACGGGCTGGCGCAATACGTCCTGCATCTGCGCGACCCGCGCACAGAGGTGATCGAGCGATGCCTCGCTCAATGGCATCGGCAGCAGATCGTGCCACGCGCCATCGCGCGTCGCGCCCCAACACAGATGCTCGGAGACGACGGCCGGTTCGATGCGCTCGCAAAGACGCCTGAGCCGCGCGAGATGCACCGTATCGAGCGGTACGGCCGAACCGAGCCCGAGGCCCACGCCGTGCAGGCTCACCGGCAGATCGCGCCGCACTGTCTCCAGCACATGCAGATCGTAGCCGCCCTCGCCGAAGTAGTTCTCGCTGTGTACCTCGACCCAGTCCACCGCGGGCGTGGCGGCGAGGAACTCACCGTAATGCGCATGGCGCAGCCCGATGCCGACGCCCGCTGGGACACGCGCGGCGCGCGGCGCGCCGCCGCTGCCGGCGTTCATTTTTCCGGCGTGCCGCCGAGCTTCTCGCAGGTGCCCTTCGGCAGGGCCTTGAAGTCGCCCTTGTCGTTGTCGACCTTCGCCTGGCCCGCGCAGTCGTGCACGCCGGTCTTGCTCGCGCAGTCGTTCTGCCCGGCCTTCGCCACGCCGTAGCAATTCACCTTGTCGTCCGCGTGCGCGACGCCCGCCGTGGCAAGCCCCGCCAGCGCGGCAGCGATCAGAGCCTGACGGTTGAGACTGTTCTTCATGGGAAAGCTCCTCGATTGATCGTGTTTCATGCGGGCCGCGAGCGTTGTGTGCAACCCGTGCGCACTATTTTGCCCCACAGCGCGGCGGGCGGACCGGCAGCGTGGATTCCGCGGGCTTCTTCGCCATGCCCGGAACGCGATCTCCCCGGAATTATCTCGAATCTGGTAACGATGTTTGCTGCATTGCACTATTTTTCTTTGGAGTGCAGCGCAATAAAGTGCTCGCAACGGTTCGAGCCATGCGATTGCTACGGACCGAAACATAATTTCGGAGGTAAATACCATGAAGACCCTGATCGCTGCCGCTCTCGCCGCAACCGTTCTCGCCGCGCCGGCACTCTCGTTCGCCCAGCAAAGCCAGCAGCCGCTCACGCGTGCCGAAGTTCGCGCGCAACTCGTCCAGCTCGAACAAGCCGGCTATCGCCCGGACCGTTCGAGCCCGTACTACCCGGAAGACATGCAGGCCGCCGAGGCGCGCGTTGCGGCGCAGCAAAACACGGCGTATGGCGCCTCGACGAGCGGTTCGTCGCAAGCGGGCAGCCATTAAGGTCTAAAGCCGACGCATTGCGCGCCGGCAATCGCTATCCGCGCGAAGGGCCAGCCTTTGCGCGACGCTCGCGGCCTGACCGCGTGAAGATTGTCGGAACAGGTCCGCTCTCCAGTTCGATATCGAGAGCGGACCCGTTGTCATTTCTGCCAGGGGCTACACGCCCGCCGCGCGCACAGATACCTCCGCTGCCGGACTCCCGGCAGCTTGCCCGGACGGATCGCCCCGATTCGCCCGGGCCTTTTTCCTTTTCCTTCTCCTGTACGCACCGGCTCAGAAGCCGTGCGTCACCAGCGAGAGCACCGAGAGATCGGGATGCGTGCCGTCCACGATACTGTGGCCAACATGGACGGCTTCCTCGACGGCGTCCTGCTCGCTGCGGAACGTGTCGCCGAAATCGGCGTGGAACGACACCGCGTGGCCCGGCATGGCCGCATCCGCGCCTGGGTGGCAGACATAGGCCGTGTACGTGTAGCGGTTGCCGCCATCGTCCGCCTGGGCCGGCGCGACGTGGATCTCGAAACCTTCGTAGTCGAACTTTTGGGTCGATGCTTGCGGACCGGTCATGGCGGCCTCCGTTTGCCGCGGGGTGGGCGGCGGCGGTGTGGGCCCGGCGGTGGGTTATCGGCCGGGCCGCTCCTTCCGGGAAGTTTAGGTGATGGGGGCGTGGGTGGCGGGTTTGTTGGGGGTACCGCCCGACGAGCGAGCAAGGGGATGGTCTCCGGCAGACGCCCGATCCCAAAGGCGTAAAACAACGACCCTAGCGGCAAACCACGCGGTGTAGGAATCGTGACATGCCGTGTCCGGACACCCAATGTTTAGGGTTGGTTGAGATCGGGAAGCATTGGTAACAAGCGCAGTAGGCCGCGCGCTCGAATACTCACGCCTACCAAGAATTCAGAAGGTTACGGACGATCAGAACCCTTTTCCAGCTTGGGGGATGCCGCAAGGTTGACTCTCACGCTCGCTGCGGTCCCAGTAGAGTCGTGGCGTGATTTCTACCAATTACCCACGCGGGGTCGAAGTTGAATTAGCGCCACAAATTTGCCACACGTGATGTGCAAAAACCTGCGCCAGAATGCAAAACAACGCACTACATCGCAAGACGTAGTGCGTTGTTTTTATTGAAATTTTTGGTGGAGCGGAGGAGGATCGAACTCCCGACCTTCGCATTGCGAACGCGACGCTCTCCCAGCTGAGCTACCGCCCCAACGAA
>NZ_JBANLK010000001.1:87921-366035 GCF_054968425.1 Paraburkholderia sp. AV2
GCAACGAAGCAACGAAGCAACGAAGCAACGAAGCAACGAAGCAACGAAGCAACGAAGCAACGATTCTAGCACAGCCAAAATCGTCGTTGGCAAGCACAAAACCTGCCCACCCTCAATATCAATTGGAAGAAGGCGCTCCAGCCAGCACCCAACCCACGACAGTATGAATATCGACGGCACTCATCCCAGGATGAGAAGGCATAGGAATCGCCCCCCAAACCCCGGCGCCACCATCCCGCACCTTCTTCTCCAGCTTGCCTTGGGCGGCAGGATCCCCCTTATACCGTGCAGCGATCTGCTGAAACGAAGGCCCAACAAGCTTGCGATCCACGGCGTGGCAGCCCATACAAGCGTTGTTACGAGCCACAGCCAGCCCATCCGGAGTCGCCCAAGCCCGCATCGGCGCCACCGCAATCACGCCAGCAAGCGCCAACCCCGCAACCAGCAAAACTCGCCGACCGCTCAAAAATCTCATCACAAAGCCTTCCCATTCCCCGGCTCAGCGGGCGACGAGCTGGTAACCGGCGCCGGCGCTTGCTGCTCGATAGGCCGCGAACTCACCGTAGCATCGGGCACGGCGCCCACCATCGGTGCCTCCACGGGATGCGCGGCCGGCGGCGGCGCACTCGCGGCCGCGACAGCGGAAGCTCCCGAACCCTGCCCCGGCTGGATGTACTGATAAACCTTCACAACCTGCTGCACGCCCATGACCTTGCTGGTCGCATCGGCAGCCACGTCCCCTTCCTGCCGCGTCACGAGCCCCAGCAGATAAACCGTGCCGCGCTCGCTCACCACCTTGAAGTCGTTTGCGGAAATATCCTTGTATGCGATCAGTTCGGCCTTCACGCGCCCTTCCAGATACGAGTCGTTAGCCCGCGAGGAGAACGAGCTCGCCGGCTGCACCGCCAGTTCGTTCACCACCGAATCGACATTCGTAATCCCCCGCGCGATGTCCCCGGCCTTCTGCTTCGAGGCGTCGTCCGGTACTTCGCCGGTCAGCAGCACGCGCTGGTTGAACACGGCCACGTTGATATGCGAAGAGTCCGGCAGCTTGTTCGAGATATCCGAAAGCGCCTTCACCTGGATCTCGCGGTCTTCCGTTTGCGAGCCCACCGTGCGCCGGTCGGTCGCCACGAGCGCCGTGCCGCCCGCCGCGCCCGCAATCGCGAGGAAGCAGCCTTGCAGGCTCGCCGAGAGTGCAGCCGCCAATCCGATCGTCAGGGTCGTTCGGGCCAGGGCGCTACTGATGCCGTATCTGCTCTTCAACGTCACTCTCCTTCGTCCTTCGGTGTCAGTCGTCGCCCAGCAGCATCGCGTCGATGCCATCGCACAGGCAGTGAATCGTTAACAGGTGCACTTCCTGGATGCGCGCGGTCCGCTCGGACGGCACGCACAAATGGATGTCGGTATCGGCCAGCGTTTCGTTCACCTTGCCGCCGCCGTTGCCCGTCAGCGCGATCACGATCATTTCGCGTTCGTGCGCTTCTTCGATCGCCGCGAGCACGTTCGCCGAGTTGCCCGAGGTCGTGATCGCGAGCAGCACGTCTCCGGGCTGGCCCAGCGCGCGCACCTGCTTCGCGAAGACCTGGTCGTACGCGTAGTCGTTGGCGACAGCGGTGAGTACCGAGGCGTCGGTGGTGAGCGCGAGGGCCGGCAGGCCCGGGCGCTCGCGTTCGAAGCGGCCGATCAGTTCGGCCGCGAAGTGCTGGGCGTCGGCGGCAGATCCGCCGTTGCCGCACGCCAGTATCTTGTTGCCGTTCGCCAGCGCGGCGAACATCGTGTCGACGGTGGCCGCAATCGGCACCGCGAGGGCTTCCATAGCAGCGAGCTTGAGCGCTGCGCTGTCGCGGAAGTGTTGTTGAATACGTTCGACGGACATCGACTCTCTAATCTGTACTGCGGGTATCGCGAGAAAACCGCTGTTCTGTCAGCGGATGCCCGCAAGTTTAGCGCACTCGCGCGCGTTCTCCGCGCATTCAACTGCCATCGGCGCGGAAGGCGTCGCGTATCCACGTCAGACGTCCGCGTTCGAATGCGATCACGTCGAAGCGGCACGGCGGCGTGGCGCCCCCAGGCTTTTGCGCATTCGCGCGCGTCGCCAGGAAGTAACGCGCGGCGCGCAATACGCGCTGCTGTTTGTGCCACCCCACGCTCGCCGCCGCGCCGCCGTAGTCGTTCCGCGTGCGTGCGCGCACTTCGACGAAAACGAGCGTGCCGTCACGATCGCGCATCACGAGGTCCAGTTCGCCGCCGCGGCAATGCACGTTGCGCGCGACAGGCACGAGCCGTTGGCTGCGCAGAAAGTCGAGCGCGCGTGCTTCGAAACGCGCGCCCGTCGCGCGCGATTGGGCGTTCGACTCGCGACACCCGGAAAAGTTGTCGACGTCCTGAACATTCGCAGCACCAGTGGCACGAGAACGAGCAGGAGAATGCCTCTGCCCTTCCCCCGCCAACGCCCGTTTCCCCGCGTGGCACAATGTCGGCCTCCTCTCTTTCGCTCGCGCGTTCCGTGTCATGACGTCTCCTTCGTCCCTTTCCGAACTCGCACAGGCCCAGCAATATCCGGCCGCCACGCTGTACGTCGTGGCGACGCCAATCGGCAATCTCGCCGACATCACCTTGCGCGCGCTGCACGTGCTCGGCCTCGTCGATCGCATCGCGGCCGAGGACACGCGCAACACGGGCCAGTTGCTCACGCGCTACGGCATGTCGAAGCCGCTCATCGCCGTGCACGAGCACAACGAGCGCGAGGCGGCCGAGCGCGTGATCGATTTTCTGCGCGCGGGCGAGCGCGTGGCCTGCGTTTCGGACGCGGGCACGCCCGGCATTTCCGACCCCGGCGCGAAGCTGGTCGACGCCGTGCGCGAGGCCGGTTTCCAGGTCGTGCCGCTGCCCGGCGCGAGCGCGCTCGCGACCGCGTTGAGCGCGGCCGGCGACTGGGTGTCGACGTTCACGTTCCTCGGTTTCCTGCCGCCGAAGCCGAAGCAGCGCGCCTCCGCGCTGCAGCCGCTCGCCGCGCATGCGCACGCGATGGTGTTCTACGAAGCGCCGCATCGCATCGTCGAAACCGTGCAGGCGCTGGCCGATGCGTTCGGTCCCGCGCGGCGCGTGCTGATCGCCCGCGAATTGACGAAGCTACACGAATCGCTCTATCGCGGCACCCTGGCCGAAGCGCCAGCGTGGCTCGCCGAGGATGCGAACCATCAGCGCGGCGAGTTCGTGCTGGTCGTGGAAGGTGCGAATGCGAGCGAGTCGTCGGAAGAGGATCACGATGCGCTGCTGCGCATGCTGCTGCAGGAAGTGCCCGTGAAGAGCGCGGCGAAAATCGCGGCCACGCTCACCGGCGCGTCGCGCAATGCGCTCTATGCGCGTGCGCTCGAGTTGAAGGAAGAAGGAGAGGGAGACTGAAATGCAGAAGGGCCGCGCATAGCGGCCCTTCCAGGTTCGACGGCAACGCCAGGATCAGCGGTCGCCGTTCGAGATCGCGGCGAGCTGTTCGGCCTGCTCGGCCTTCGCCTCCTCGCGCGGAAGTCCTTCAATGGTCACGCGAGCCGTGCCGGCGTGCTGCACGCCAAGCATCTTCGCAGCAGCATACGAGAGGTCGATCACGCGGCCACGCGCGTACGGTCCGCGGTCGTTGATCTTCACGATGACCGACTTGTGCGTCTCGGGCACGCTCACGCGCACGTAGGAGCCGAGCGGCAGCGTGCGGTGCGCCGCGGTCAGGGATCCCATGTCGAAGCGCTCGCCGCTTGCGGTGCGGCGGCCGTGGAAGGCGCGACCATACCACGAGGCGCGGCCGATCTGGTGGAACCAGGAGACGTCCGGACCATCGCCGATCGGATCGGCGTCGGCGAGCGTCTTGTCGTTGGCGGCGCTCGATGCGGGCAGCGCGGCCAGTGCGGAACCGTAGCCCTGAGGCGCGGCGAAGGCCATGTGCGCGTCCTTGGTGCTGAGCGCGGACCCGTCCGCCTGGTTCTGCGCGCCGGGCGGCATGGCGCAACCGGCCAGCACGGACACGGCGGCAAGACTCCCGAGTCTTCGTCGAGTCAGTCTGAGTTTCATAAGCTAGTCGTCACATGTCGAAGCCCCAGCGTCGTCGTTGCGCGCAACTGTAAGCTTCGGCGGCTACGGGTACGAACCAACCCCTCTCGCGAAAAAACGAGCTCGAGCCGGCACCCGGATGCGACCCCTCATGGGTCACTAACCGCTGGTTATCTTTCACGTCTGGCGCAACCTGTCCCCGGCAGCCTGACCAGACCCCACATGCCGCCATCGAACATGGACTACACGTTCAGGCGCGCCGGTAACACACGGCGCACAGGAACGGCGGCGTAGGCCCCACCCAGCGTCACGGCAGCAAGGCCGTTGCAGGCGCGTAGCGCCTGGCTGGGCAAGACGTGCGGTGCCGAACGGATCGGCACCTGATTTGCCGTCGCTTCAGTCCGCAAAAGGGGCGGTCGTCAGACGACAGCACTGCTTGACGGTGATGCATCGAGACCCTTTTCTGAGCGGGTCGCACCACCTGGTGAAAGCACGTAAAAAACGTGCGCGTTGGGCCGCATTATACCCAAAAGTAATTCCTGTCACGCACGTAACCCCCGAATTTTTATGAACTTTATACGCCGGTGTAACAAATGCGGCGGCCAAAGCCTTGTCAGACAAGGCTTGCCGCCGGATCGCAAACCGCATTCCAGCGGTCGCCGGCGGTCCTCGCTGTGCGCCGGTACAATCGGGTCTCCGATCGCGGTCTGCCGGCCAGGCCGTTCGTTCTCCGCCATCCGCCCAAGCGCATGAAGATCACGCTGATACCCGTCACCCCATTCCAGCAAAACTGTTCGCTTCTTGTCGACGAGGCGACGCAGCGCGCCGCCGTTGTCGATCCTGGCGGCGATCTGGAGCGCATCGAGGCCGAGATCGAGCGCCAGGGCGTGCAGCTCGAAAAGGTGCTGCTCACGCACGGTCACGTGGACCACTGCGCGGGCGCGAAGGCGCTGGCCGCGAAGTTCGGCGTACCGATCGAGGGGCCGCACGAGGACGAGCGCTTCTGGATCGACATGCTGCCGCAGCAAAGCGTGCGCTTCGGCTTCGGTCACGCGGAAGCCTTCGAGCCCGACCGCTGGCTCAATAACGGCGAGACAGTGCGCGTCGGCAACGAAGAGCTGGAGGTCTATCACTGCCCCGGCCACACGCCGGGCCACGTGGTGTTCTTCAGCCGGCCGCATCGCGTCGCGATTGTCGGCGACGTGCTGTTCGCGGGTTCGATCGGCCGCACCGATTTTCCGCGCGGCAATCACGCGGACCTCATCCGCTCGATCCGCGAAAAGCTCTGGCCGCTCGGCGACGATGTCACGTTCGTGCCGGGTCACGGCCCCGCGTCGACGTTCGGCGAAGAGCGCCGCTCCAATCCCTATGTAGCAGACAGCATTCCCGGATGATGAATACCCCCGCCATTGAGGAAATCTACGTCAGCACGGACGTCGAGGCCGACGGGCCGATTCCGGGCCCGCACTCGATGCTCAGTTTTGCATCGGCGGCCTATACCGCCGACAAGCGCCTCGTCGCCACCTTTTCGGCGAATCTCATGACGCTCGAGGGCGCCGCGCCGCATCCCGTGCAGGCCGCCTGGTGGGAGACGCAGCCCGAAGCGTGGGCGGCCTGCCGCAAGGATCTGCAGGATCCAGCCGAGGCGCTCGTGACTTACGTCGACTGGGTCGAGGCGCTGCCCGGCAAGCCGGTGTTCGTCGCCATGCCCGCGGGCTTCGATTTCACCTTCATGTTCTGGTACATGATGCGTTTCGCGGGGCGCTGCCCGTTCTCGTGGTCGGCGCTCGACATCAAGACGCTCGCGTTCGCGATGACGGGCCTGCCGTACCGCAAGTGCATCAAGCCGCGCTTCCCGAAGCACTGGTTCGACGACCACCCTCACACCCATGTCGCACTCGACGACGCCATCGAGCAGGGCGCCCTCTTCTGCAACATGCTGGCCGACTTGCGCGCCCAGCAGGCCGCGAGCGCGCTTGATGGGGACGCGTCAGGGCAAAATGCCGCCAGTTAGAGAACAAATCAGGCGATCTTCCTCATCAGGCGTACTTCGCATTGCGTTTCGTTTTCCTGCCCTCTAACATTCGGGAATAGCAAGACGCAAAAACGGAGGCGCAGTTGACACTCGATACGTTCTCTCAGAAGATCCTGCGCCTGCTACAGCTGGATGCGCGCCGGTCGGTGCAGGAAATCTCGGACCAGGTGGGCCTGTCCAGCACGCCGTGCTGGCGCCGCATCAAGGACATGGAACAGTCGGGCGTGATCCAGCGCTATACGGCGCTGCTCGATCGGGAAAAACTCGGTCTGCACGTCTGCGCGCTCGCGCATATCCATCTCACGCGGCACACCGAAGGCGGCGTCGAGCAATTCGAGCGCGAAATCGCCACTTGCCCCGAAGTCACCGAGTGCTACAGCACCACCGGCGAGTCGGACTACATCCTCAAGATCGTGGCGCCGGACATCAAAGCCTACGATAACTTCCTGCACGAGCGCATCTTCCGCATTCCGGCGGTGGCGCAGGTGCGCACGAGCGTCGTGCTCCGCGAAATCAAGTTCGATACGCAGTTGCCGCTCTGAGGCCCGGGGCGGCCGCCGCGCCGCCGTCAGCCTCAGCCGTCAACCGGCTGCCCGCGGCGTGCCGGCGGGCTCGCCGCGTACCGCGGCAATGGCGTCCGCGCCCACCACGTGCACCACGTCGAGCCGGCTCGCGCCGATACGCCGCTTGATCGTCTCCAGATCCATTTCCGCGAGCCGCGCGATGTCGTCGCTGGCCGCGAGTGCAACCTGCACGGCCAGCCCCGTGCTGAGGTAGTGCAGCGTCACGGCCTCCACATGCACGCCGTGCCCGGCGAACGCCTCGCGCAGGGCATCCGCCAGGGCTTCGCGCGGCAGCAGGCTCGCCACCGACCGCACGTGCATGTCGTCTTCGGGATCGACGTGGATCAACGCGTCGAGCACGCGCGCATCGGTGAGGACGCGCGCACGCGCCGACTCCGCGATGTAGTGCCCCTCGGAGACCGAAATGAAGGGCTCGACGAGGATGTGCGCATCCACCAGCGCGAGGTCGCCGGTCTTGCGGGTGCGCATTTCGTGCACGTCGCGCACGCCCGGCGTGGAAAGCAGGAGCGCGCGCAGGTCGGCGGTCGCGGCTTCGTCGAGCGCTCGGTCGGAGAGGTCTTGCAGCGCGTCCCAGCCGAACACCCAGCCCATGCGCGCCACCATGAAGCCCACGATGGCTGCCGCGATCGGATCGAGCAGCCGCCAGCCCGCCAGGCTACCGATAATGCCGATCGCCACCACGAGCGACGATGCCGCGTCCGAGCGCGCATGCCATGCGTTGGCGATGAGCATCTGCGAGCGCACGCGCTGCGCCTCGCCCAGCATGTAGCGAAAGAGCCCTTCCTTGGAGACGAGCACGAGCAGGGCCACGCCCAGCGCGCTCAGGTGAATGGGCGCAATGGCGCCGAGATCGGCGATGCGCGTTCCCGCGCGCCACAGCATGCCCATGCCGACCGTGATCAGCAGCGCGCCGAGAAAGAGCGACGCGACCGTCTCATAGCGGCTGTGGCCATAGTTGTGATCGGCGTCCGGCTTGGCGCCGCTATGCCGGTTGGCCAGCAAGACCACGAAATCGGAGACGAGATCGGCCAGCGAATGAACACCGTCGGCAACGAGAGCCTGCGAATGCGCAATCACGCCAATCGCGATCTGCAGAACCACGAGCACCGAGTTGACGGCGACACTCACGAGCGTCGTCTTGCGCGCGACTTCGTGTTTTTCCGATGCGAGCGTATCGGTTGTGGAAACCATGAGTTGGAGCTAAAGGGTGAATCAGGATTGGCCGCGATTGTAATCGCGTCAAGCCACCTTTTTCGTGACAACCCTAAAAACCTCTTTTAAATCATATACCTACAAGAACACGACGTATTCGCATTCAACCATGCTCTACATGCGGGATCGGGATAGCAAAAAGCCGCGCGTCGGAACGACAGCGCGGCTCTCTCTTTTTACAATCGGACGGCCAGGTAAGCCCGAGCGCACCTCTGATTCATCGGGATACCCAATGGGGCAGCGGTTCGCTCGTTCCTGCTCGGGCCCAATATGTCTGTCAATACAGCCAGGCGACCATGAAACCGGCTGTGAAGTCCGCTATGAAGCCGGCTATGAATCCGGTCGTAAAGCGCAACGTTAAAGCCGATTGTCAAGCTGATTGCTAACCGATGGCTAAAACGATTGTTCAGCGCGCTGTATAAGCTGCTATACAGCGCACCAGTAAGCAATGCTTTACTTCTGGATCAGAAACTTTTCGCGATCCTTGCCGGCAATCCAGCGCGGCGGCTTGCCGCGGCCCGACCACGTGCTGCCGCTGTCCGGATCCCGATATTTAGGCGCGACGCTTGCGCGCGAACGCGCAGCCTTGGCGCCCTTGCCGCTCGCGCGGCCGCCGCCGAGTTCGGCCAGGGTAATTCCGTAATCAGCCATTTTCTGCTTGATTTCTTCGAGGACCTCGGCATATTCACGTGCCTTCGCCTCTTCAATCTGCTTCTCCAGCTTTTCGCGCTGGGCGAGTAGTTCCTTGTAGGAAGACATGGGTATCCTTGTGGTTTAGACAATTACGGCTACCAGTCTCGCGCCGGTATGCCGACTGACAGATGCTTGCCCCGGAAAGTGGAGGCGAGATTAACACAGAAACCAATCCCGGTAAAAGCGCGTGACAATAAAAATAATAAAAACCTGTTTCAGTATCTTTCCATCGTCGCGACACGCGGAAGGCTTTCATCTGATGCAAATCCGTATTTTTACTAAATACCCTATTCGCCAGATTAATCCCGATACGGCAACGATCAGTTGATGAGAATTAAATGGTTGGAAACATTCTAACATTTCATCAGATGAGAGTTTTGAGCTTATATCGCCCTCGCTCATGCGATATAACTGGACGGCGTCCCAGCACCGCCTCATACCCATAAAGGCAGTTTTCCGATATCTCGAAAAAAATCAGACAGAATGCCGCTCGACGCAATCGGCTAGCACCGCATGCAAGGTTTGCAGATCGGATTGAGGCTCGTCAAAGACGAAGCGCGTGCGCGCGCCATCGACGCCAAGGTCGGCGCCATAGCGATCCACGCCCGCCAGCTCGAGCCCCGCGCGCCGCGCCGGGTGCCGTTCGAACGCTTCGATCAGCGCGGCCTCGTCCGCGGGCGAGAGCGGGTCGAGCTCGTCGAGATCCGCGCCGTCGAGCCAGCCCATCGCGCCAAAGCCGCCGATGTAGCGCAACCGCTCGATGTGCAGCGCCCAGAAAGTGAAGTCGCCGAGCGCGAGGTAGCGCTCCGCGTCCGGGTGGTAGCGCAGATAGCGGCGCGCAACCGCCTCCGCCTGATCCGGGTCCACGGAGGCGTACTGGCCCAGCAGCGTGGCGCGCGGCCCGTTCAGCATGTCGCCGTCCGGCGCGTGGGCGACCAGGAAACCCGCGCGCGGATCACCCAGCAGGTTGCGCGTGTGCTCGGCCAGCCGGCTGATGAGGATCACCGGCCGATGGAACGCATCGGGCGCGAACGGCACGATGCTCGGATACGGAAAGCCGTGCGGCTCGCGGGCATGGGTGGCGAGCGTACCGGTGGACACCTGGTGCAGCAGATGAAGCGGGGCGTGGGCGGGGATCTTCAAGGGGCGTCCTCGGGCAAGGCGGCTTCGTTCGCGTGATCGCTGTGCGCCCACGGCGTCTTGTCGAGAACGAGAAGGCGCGAAAAAACGCGCAAAAAAAGAAAGCGCGTGGAAATGCGGGACGCGTACAGATATTAGAGCACCGCGCGAGTCAGGGTTCGGCAAGACATGCGCGTGTTCGCTAGAATCATCGCTTGCTTTCAGGCAGCTTCCGTTTAGCGTCTTCTTTATGGCGCTGTTACAGCGTCTCTTTTTTCTTCCGGAACCGCCGTGTCCGACCGCACCACCGATCCCGCCCTCGGCGCGCCCATGCCGGCGCACTCGCCTGCCGCCGTGCATGCCGCCCTGCCCGAAGCAACGCGCCGGCGCGCACGCGTCGCCACCATGGCGCTCTTCTTCGTCGCGGGAATGATGTATGCCTCGTGGGGCGTGCACGTTCCCACGGTGCGCGACCGCTTTCACCTGAGCCCCGCTCTGCTCTCGTGCGCGCTCTTTGCCGTCGCGGGCGGCTCGATCGCCGCGATGACGACGATCGGCGGCTGGATCGCGCGCGTCGGCACGCGCCGCGCCTGTCTCGCCGGCGGCCTCACGATGTCGGTCTGCGGCGCCCTGATTCTCGTCGTGCCGTGGTTCTGGATGCTGCTCGCGGTGCTGGCCCTGTTCGGCGTCGGCATGGCCACGCTCGACGTCGCCATGAATGCGGAGGCCAGCGCCGTCGAGGAATCGCTCGGCCGGCCGATCATGTCGTCGCTGCACGGCATGTTCAGCCTCGGCGGCATGGCGGGCGCGGCGATCGGCGGCGCGCTGCTCGCGCGCGGCATGGCGCCCGCGCTGCATCTCGTCCTTGCCTCCGCCCTCGCGGCGCTCGTGCTGCTCGTCTCGTGCCCGGCCGTGCTGCCCCACGTGCCGCACCCCACCCACGGCGAACACGCGAGGACCGGCAACCGCTGGCGCACGCCCGCCCTGTGGGCGCTGGGCGGCATCGCCCTGATCGCGCTGATCGCCGAAGGCGCGATGTACGACTGGGCCACCGTATACATGCGCGATGTCGTGGTCGCCACGCCCGCGCTCGCGAGCGCGGCCTACGCGGCGTTCTCGGGCGGCATGGCCGCGGCGCGCTTCGCCGGCGACGCCGTGCGCGCACGCTTCGGCGCGCCGCAACTGGTGATGGCGAGCGCATCGCTCGCCTGCGCCGGGATGATCGGAGCGCTCGTGCTGCCGTTCACGGTCACTGCCCTCGTCGGCTTCACCCTCATGGGCCTCGGTCTCGCGAACATGATGCCCGTGCTGTTCGCCGCCGCCGCGCGCGTGAAGGGCATCCATGCGGCCGAGGGACTCGCGCACGTCGCGGGCATCGCCTACTTCGGGCTGCTGTTCGGGCCGGTGGTGATCGGCGGCATCACGCAGGTGACGAATCTCACCGTAGGGCTTGCCGTCGTCGCGCTGTGCGCGGCGCTGGTCGCCTTCGCCGCGCCGCGCGTACTGAAGCGCCTCGGGATCTGATCCGCGTCTGTGCCGCCGACGCCGTACGCCAAACCACACGCAAAACCGTTCGCAAAACAAAAGGCACGTGGCCCCGAAGGTCCACGTGCCTTTTCGATTACCGCTGCATGACTGCGCTGCGGCGCAGCCGCGCGATTACATCTTGACGACGTCGAGCAGCGTCTTCTTGCCGCCCTTGTAGTCGTACAGCGAGATCACGCCGTGCTGGAGGTCGCCCTTCGAGTCGAAGGTCGTCTCGCCGATCACGCCCTTGTAGTCGGTGCTCGGCATTTCGGCCAGGATCTTCGCCGGGTCGGTCGAGTTCGCGCGCTTCATCGCGTCGACGATGATGTACACGGCGTCATACGTGAACGGCGCGTAGATCTGGATCGGCTGGCCGAAACGCTTCTCGTACTTGGCTTCGAACTCCTTGCCTTGCGGCATCTTTTCGAGCGCCATGCCCGCTTCCGAACACACGATGTTGTCGGTCGCGTCGCCGGCGAGGTCGGAGAGCTTGTCGGTACAGACGCCGTCACCCGCGAGGATCTTCGCGCGCAGGCCGAGCTGCTTCGCCTGCTTCGCGAACGGGCCGCCGGTGGCATCCATGCCGCCGTACATGATCGCGTCGGGGTTCTCGCCCTTGATCTTCGTGAGAATGGCGCGGAAGTCCACGGCCTTGTCGTTGGTCGCGTCATGCGACAGGACGCTCATGCCCAGCGACTTCGCGGTCTTCTCGAACTCGTTCGCGAGACCCTGGCCGTAGGCCGTCGAGTCGTCGACGATCGCCACGCTCTTCAGCTTCATCGTCTTCGCCGCGTAGTTCGCGAGTGCCGGACCCTGCTGGGCGTCGGTCGCGACGACGCGGTAGGTCGTCTTGAAGCCTTGCTGCGTGTAGGCCGGGTTCGTGGCCGACGGCGAGATCTGCACGATGCCCGCGTCGCTATAAATCTTCGAGGCCGGGATCGACGTACCGGAGTTCAGGTGGCCCACAACGGCGACGACCTTGTCGTCGACGAGCTTCTGCGCGACCTGGGTGGCGGTACGCGGGTCGGCCGCGTCGTCCTGTGCGTCGAGCACGAGCGTGACCTTCTGGCCGCCGATCACGAGACCCTTCGCGTTGATTTCCTCGACGGCGAGACGCGCGCCGTTCTCGTTATCCTTGCCGAGGTGGGCAATGCCGCCCGTCAGCGGAGCGACGTGACCGATCTTGACCGTTTCGTCTGCGAACGATGCCGTGGCAAACGCTCCGAACATCATGACGGCAGCGCTGATCGGCAACAGCTTTTGAAGCTTGATATTCATGTAAGTCTCCAGTTTCGAACCCAAAAGCAACGTAATCGCCCTGGTGCTCCCGCGCCCCGAACGTGTCGCTCCCCTGAGCGGACGACCACGCAGGATGCATCCTTGAATGCACCTGGCCAGCATGCCGTCGGGCCCGCTCATGGCGAGCCGTACCGTCATACTTGCGCGCAAGTGTAGGCGATCAAATTAATTTCGGGGACATTTTTCAGATATTGGTGCGAGTACCAATAGGCTTTCTACAGGGATGCTTCGAGACCCTGAATAATTGAGTTCAAACCTTACACCGCAAGGGTGAGAGAAGATTTTTGCAATACTCTGGAAAGCTCTTCGGAAGCGTCGACGGGCTATTTTTGAGAATGATGGCGAAGCCGCCGAAGGGTGTTCGAAAGCGTCAACGTTTGCGCTCGCTGTCCATGTGCAAACCGCGTGCGGAGCGGGTCGATTCAATTAAGCATGCTATTAAACGTATGCGAACATATTGAATGGGAGAACCCGGCGCAGGAACGAGGCGCGCTGCAGGCTCAGGCAAGGGTGTGGCAAACTGGCCCCCCGAATTTCGCGGCAACGCGACCGACCAGGATCAGAAGGAGAGTAACGTGAGCGTTTCGACTCGTTGGATCGACATTCCCGCCGGCAACGACAGCTTCGGCGGCTATCTCGCGCGACCGAAGGGTGGCAAGGGCCCCGGCATCGTGATCATCCAGGAAATCTTTGGCGTCAACGACCATATCCGCGACGTGGTCGAGCAGTACGCGCTCGACGGCTACGTCGCCATCGCGCCGGATATCTTCTGGCGCACCCAGCCGCGCGTCGAACTCGACTACGTCGGCGCCGACCGCGACAAGGGCATCGAACTGCTGCAAAAGACCGACGTGAAGCTCGCCGTGCAGGACATCGCCGCAACGGCCGCGGCGTTGCGCGCCCTGCCCGAGTGCACGGGCAAGGTGGCGACGGTCGGCTACTGCTTCGGCGGCCGCCTGGCCTATCTCGCGGCGGCCGAAGGCTCGGTGGATGCAGCGGTCGCCTATTACGGCGGCGGCATCCAGAACGCGCTCGACCTCGCCGGCAAGGTGAAGGCGCCGATCCAGTTCCATTACGCCGAAAACGATCACGGCATTCCGCTCGACGCCGTGGGCCAGGTGCAAGCGGCCTTCGCGGGCCGCGACAACGCCGAATTCCATCTGTACCCGAACGCCGATCATGGCTTCAACTGCTCGGTGCGCGCGTCGTACAACCAGCACGCCTCCGGGCTTGCCCACGGACGCACGCTGACGTTCCTCGCCGAGCGTCTGTAAGCTGGCCTCTGCACCTTTGCCGGCCGCGCTGCCCGCTATCGCGGCGCGCTGCCGGCGTCACGGGCACGCGCCGCGGCCCGTCGCACGCCGCCCGCTGTCACCGCCGCGTCTCGTTTTTTCGAAAGCAGGAGACCCAGCCTTGCAGTCCGACTATCTGGAATACGACGCCATCGGCCTCGCCGAGCTCGTGAAGCGCAAGGAAGTGAGCGCACGCGAACTGCTCGATACCGCCATCGCGCGCGCGGAAGCCGTCAACCCCGCGATCAACGCGATCGTGCTCAAGGACTACGAGGCCGCGCGCCTGCGCACGCGCGCCATCGAGGCGAACGGCAACGGCGCCGATACGCTCGCCGACGGGCCGCTCGCAGGCGTGCCGTTTCTCGTAAAGGATCTCGGCGCGACCGTGGCCGGGCTGCGCCTGACCTACGGCAGCCGCCACTACCGGCACTACGTGCCTGCCGAAGACAGCCCGGTCGTCACGCGCATTCGCGCGGCGGGCCTCAACATTTTCGGCAAAACGAGCGCCTCGGAACTGGGCCAGATGCCCTACACCGAACCGGAACTGTTCGGTCCGTGCCGCAATCCGTGGAATCTCGACCACACGCCGGGCGGATCGAGCGGCGGCGCGGCAGCCTCGGTGGCCGCCGGCGTCGTGCCGCTCGCGCATGCCTCGGACGGCGGCGGCTCGATCCGCATTCCGGCTTCGTGCTGCGGCCTCTTCGGGTTGAAGCCGTCGCGCTCGCGCCAGGTGCCCACGAACGTAGCGCCGGCGCCGGGCGCGCTCGGCGTCGATCTGGCCGTTTCGCGCAGCGTGCGTGACAGCGCGCTGATGCTCGATCTCCTGGCGGGCGACCCCGAGCTCGCTCCCGGCGCGCCGGGCACGTTCCTCGCGGCCGCCCGCGAGCAGAACGGCTTCGCGAAGCCGCTGAACGTTGCGCTCATCACCGATCCGATGTTCGCCTTCGAGCTCTCGCCCGAAGTGCGCGCCGCCGTGGACGACGCCGCGACGCTCGTCGCTTCGCTCGGACATCGCGTGGAACCGGTGACGCTGCCGGTCGACTTCGCCGCTGCGCGCGAAGCGTTTCTGATGCTGTGGTCGGTCGTGGCGGAGCAGATGGTCCTCAAGGCCGACCAGATCACGGGCACGCGGCCGCGCCGCCAGGACTTCGAGATTGCGACGTGGGCGATGGCGCACATCGGCAGCAAGCTCGGCGAGCGCGAGCTGCCGGGCGCACTCGACGTGCAGCAGCGCATTACGACGCAGCTCGCCGACCTGATGACGCGCTACGACGTGATCCTCTGCGCGACGCTCGCCGCCGCGCCGGTGAAGATCGGCGAGCTGAAGCCGTCGCAAGCCGAGCGCCTGCAGATGCGCGCGGTCACGGCCATGCCCATGGAAGCGTTGATGAGAAAACTGCTGACGGAGGCGTCGAACAAGGCGTTCGCGTGGGCGGGAGGCACCGAGCTCTTCAACATGACGGGCCAGCCCGCGATGACGGTGCCGCTCTCGTGGAGCGCGCGCGGCTTGCCGATTGGCGTGCAGTTCGCGGCGCGCGAGGGCAATGATGCGCTGCTGGTGCGCCTTGCGGCGCAGCTCGAAGCGGCGCGTCCGTGGTTCGGGCGGCGCCCGCCGCTCCTTCAGGCGCGCAGCTAGCGCGCCGCGCGCTCAGTGACGCGTAGTGCCGCGCGCTGATGAAGCGCGGCACACAGTACCGCGGTACGATCGCGGCCGGTCAGGCCTTCTTGTTATAGGCGCTGCACCAGCCCTTGCCCGCCACCTCTTTGCCGCCGAACATCGGGCACGGCGCCCAGGCGTCGGCCGCCTTGCCCTGGTAGAACGTGCAGTTGCTGCAGTCCTGACCGGCGGCGTATTTCGCGAACTTCGCCTTGTCGACCTTGCTGGCGTCGGCCTTGTAGCCGAGCGCCTGGGCCGTGGGATCGGATTCGCTGGCCTTCGGGGCATCGGCGAATGCCTGGCGCGACAGCGCGACGGTGGCGGCAACACCCATGCTCGTGATCAGAAAGCTGCGGCGGGACGATTTCATAAGACTCACTCCACTCCAGTATGTAGGGCTAAACGCCGTTCTGACGACAGCGTCGCGCAAGCATAGCAACGAAGCACCGCGGAATTTCGTTGCAATTCCGGAGATAAGAGAGCCGTATCAATCGGGGATAAGAATCACTCCGCTCAAGCGGCTCCGGCCAGTTCGCACACGCGCTGGGCTATGGCGAGCGAAGCCGTCAGCCCCGGCGACTCGATGCCGAACAGGTTGACGAGACCGCGCACGCCGTGAGCGGCGGCGCCCTGGATCATGAAATCGGCGGCGGGCTCGCCGGGACCGGAGAGCTTGGGCCGGATGCCTGCGTAGGCCGGCTGCAGCGCGTCGTCGGGCAAGGCCGGCCAGTAGCTGCGGATCTGCGAGTAGAACGCATCGGCGCGATGCGGATCGACGTCGTAGTCGATCGAGTCGATCCATTCGACGTCCGGGCCGAAGCGCGCCTGGCCGCCCAGATCGAGTGTTAGATGGACGCCGAGCCCGGCCTCGTTCGGCATCGGATAGATGAGCCGCGAGAACGGCACGCGCCCCGACACGCTGAAGTAATTGCCGCGCGCGAGGTAAAGCGGCGGGACGTGGCGCGCGTCGAGCCCGCGAATGCGCCGCGCGAGCTTGTTGGCCGCGAGCCCCGCGCTGTTGACGACGCAAGCCGCGCGCAGCACCGTCGGCGCCTCGCCGCCCACCTTCACGACGAAGCCGTTCGCGGTCGCATCGATGGCCTCGACGGGCGACTTCAGCGCGATGACTGCGCCGTCGCGCTCGGCGTCGCCCTGCAGCGCGAGCATCAACTGGTGACTGTCCACGATGCCGGTCTGCGGCGAGTACACGGCCGCCACGCATTCGAGCGCCGGTTCGAGCGCCAGCGCCTCGGACCCGCTGATGCGCGTGAGGTCGAACACGCCGTTTTCCTTGCCGCGCGCGAGGATCGCCTCGAGTTGCGGAATCTGGTTGGGCGCCGTGGCGACCAGCAGCTTGCCGCAGCGCGCATGCGTGACGTTGCGCGAGGCGCAGTAGTCGTAAAGCATCTCGCGTCCGCGCACGCAGAGCGTGGCCTTGAGCGAGCCGCGCGGGTAGTAGAGCCCCGCGTGGATGACTTCGCTGTTGCGCGAACTCGTGCTGGTGCCGATGGCGTCGGCGGCTTCGAGCACGATGACCTCGCGTCCGCGCGCCGCGAGCGAGCGCGCAATCGCGAGCCCGACCACGCCCGCGCCGATGACTACACAGTCGATCTGATCCATGTCTGGGCGTCTGCCTCTGCGCCGACAGCCGGGATTCGGCCCGCGACGCAATCCTCTCGGTAGGGTTGATGGCGTGCGAAGCACACCGTCGCTTCAAGGAAATTGTACGCCCTGTGGCGACGCAGCAAAGATGGGACATGCGGCAAACGCGCGGCGCCGCACCGTGCGACGCCAACCGACCCTTAATTCGGCGCCGCCGAATGCTGTAAGCCCCGTCCCCACCCCGATAAACTGCAAGGGCTCGTTTTTTGCGAACCCGGTATAGGATCGGTGGTCAGACTGATCCAGTCTGTCCGTCGCGCTTCCGATGCGGCGGACGTGTAGGGAGTCATCGATATGACGTTGTGGAACCGCTGCCTCGCCGCCGCATTGCTGGCCGCCGCCTTCGGCACGGCCGCCGTGGGCGCACGGGCGCAGGACACCGGGCAACAGGCCGTCAAGTGGACGCTGCAGGTGATGCGCGACGGTCAGCAGATCGACGAATTCGACGGTACGACCACCGTAGGTCAGGCACACACCGATACGCACCATCACGCCGTCACGCACGACATCGGCTGCAAGGACCAGCCGGCCGGCAGCATCGACCTCGAGCGCACCGTGACCGTCTCGCCGCTGCGGGCGAATGCGAGCGACGCGATCCTGTCGATCGATGCGGAGGAAACCCTCGAATCCGACGACCGGCCCCAAACGGCCGAAGGCTGCAAGCTGCCGCCGCAGCCGCGCCAGGTCAACGCCAGCCATCCGGGGCTCGACGTTCCGGCGGGCCAAACGGTGACCTGGCAGATCGTGGACAAGGATCCATCGCTCGCCTACCGGATCAGCGCGAGCCTCGCGCCGCAGCCGTGAGCGGCGCGGCACCCAATAACTCGAAGAAGCACGACGAACCACCGCGAATAACCGCGAACGACCGCTGATGCGAAACCCCGAAGAACCGCTCATCGACACCGCCCACCGCAAGGACTTCGTCGCCGTGAGCTGGAACCTGCACAAGGGCCGCTCGCCGCTGGGCTTCCAGGCCTGGCAGGCCATGCGCCGCTGGGTGCAATCCACCCATGCCGACGCCTATTTCCTGCAGGAAGCCATGGCGCGACGCCTGCCGCAACCGGTGCTGACATCCACATTCGGCGCGCCGCTCGGCGATCCGCTCGAAGACGTCTGGCACTGCCAGGCCACCGAGATCGCGGACTCGCTCGAACTGCAGATCGCGCTCGGCACCAATGTGTTCAAGCCCTCGTGGCGTCACGGCAACGCCATCCTCTCGCCGCACCCGCTCGACCTGGGCGGGCGCTGGGACATCTCGGCGCACCGGTTCGAGCGCCGCGGCCTGCTGGTGGCGCGCGCGAGCGTGGCCGGAACCTCGGTCACGCTGCTGTGCGCGCACCTCGCGCTCACGCGCAGCGCACGGCTGCGCCAGATGAACTGGATCGCGCACTGGATCGCCAGGGAAGCGCCGCACGGCCCCCTCGTGCTCGCAGGTGACTTCAACGACTGGCGCAACGACTCCGTACCGCTCTTCGCGGAGCACGGCATGCAGGAGGTGGCGACGTTGCTGGGCGAGCCCGCGCGCACGTTCCCGGCGTTCTCGCCTGCGCTCGCGCTCGACAAGATGTTCGTGCGCGGCCTGCAGCCGGTCGAACTGATCCCGCCCGCGCAGGAAACCGCCTGGCTCTCCGATCACCTGCCCTACATGGCGCGGCTGCGGCTCGAATAGGCCGTCGGCGTCTCGCGCGAGAATCTCGAAGCGGCGCGCAGCAACGCGTTAAGATGGCGGGCCGCGCGCCGCGCATGGTGTTGCGCTCCTTCGAGTCGCTCAGGTCTCCTCATGCATTACGTCACCCTACTGCTCCAGATCGCCGCCGTTTATTCGCTCGCGCTCGTGAGTCCCGGCCCGAACTTTTTCATGGTCACCCAGCTTTCGCTCGCGGGACGGCGCGCGCTGGGCGTGACCTCGGCGTTCGGTGTGGGCGTCGGTTCCACCGCGTGGGCGGCGCTCGCCATGCTCGGTTTCGCCACCGTGCTCCAGCGCATCGACTGGGTCTACACCGGCGTGCGCGTCGCCGGTGCGCTCTACCTCGTCTGGTTCGGCATCAAGCTCGTGCGCTCGGGCGCGCGCCGCGACCTGGTGGCCGTGGCGCCGACGGCCGTCGAACCGCTGCCGCCCGCCGGACGCCACGAGTATTTCCGCACCTGGCGCGCCGGGCTTTTCACGTGCCTCACCAATCCGAAGAGCTGTGTCTTCTGGACCAGCATGTTCGCGGCGATGCTGCCCGCGCATCCGCCGCTGGGGTTCTACGGCGCCGTGCTGGCGACGGTGGCGGCCATGTCGTTCGGCTGGCACTGCGGCATCGCCTTCCTGTTCGCCGACGACCGCACCCAGCGCGGCTATCGCCGCGTGCGCCGCCCGATCGACGCGTTCTGCGGCGTGGCGCTGGTCGGCCTCGGCCTGAAGCTGGCCGCCGACCGCTAAGCGGGCTGGCGAAACCTGTAACGGCCCCGCCACCAGGGTCTATGCTGCGGTCCGCCAAGGCTTCCGGTATCATCTCGCAAATATTCGCGCGCGCGCCCGATTGAACCATCCGTCGACCGGACGAGCGCTGCAAGCGGCACACCGCCCGCTCTCGCGGGTTTGAGGCCTGATACCACCGGCCCATGCGCCGCCGTCATGGCCAATGCCAGCCTTGCCCGTTACGTCTGCCGTGCGGGCGCCAGCGTCCCGCCGCGCGCGGCTTTGCCGCTACAGCGCGAGGCGCGAGCCACTCCTCCCATTGGCGCCCCCCGCCCTCGCGGCGCGGTCGCGGTAAAATGGCGGACTGCGCCTCGTTTTGGTCTGGCGGCCTTTGTTTCGCACCATCAGGAACCATGAGCAAAAACACCGAAGAAACCGTTTTGAGCGTCCATCACTGGACCGACACGCTTTTCAGCTTCACCTGCACGCGCGACCCGGCCCTGCGTTTCGACAACGGCCAGTTCACGATGGTGGGCCTCGAAGTGGACGGCAAGCCGCTGATGCGCGCCTACTCGCTCGCCAGCGCCAACTACGAAGAGCACCTCGAATTCCTGAGCATCAAGGTGCCCGACGGCCCGCTCACGTCGCGCCTGCAGCACCTGAAAGTCGGCGACAAGGTTCTGATCGGCAAGAAACCCGTCGGCACGCTCGTGGCCGACAACCTGCTGCCCGGCAAGGTGCTGTGGCTGCTCTCGACCGGCACGGGTCTGGCGCCGTTCATGTCGATCATCAAGGATCCGGACATCTACGACCGCTACGACAAGATCGTCCTCACGCACACCTGCCGGTTCATCGACGAGCTCGCGTATAAGGAGTTCATCTCCGAAGAACTGCGCGAGCACGAGTACCTGGGCGAGATCGTCCGCGAAAAGCTGGTCTACTTCCCGACCGTCACGCGCGAAACCTTCGAGAACCGCGGCCGCATCACCGAGCTGATCGAAACGGGCAAGCTGTTCGAAGACCTCGACCTGCCGGCGTTCACGCCCGAGCGCGACCGCATCATGCTGTGCGGCAGCACGCACATGCTGCGCGACACCGTCGAGCTGCTCGAAAAGGCCGGCCTCACGGAAGGCAGCAACAACAAGCCGGGCCACTACGTCGTGGAAAAGGCCTTCGTCGGCTGATCCGCCGGCCCGTCCGGGCTTGACTCGAATGCCACGAAAGCCGGAGCCTCGCGCTCCGGCTTTTTTTCGCCCGTGCTGGCTGCCATGCGCTGCCGCCATGCGACGCGCCGACGGTTACATATTTCACAAAAATCAGGTAGCTTTTCTGTCAGCATTTTTCTGACAAATGCGGCCCGTGCGGGATCCCTGCGCCACCTCAAGCAGGCTCTAGATTTTTTGCGCCAAGCCTTGTCCAGCCTGAATTTTTTCTTTTTTTAAGATATTATCGCGGCGCAGCATTGGCCGTTTGCACGTCCCGATCAGGGACACAGCCAGGTTGTTACTGGATGTAAATTTCGTTACGCTGCGCCGTGCCGTTATCCGTCGCACCGGGACCCAGACTCCCGGGCATCCATGGCGCGGCAAACCGGTTCCAGAACGGGGGATGAATGGACACGTCGAATTTCGCGGCAGTGATCGCGCGTGCGCCTGATGCGTTGGCGTCAGGCGGCGATCCGTCGCCCGGCGGTCTGTCGCGCCCGTACGCGGCTCCCATGCCGCACCGGCCACGCCCCGCCGATGCAGCGCTTGCCGGCCTGAGCGAGATCGTCGGCCGGCAGGAGCAACTCGCGGCAGCCCGCACGATCCGCATCGAAGCCGACGAGGCCGCCCGCGAGCGTCTCGCCCGCGAGCTGCACGACAGCGTCGGCGCCGAGCTCGCCGCCACCCATTTCGCGCTCGCGAACGTCCACACCTGGCTGCCCGCCAATGCGCCGCCGCAGTGCGCCGAAGCGCTCGCGCTCGTCGCGCGTTCGCTCGAAACCGCCGGCGAGGCGCTGCGCCACGCGCTCGACGGGCTCGCCGCCCCGCAACTCGATGCCGGCCTCGTGCCGACGCTCGCCGAGTGGACGCGCGGCTTCGGCAAGCGCACGAACCTCGCCACGAGCTTCGTCTGCGCGGCCGACGTGCGGCTCGCGCGCCTGCCGGCCGAAGCGGCGCTCGCCGTGTTCCGCGTGGCCCAGGAGGCGCTCGCCAACGTCGCGCGGCATGCCCGCGCGACCCACGCCGACGTGCGCATCGACTGCAGCATGCGCGACCTGACACTCACCGTGAGCGACGACGGCATCGGCCTGCCGCGCAGCTCGACCGGCGTGCGGCGCGCCGGCAGCCGCCGCAGCCAGTACGGCCTGGCCGGCATGCGCGAGCGCTGCGCCGCCTTCGGCGGAACGCTGCGCACGAGCGCCCGCCATACCGGCGACGGCCAGCCCGGGACCGTCGTGCGCGCACGATTCGCCTGGGGCGCGCTCCTTGCGGCCCCAGCCTCCGATTTCGCTCCACCCCTCGTGAAAGGCGCTCTCTCATGAGCCATCGCATCCTGCTGGTCGACGACCACGCCGTCGTGCGCCAGGGCGTACGCCAGTTGCTGGTCGACCGGGGCATCGCAAGCGAAGTGATCGAGGCGCAGACCGGCGCCGAAGCCCTCGCCGCCATCGCGAAACACGCCTGCGATGTGGTGCTGCTCGACATCTCGCTGCCGGACATGAACGGCGTCGAGGTGCTCAAGCGCGCGAAACGCAAGGCGCCGCGCGTGCCGGTGCTGATGTTCTCGATGTACCGCGAGGACCAGTACGCCGTGCGCGCGCTGAAGGCCGGCGCCTCGGGCTACCTCTCGAAGACGGTGGACGCGGCGCAGATGATCGCCGCGATCCAGCAGGTAGCGAGCGGCCGCAAGTACGTGAGCCCGGCGATGGCTGAGGCGCTGGCCGATTACGTGCTCGTGGACGGCGAGCAGATGCCGCACGAAAAGCTCTCCGACCGCGAGTACCAGACGCTGTGCATGCTCGCCTCGGGCAAGCGGCTCACCGACATCGCGCGCACCCTCTCGCTTTCGGTGAAGACGGTGAGCGTGTACCGCACGCGCCTGCTCGAAAAGATGAACCTCACCAACAACGCCGAACTCACGTTCTACGTGATGAGCAACCGGCTCGTCGATCTCGCGCCGGCGGTAGGCGCGTAAGCCTCTCGCAAGGCGGACGGGCACCCTGCGGCGCTGGGGTGGCGTCTGGGTGGCGCCGGGTTGCACCTCGCGGGCACGGCAATGGCACTTAAGCGGCCTTCTCGCCATAAGCCCTTGATCTGGAAATGAGTTTTTCCGATTCCGCACGCTCGGGCAAGGATTGCGCGCGCTCGTCTTCGTTTGCGGCAGATTCGCCCGCGGCCCACGGGTTCTTCAGCCCAATTTCGCTGCTTTTTACCCCGCTTTTACCCCTTTCCTGCCCCAATCCGCCCGGTCTCGCTGTCCATATCCGCTAAAATTTCCGGTTTCACGATTTTCGGCGCGCCGGCCCCCACAGAGGCTGCGCCCAAACCAGGAGTTCCCCGCCAAATGTCCCTCTTTCGCAAGAAGAACGTCGAGCACATGCTGCAGGCGAGCGCCCAGGGCGCCGGCCTGAAGAAAGCACTCGGCGCACTGGACCTCACCTTCCTCGGCATCGGCGCGATCATCGGCACCGGCATTTTCGTCCTGACCGGCACGGGTGCCGTGCAGGCCGGCCCCGCCCTGATGGTGGCGTTCCTCATCGCCGCCGTGGCCTGCTGCTTCGCCGCCCTCGCCTATGCCGAGTTCGCCTCGACCATTCCCGTCGCCGGCTCGATCTACACGTATTCGTACGCGACGCTCGGCGAACTGGCCGCCTGGGTGATCGGCTGGGACCTCATGCTCGAGTACGGCCTCGCCACCTCGGCCGTCTCGGTGGGCTGGTCGGGCTATCTGCAATCGCTGCTCGCGGGCTTCGGGCTCAACCTGCCCGCCGCGCTTACCGCCGCGCCCGGCGCGGTGCCGGGCGTGCATACGCTCTTCAACCTGCCCGCGTTCCTCGTGATGATGGTGATCACGGCGCTCCTCTCCATCGGCGTGCGCGAATCCACCCGCATCAACAACATCATGGTCGCCATCAAGGTGACGGTCGTGCTGCTCGTGATCGCCGTCGGGGCGTTCCACGTCACGCCCGCCAACTGGCATCCGTTCATGCCCAACGGCTGGAACGGCGTGTTCGGCGCCGCCGCCGTGATGTTCTTCGCCTTCATCGGCTTCGATTCGGTCTCGTCCGCCGCCGAGGAAGTGAAGAATCCCAAGCGCGATCTGCCCGTCGGCATCATCGCCTCGCTCGCCGTGTGCGCCGTGCTCTACGTGGCCGTCGCCGCCGTCGTGACGGGCATCGTGCCGTCCGCGCAGTTCGCCAACATCGGGCACCCGGTCTCGTACGCGCTGCAGGTGGCCGGCGAAAAGTGGGTGGCCGGCTTCATCGACCTCGGCGCCGTGCTCGGCATGCTCACCGTGATCCTCGTGATGAGCTACGGCCAGACCCGCATCATCTTCGCGATGTCGCGCGACGGCCTCCTGCCCGCGGCGCTCTCGCGCGTGCATCCGCGCTACGCGACGCCCTTCCTCACCACCTGGCTCGTCGGCATCTTCTTCGGGCTGATCGGCGCGCTCGTGCCGCTCAACGTGCTTGCCGAGCTCATCAACATCGGCACGCTCGCGGCGTTCTCGATGGTCTCGATCGCCGTGCTGATCCTGCGCAAGACGCATCCGGACCTGCCGCGCGCGTTCCGCTGCCCGGGCGTGCCCGTGGTGCCCATCCTGGCCGTGGCCTCGTGCCTGTTCCTGATGATCAACCTGCAGCCGCTCACGTGGATCGCCTTCGTGGTCTGGCTCGTGATCGGCATGGTGATCTACTTCGGCTATTCGCGCCGTCATTCGCGGCTCGCGCACGAGACGCACGACTCACGCTGAGGCAGGCGGGGCAGCGCACGCTTCCCCGCTTCGCCGTTCGTCGCTCGCCGCTCGCCGTTCGCCGTTCGCCGTTCGCTGCCCGCCGCATTTCGCGGCGGCGCATCAAACGCACGAACAGGCTCGAACGGCCTGTCCCGTCCGGGACAGGCCGTTTTTCGTGCTCGCCCGGCGGTAAAAGCCCGCGCAGCGCAAACCGGCAATTTGTGCTTTACTGTCCGGGCGTCATCCCTTGGCATCACTGAAGAGCAACGCACCAGCCGGACCCTCGCCCCCACTCCTTCCGGGCCGCCCACTCCATACGGGTAGCCGCGCGCAGCACGCGCAACGGACGGCAGACAAGCAGACGGCATTTCGGGGCAACATGGTGTACGCGGGCCCAGGCCGGTCTCTATCCCATCGCTTTGCATGGGGCCGCACGAGGCGCTGAAGCGCCAGGTGCGGCCGACAAGGAGACAATCAATGGCGATCAGTATCCGCCTCACGGTCAACGGCGCACCCGTGACCGCCGAAATCGAACCCCACACGCTTCTGGTCCAGTTCCTGCGCGAGCAGCTACGTCTCACCGGCACGCACGTCGGCTGCGACACGGCGCAGTGCGGCGCCTGCACCGTCCATCTGAACGGCCGCGCGATCAAGTCGTGCAACCAGCTCGCCGTGCAATGCGACGGCATGGACGTCACCACCATCGAAGGCCTGGCGAAGAACGGCGAGCTGCATCCGATGCAGGCCGCGTTCCGCGAGTGCCATGGCCTGCAGTGCGGCTTCTGCACGCCGGGCATGGTGATGAGCGCAACGGCGCTCGCCATCGAGAACCCGGACCTCACCGAAGCCGACGTGCGCGCGGGCCTCGACGGCAATCTGTGCCGCTGTACGGGCTATCACAACATCGTGAAGGCGGTGCTCGCGGGCGCGGAAGGCATGCGCGCCGGCACGTCCGCCGCCGCTACGGTGTAAGGGGAGGCCGTCATGAACGCACCCGAACCGAACCGCCTGATCGGCGCCCCCGTCAAGCGCAAGGAAGACCAGCGCTTCCTCACCGGCGCCGGCCAGTACACCGACGACGTCGTCCTGCCCGCGCAAAGTTATGCCGTGTTCGTGCGCTCGCCGCATGCGCACGCACGCATCAAGCGCATCGACACGAGTGCCGCCAAGGCCGCGCCCGGCGTGGTGGCCGTCTTCACCGGCGCGGACCTCGCCGCCGAGAACGTGGGCGGCCTGCCGTGCGGCTGGCTGATCCACAGCATCGACGGCACGCCCATGCACGAGCCGCCGCATCCCGTGATCGCGCACGAGAAGGCGCGCCACGTGGGCGACCAGGTGGCGCTCGTGATCGCCGAATCGGTGAAGGCGGCAAAGGATGCCGCCGAGCTGGTCGAAGTCGACTACGAGGAGCTGCCCGCCGTCGTCGACACGGCCCACGCCGCCGACGCCGGCCAGGCCCTCGTGCACGACGGCGTGCCGAACAACACCTGCTACACGTGGGGCCACGGCGACAAGGCCGCCACCGACGCGGCGTTCGCCAGGGCGGCGCACGTCACGACGCTCGACATCGTGAATAACCGCCTCGTGCCGAACGCCATCGAGCCGCGCGCCGTGAACGCGAACTACTCGCTGCACGACGACAGCTACACCGTTTATGTGGCCAACCAGAACCCGCATGTCGAGCGGCTGCTCATGGCCGCGTTCGTGCTCGGGCTACCGGAAACTAAGCTGCGCATCGTGGCGCCGGACGTGGGCGGCGGCTTCGGCTCGAAGATCTTCCTCTACGCCGAGGACGTCGCGCTCACGTGGGCCGCGAAGAAGATCCGCCGTCCGGTGAAGTGGACGGCCGAGCGCAGCGAGTCGTTCGTCTCCGACGCCCACGGCCGCGACCACGTGACGAAGGCCGAGCTCGCGATGGACAAGGACGGCAAGTTCCTCGCCATGCGCGTGCACACGACCGCGAACATGGGCGCGTATCTCTCCACGTTCGCCTCCAGCGTGCCGACCATCCTCTACGCGACGCTGCTCGCGGGCCAATACACCACGCCCGCGATCTACGCCGAGGTGAAGGCCGTGTTCACGAACACCGTGCCCGTGGATGCGTATCGCGGCGCGGGCCGCCCCGAGGCGACCTACGTGGTCGAACGCCTTGTGGAAACGGCCGCGCGCGAAATGAAGCTCGATCCGGCCGAGATCCGCCGCCGCAACTTCATCACGTCGTTCCCGTACGCGACGCCCGTCGGCCTCACCTACGACACCGGCGACTACGAGGCCTGCCTCGGTCGCGCGCTCGAACTCGCCGACGTCAAGGGCTTTGCCGCCCGGCGCGACGCCTCGAAGCAGAACGGCAAGCTGCGCGGCCTTGGCTACTCGTGCTACATCGAGGCGTGCGGCCTTGCCCCGTCGAACGTCGCGGGCGCGCTAGGCGCGCGCGCCGGCCTCTTCGAAGCGGGCGAAGTGCGCGTGAATCCGACCGGCTCCGTTACCGTGTTCACAGGCTCGCACAGCCATGGCCAGGGCCACGAGACGACCTTCGCGCAGGTCGTGTCCGACCGGTTAGGCGTACCGATCGAGCAGATCGAGATCGTGCACGGCGACACGGCCCGCATTCCGTTCGGCATGGGCACGTATGGCTCGCGCTCGATCGCGGTGGGCGGCTCGGCCCTCATGAAAGCGCTCGACAAAATCGAGTCGAAGGCAAAGAAGATCGCCGCGCACATGCTCGAAGCCGGCGTGGAGGACATCGAGTTCGCGAACGGCGTCTTCCGCGTGGCGGGCACCGACCGCACGAAGGCCTTCGCGGAAATCGCGCTCTCGGCCTACGTGCCGCACAACTACCCGCTGGAAACGCTCGAACCGGGCCTCGACGAAAGCGCGTTCTACGACCCGACCAACTTCACCTATCCCTCGGGCGCGTACATCTGCGAGGTGGAAGTCGATCCCGAAACGGGCGTGACGAGCATCGAGCACTTCACCGCCGTGGACGACTTCGGCAACGTCATCAATCCGATGATCGTCGAAGGCCAGGTGCATGGCGGCCTGGGCCAGGGGATCGGCCAGGCGATGCTGGAGCAGTGCATCTACGACAACGAGACCGGCCAGTTGCTCTCGGGCTCGTATATGGACTACGCGATGCCCCATGCGTCCGACGTGCCCTCGTTCACCGTCGAAACCGCGAAGGGCACGCCGTGCACGCATAACCCGCTCGGCGTGAAAGGCTGCGGCGAGGCGGGCGCGATCGGCTCGCCGCCCGCCGTCATCAATGCGATCCTCGACGCGCTCGGTCCCCTCGGCGTGAAAGACCTGCAGATGCCGGCCACGCCGCATCGCGTGTGGTCGGCGATCCAGGCCGCCGGGGGTTCCGGCGCGGCTTCACAACCTTGAGCGGAGGCGCACCATGTATTCATTCGACTACCAGCGCGCGGACGACGCGCAAGGCGCCGTGAAGACGATCGCCGCCGACTCGGACGCCAAATACCTGGCCGGCGGCCAGAGCCTGCTCGCGGCGATGAAGCTGCGGCTCGCGCAGCCCTCCACGCTCGTGGACGTCACACGCATTCCCGACCTGAAGGCGCTCTTCGTGGACGGCAAGGTCGTGAAGGTGGGCGCAGCGGTGTGCCATGCGGACGTCGCCGAAAGCGCGCAGGTCCAGAACGCGCTGCCCGCGCTCGCGCAGCTCGCGGGCGGCATCGGCGATCGCCAGGTGCGTGCGCTCGGCACGATAGGCGGCTCGCTCGCGAACAACGACCCCGCAGCCGACTATCCGGCCGCCGTGCTCGCGCTGAACGCGACTGTCGTCACCGACCGCCGCCGCATCGCCGCCGACGACTTCTTCCTCGGCATGTACGAGACGGCGCTGGAACCCGACGAGCTGATCGTGGCCGTGGAGTTTCCCGTTCCCGAGCGGGCGGCCTACGAGAAGTTCAAGAACCCGGCCTCGCATTTCGCGCTGACCGGCGTGTTCGTCGCGCAGTTCGCCAATGGCGCGGCAGGCGGACCCGTGCGCGTGGCCGTCACGGGCGCGGCGCCTTCGGTGTTCCGTGCGGACGCGCTCGAACAGGCGCTCGCGGCGAACTTCACGCCCGCCGCCGCGCGCGCCGTGACCGTGGCCGCCGACGACCTGAACACGGACCTCCACGCCAGCGCCGCCTATCGCGCGCACCTGATTCCGGTGCTCGCGGGGCGCGCGGTGACCGAGGCCATCGGCTAGGTCCGCCATCGGGGCACGCTCGCGCGCGCAGCCTGCTGCCCGCGGGAGCGTGCCCGCTTACGCTTTTCAGGCACGCCATGCAACCGGCCTCGATCGACGACACCCAGGCGCAACTCCAGACGCGCGGCTATTTCGCGAGCCGCGAGCTGGCGACCGCCCTCTTTCTCGCGCTGCGCATGCAGCGTCCGCTGTTCCTCGAGGGCGAGCCCGGCGTGGGCAAAACGGAGCTCGCCAAGTCCGCCGCCGCGATGCTCGGCACGACGCTGCTGCGGCTGCAGTGCTACGAAGGGCTCGACACCGCGAGCGCGCTCTACGAATGGGACTATCCGCGCCAGATCATGGCGCTGCGTCTTGCGGAAGCGGCCGGCGAAAAGCCGCGCAACGACACGCTCTACCGCGACGAATTCCTGCTCAAGCGGCCGCTGCTGCAGGCGTTGCAGCCCGACCCGCAGAACCCTGCGGCGCGGCGCGTGCTGCTGATCGACGAAATCGACCGCGCGGACGAACCGTTCGAAGCCTTCCTGCTGGAGCTTCTTTCGGACTTCCAGGTATCGATCCCCGAGTACGGTACGGTGCGCGCCCACGAACCGCCGCTCGTTGTCATCACCTCGAACCGCACGCGAGAAGTGCACGACGCGCTCAAGCGCCGCTGCCTCTATCAATGGCTCGGCTATCCGGACCGCGAGCGCGAGCTGGCGATCGTGGCGGCGCGCGCGCCCGAAACCTCCGAAGCGCTGCAGCGCCGCGCGGTGGCCTTCGTGCACCGGCTGCGCACGATGGATCTCTTCAAGGCCCCGGGCATTGCGGAAACCATCGACTGGTGCCGCGCGCTGGAGGCACTCGCGGTGACCGAACTCGATCCCCAGTCGGTGCAGGACACGCTGGGCGTCCTGCTCAAGTATCAGGACGACCTCGCACAACTGGACCCGCAGCGCATCGCCGAGGCGCTCGCGGTGGCGGAATAGATCGATGGACACCACGCCTCCCATGCTCGCGCGCAACGTCGTGCACTTCGTGCGCGTGCTGCGCGGCGCGGGCTTGCCGATGTCGCCCGCCCAGGCTGCCGACGCGCTCGAAGCGCTGAGCCTGATCGATCTCGCGCGCCGCGACGACGTGCGGGCCGCGCTGGCCGCCTTGCTCACGGCGGCGCCCGACGAGCGCGAGATCTTCGACGCCGCCTTCGAGCTGTTCTGGCGCGACCCCGACTGGGAGAGCAAGCTGCGCGCCCTGCTGCTGCCGAAGGTGCAGGGCGGCCTGCCGCCGCCGCGCCGCAACAACCGTCTCGCGGAGGCGCTCGCGGCCCGCGCCGCCGCGCCGCGCGGCGCGCCCCCCGCGCGCGACGAGCACAAAGAACACGAATTGCGCGCCCACGCGAGCTTCAGCGCCGAGGAACGCCTGCGCCATCGGGACTTCGAAACGCTCACCGCCGACGAATGGAGCACGCTGCGCCACCTGATCCGCGCGCGCCGCCTGCCGCTCGCGACCGAGCGCACGCGGCGGCTCAAGGCCGCCTCGCACGGCACGCACGCCGATCTGCGCGCGAGCGCGCGCCACGCCGTGCGCGCGGGCGGCGACTGGACCGTGTGGAAATACCGCGCCCCCGTCGAGCGCAAGCCGCCGCTCGTGCTGATGCTCGATATCAGCGGATCGATGAGTGCATATTCGCGCGCGGTGCTTTACTTCTGTCACGCGTTACTGCATTCTCGCGAGCGCCTTCAGGTCTTCCTGTTCGGCACGCGCCTCACGCACGCCACGCGCGCCCTGCGCGAACGCGACCCCGACATCGCGCTCGCGCAGCTCGCCACGCAGGTGGCGGACTGGTCGGGCGGCACGCGCATTGGCGCGACGCTCGGCGAGTTCAATCGCCGCTGGGCGCGCCGTATGCTCGGCGGAAGAGCCACCGTGCTGATCGTCACCGACGGACTCGATCACGAAGCAAGCGAGACGCTCGCCGCCGAAATGGCGCGCCTGCATCGCTTCGCGCATCGCGTGGTGTGGCTCAATCCGCTCCTGCGCTACTGCGACTTCGCGCCGAAGGCGCGCGGCGTGCAGGCGATGCTGCCGCACGTGGACGCCCACTACCCGGTCCACAACCTCGATTGCCTCGAAGCGTTCGGGCGCAGTCTGAGCGAAGCGCCGTTCGCCGCGCGCATGCCGCAGCGAACGTCACCAGAAGGAGGAACACGATGGAGCTGACCGAAAGCCACTCGCTGCCGGTACCGCAGCAGCGAGCGTGGGAAGCGCTCAACGACACGGCGATACTCAAGGCCTGCATTCCGGGCTGCGAGAGCATCGAGCCCGAAGGCGAATCCGCCTACGCCGTCGCGCTGACCGCCGTCGTGGGCCCGGTGAAGGCGCGCTTCAAAGGGCGCATGGAACTGACCGATATCGACGCGCCGAGAAGCTACACGATCCAGTTCGAAGGCCAGGGCGGCGCAGCGGGCTTCGGCAAGGGCAGCGCGCAGGTGAAACTCGAGCCGGAAGGCGAGAACGCCACGACGCTCACCTACACCGCGAACGCGCAAGTGGGCGGCAAGCTCGCGCAGATCGGTTCGCGGCTCGTGGACGGCGCCGCGCGCAAGATTGCGGCAGAATTTTTCAAACGCTTCGGCGAGCAGTTGGGCGGCGGTCCGGCCGCCGCCGAGGAAAGTGAAGAACCCGAAGCGGTTCAAGCAAGAAACGAAGCAGGAAGCGAAGTGGACAGTGAAAACGCCGCCGAAGACGCATCGGACGACGACGGAAAAAAGAGGAAACGATCATGGACAGCGTGGATCTCGAGGTCCTGAAGTCCAGCGTACGCTGGCTGGAAGAAGGGCACCGCGCCCTGCTGGTGACGGTGGTGAAGACGTGGGGCTCGTCGCCGCGTCCCGAGGGCGCGATGCTCGTGGTGCGCGACGACGGGCTCGTGGTGGGCTCGGTCTCGGGCGGCTGCATCGAGGACGACCTGATCGACCGCGTACGCCGCGAAGGCATCGGCATCGACAAACCCGAAGCCGTGAAATACGGCATCACGGCCGAAGAAGCACATCGTTTCGGACTGCCATGCGGCGGCACGATCCAGCTCGTGCTGGAGCCGCTTGGCGAGGCAAGCGGCATCGGCGCGCTGCTCGCAGCCGTGGAGCGCGGCGAACTCGTAGCGCGCACGCTCGCCATGGCGAGCGGCGAGGCCTCGCTCGGCCCCGCCAGCGCGACGGACGGCGTCTATTTCGACGACGCGCAACTGCTTACCATCCACGGGCCTCGCTACCGCATGCTCGTCATCGGCGCGGGGCAGCTCTCGCGCTACCTGTGCCAGATTGCCGTCGGGCTCGACTATCAGGTGACGGTGTGCGATCCGCGCGAGGAGTACACCGACACCTGGGATGTGCCGGGCACGGCGCTCGTGCGCACCATGCCCGACGACACGGTTCTGGAGATGAAGCTGGACGAACGCTGCGCCGTGATCGCGCTCACGCACGATCCGAAGCTCGACGACCTCGCGCTGATGGAAGCGCTCAAGACACCCGCGTTCTACGTCGGCGCGCTAGGTTCGCGGCGCAACAATGCGGCACGGCGCGAGCGGCTCAAGGAGTTCGATCTGAGCGAGGCGGAGCTTGCGCGGCTGCACGGGCCGGTCGGCATTTACATCGGCAGCCGCACGCCGCCCGAAATCGCCGTGTCGATTCTCGCCGAGGTGACTGCGGCAAAGAACGGTGTCTCGCTGCCCACCATCCTCCAGGTTGAAGGCGCGAAAGCCGCGCGCGAGATCGCGGCCGGCGCCGGGTCGGCCTGTCACGTTTGAGCGTGTTTGAGCGCGCTTGAACGGTTCCAGCGGGCCCCGACTCTCGTCGGCGGCCCGCGTCGCCGCCTGACTGACGCGGCGGCGAATTGCCGTCTCCGGCCTAGCCGAACAGCTTCATCGCCTGGGTGAGCGTACTGGTCACGCCCCATGCGAGCGGCACCAGCACATAAAACCAGAAGATAGCCATCAGCAGCTTGTTCGAGGATTTCGTGGCAACGGTCGTGCTCATTGTTCGAGACTCCTTAGTTTCCGGCCGCGAGTTGCGACTCGCTCATGTGATGCTTCTCGTGCACGCGCGTGACGAGCAGATTGCAGACGAAACCGACCACCAGCAGCACCGCCATGATGTGTACGGTCATCGTGTAGGCGTCGGCCTTCGCGACGCCATGCGCCACCTGGTAGGCGCGCACGTAGTTGACGAGGACCGGCCCCGCGACGCCGGCCGCGGCCCATGCGGTCAGCAGGCGCCCATGGATGCCGCCGACGAACGCCGTGCCGAACATGTCCGCGAGATAGGCAGGCACGGTCGAAAAGCCGCCGCCGTACATCGAAAGGATCACGCAGTACGCAAGCACGAACAGCACGATGTTGCCGCTCTGCGCGAACTGCGGCACCGCGTAATAGAGCACCGCGCCCAGCACGAAGAATATGTAATAGGTGGTCTTGCGCCCCACCCAGTCCGAAGCCGAGGCCCACACGAAGCGCCCGCCCATGTTGAAGAGCGAGAGCAGGCCCACGAAGCCCGCCGCTGCGGCCGCGCTCACGGTTCCCTTGAAGCTCTCCTGGATCATCACCGAAGCCTGCCCCAGGATGCCGATGCCGGCCGTCACGTTGAGAAACAGCACGAGCCAGATCAGGTAGAACTGCGGCGTCTTGAGCGCGCGGTCGATATGGACGTGCGCACGCGAAACGAGCCTGGCCGTGGTCGCGGGCGGCGTCCAGCCTTCGGGCTTCCAGCCGGGCGGCGGCACGCGGATCGCGAGCGAGCCGATCGACATCGAGATGAAGTACGCCACGCCGAGCACGACGAAGGTCTGCGCAACGCCCATGCTCGTGTCGCTTGCGAAATGCTTCATCAGCATGACGGAGAGCGGCGCCGCGATCATCGCGCCGCCGCCGAAACCCATGATCGCGAGGCCCGTGGCCATGCCGCGGCGATCCGGAAACCAGCGGATCAGCGTCGAAACGGGCGAGACGTAGCCGAGCCCGAGCCCGATGCCGCCGATCACGCCATAGCCCAGATACAGCATCCAGATTTCGTGCAGCCACACGCCGAGCGCCGAAACGAGAAAGCCGCCGCCGAAGCAGCAGGCCGCCGTGAACATCGTGCGGCGCGGGCCGACGCGTTCGAGCCACTTGCCGCCGAACGCCGCCGACAGCCCGAGGCACACGATGGCGAGCGAGAAGATCCAGCCGAGCGTGGTGAGCGACCAGTCGTCGGGCGCCGACTGCGTGATGCCGATCACTTTCGTGAGCGGCGCATTGAATACCGAGAAGGCGTACGCCTCGCCGATGCACAGATGCACGGCAAGCGCGGCGGGCGGCACCATCCAGCGCGAAAAGCCCGGCGGCGCGATCGTGGCCTCCTTCGAAAAGAAAGGTGGGGCACCGCGCGTCGAATCCGCAACGCTGCTCATGTTGGTCTCCTGTTCTGGGGCATCTGGGTACATGCGTGTGGGTACATCAAGCTGCGCACCCCACCAGGCTGGATGTACGGTGCGCTTAAATGTCGCAGAGCGACTGCCCGGAACCTTAGTCCCCACCGCCGGCGTTGGCAATATGAGACATCTATGCATATGGGATGCCCCCAGGTCCCCGAGTCCCCGCTCGGGCCCGGCAACCAGGCCGCGAGCGCCTGTCCGCACCATTACATGATCGAAAGGAGTCCCCATTGGATGCGCCCGGAACACGACCTCCGGCATTGTGCGGGGCTCCCGCTTGACAAGCGCATCGCGTGACTTTTAAGTGGGAACGTTGCGTTCGACAGCCGTGCCCCCCACACACCCGTTGCCAACCGCACGAGCACTTCCATGCGCCTCGCTCACCTGATCGCGCTATGCCTCGCCCTTGCCGGCGCGACCGCGCACGCGACCCATGCGGCCAATGCGGCGCTGCCCGACGACGCCTCGCAGGCGCCCTATACCAACGAGTCGGAGACGCAGACCTACACCGTCAACAAGGACGGTTCGTTCATCAAGCTCGACAAGCTCACGCTGCGCGTGAACACGGAAGCGGGCGTCGAGCGCGCCGGCCAGTACTACATCTGGTTCAACCGCGAGATGGCCGACGTCGAGGTGCTGGACGCCTGGACCGAGGATGCCCAAGGGGGCCGCCACGACGTGCAGCCCGGCCAGATCCGCGATGTCCAGGAAGTGCGTTCGTTCGACGCGCCGATGTTCCAGGACGTGGAGGACAAGGTCATCGTGTTCCCGGCCGTCGAGCCCGGCGCCCGCGTGCACCTCACCTATCGCAAGACGCAGCGCACGCCGGTCGTGGCAGGCTGGTTCAGCGACTTCACGCCGCCCGACCTCGCGCCCACACACGACTTCCGCGTGATCTACGACATGCCCGCCTCGGAGCCGCTCTACGCCGACGCACGCGGCTTCACGGCGCTGCCGCCGCGAACCTCGGGCGACCGCACGCGCTACGAATTCCGCTACGACAAGGCGAATTTCGGGCGCCTCGAATATGGTTCGGTTTCCTACGTTAGCTATGGCGACCGGCTCATGGTCTCGACCTTTCCCGACTATGCGGCGTTTGCGGCGGTATATCGCGAGTCGGCGGCGGACCCGAGCGCGCGCGATCCGTCGCTCGTCGCATTTGCGAAGCACCTCACCGAACACGATGCGACACCGCGGGCGAAGGCGCAGACGCTCTACGACTGGGTGCGCCGCAATATCCGCTACGTGGCGATCAATATCGGACGCGGCGAGATCGTGCCGCACCGCGCCACGGACATCCTCGCCAACCGCTACGGCGACTGCAAGGACCATGTGGCGCTCTACGGCGCGCTGCTGGCGGCGGTGGACGTGAAGAGCGAGCCCGCATTGGTCAATAGCGGCACGGTCTACACGCTGCCCGACGTACCGGGCTTCGGCGTGATCAATCACGTCATCACGTGGCTGCCCGACCTGCAGTTGTTCGCCGATTCCACCGCGAACAACATCGAGTTCGGCTTCTTGCCCTCCACCGACATGGACCGCGTGGCGGTGCTCGCGGGCGACGGCACGCGCGTACGCACGCCCGCCACGGCTTCGACGACGCGCGAGAGCGACCTCGACATCACCGTCGCGCCCGACGGCTCCGCGCACTTCGTGTTCCGCCTGCAGGCGAACGGCTGGGCCGCCGAGCAGACGCGCAGCGTGCTGCGCCTGCAAACCCCCGCCCAGCGCGAAGAATCGCTGCAGTGGGAGTTGCACAACGCGAACCTGCGCGGCACAGCAACGATCGCGACAAGCCCGCTCGAAGCGACGAGCGGTCCTCTCGTGCTCATGCTCACGGGCCAGTTGGACGGCTTCGTCGACCCGGAGATGACCACGCCCGTCCCGGCGCTCACGAGCTTCGTGGGCGGACTCGATGCGAACCTGCGCTACTGGCTGGACGAGCCGCGCCGCACGCAGCCGTTCGTATGCCGCAACTTCGTGGCCACCGAGCGCGCGCGCATCGCGCTGCCAGCGAGCATGCGCGTGCTGGACGTGCCCACGCCGCAGCACGCCGGGGATGCCTATGTCGAATTCAGTTCGGAGTACACACTCGATCCGGCAACGAACGTGCTGCGCGTCACGCGCACGGGGCGCACGCATTTTGCGAGCGACGTCTGCACGCCCGACGAATTTGCGCAAATGCGCCCGGCGTTCGAAACGATGTCGCGCGACCTGCGCGCGCAGTGGATCATCAAGCCGGTAACGAACGCCGCCGCCGCGAGCGGGCAGCCGGTGCACGCGGCGAGCGCGCAATGAGAGGACCTGTGACGCGACAAGCGGCCGGCAGGAACCTCACACCGGCCAGAGCGGCCCTTCCTGCATCGCGCCGATCTGTTCGCGCAACTCGAGAATGCGCTCTTCCCAGTAGCGTTGTGTGTTGAACCACGGGAAGGCGGCGGGGAACGCCGGGTCGTGCCAGCGCCGCGCAAGCCATGCCGAGTAATGAAGGAGCCGCAGCGTGCGCAGCGCCTCGACCAGGTGCAGTTCGCGAGGCTCGAATTCCGCGAAGTCCTCATAGCCCGCGAGCAGGTCCGCGAGCGCGCGCGACGCACCCGCGCGATCGCCCGGCAGCAGCAGCCACAAATCCTGGATAGCGGGACCCATCCGGCTGTCGTCGAAATCGACGAAGTGCGGCCCGGCATCGGTCCACAGCACATTGCTCGGGTGGCAATCGCCGTGCAGACGCAGCGAGCGCACGTCGCCCGCGCGCTCGAACGCGGCCTCGACGCCCTCCAGCGCGAGATTCGCGGCCGCCTCCCAGGCGCCGCGCACGTCGGCGGGCACGAAGCCGTGCCCGATCAGATAGTCGCGCGGTTCGTAACCGAAGGCCTGGATGTCGAGCGTGGGCCGCGCACGGTACGGCGTGAGCGCGCCCACCGCATGAATGCGGCCGATGAAGCGGCCGAGCCATTCGAGCGTCTCGCTGCGGTCCAGATCGGGCGCGCGGCCGCCACGCCGCTCGAACAGGGCGAAACGAAAGCCCTCGAAGCCGTGCAGCGTGCGGTCCTCGAACGTGAGCGCGGGCACGGCCGGAATCTCGCGCGCAGCGAGTTCGGCAACGAAGGCATGCTCTTCGAGGATCGCCTCGTCCGACCAGCGCTCGGGACGATAGAACTTCGCGACGAGCGGCGACTCGTCCTCCACGCCCACCTGGTAGACGCGGTTCTCGTAGCTGTTGAGCGCGAGCATGCGGCCGTCCGTGCGGCGGCCGGCGGGCATCAGCACGCTATCGACGGCGTCGAGTACGCACTCGGGCGTGAGGCGCGCGTAGGGTGCGGACGGGGAAGCCGACGACGCGGGCGTGTCGTCGGGGAAAGGAGGCTGGGAAGAGGGATCGTGAGTCATACCCGCAATTGTGCCTTCTGCGGGCCGACTGGGCGAGTGACGCGATCGGCGATCGGACTGCTACCGGGCGCGTCGCGCGCCCGGCGCCTGCTTCAGCTTGCCAGTTTCAATGCACGAGTGATCCGGCCGGCAGAACGTGCTCGCCCGTGTCGATCAGGTCTTCCAGAAAAAAGGGTTCGGTGTTGAGCTGCTTCGATGCGCCGGGCTCGCCGATGTACCAGGTGACCATGGCCATATTGCCGAGAATACGCATCACGATGCCACGAGCGCCATGCGGGACGGCGATGTGGACAGTGCGGACGATAGAACCGATTTGCATGATGTTTCCCCGTTCTCCATGCCGGCTTTCCTGCGTGAAACGCCGGTCAATTTGCTGAACCAGGTCTGCGGGCACCAACGGTTGTGCTCACATCCATACCAACACCGGCGGCTTGCCATTTCGCGCGCGCCACGCGCAGCAAGCCGGACCGGTTAACGCATTGTTGCCTGTTTGGGCCTGCGCGCAAAGCGAAAAATTAGGGGGGAGAATCATCTGCCCCATGTTTGCGCCTGCGCGCCCGGGTCGCCAGATCGGCCTCTTTTCTTACAAGAGACGAACAATAGCAGACGATCAAGTCAGCTCTTCGAACCACCCGCGCTGCGGCCCCGGCGCCGCGATTCGCACAACTGGCGTATCGTTGCGCCTTCGTTATCTTTCGGAGACCTTGCCGTGACCGTTTCACCGGGCGCCGATCGCAATTTCGCGGCCCCCTCGCCGTCGACCGCACCGTATCTCGAACGAGGCTCGCGTGCCTACTGGCGCGCCTGTCTCGCGCTGCTGTTCGCGGGCTACGCGACATTCTCCCTGCTCTACTGCGTGCAGCCGCTCCTGCCCGCGTTCTCGCAGGCATTTGGTGTGAGCCCCGCCCAGAGCAGCCTCTCGCTTTCGCTCAGCACCGCCGCGCTCGCAGGCGCGATCTTTATCGCCGGCTTCGTTTCCGAAGGCTGGAGCCGGCGCGCCATGATGACCGCTTCGCTCAGCGCGTCGGCGCTGCTCACACTCGCGGCCGCGTTCGTGCCGCACTGGCACGAACTGCTGGTGCTGCGCACGCTCGAAGGCCTCGCGCTGGGCGGCGTGCCCGCGGTCGCCATGGCCTGGCTTGCCGAAGAGATGCATCCCGATGGCCTCGGCCTCGCCATGGGCCTCTATGTCGGCGGCACCGCCATTGGCGGCATGTCCGGGCGCGTCATCACGGGTGTCATCACCGATCTGTTCGGCTGGCGCGTGGCCGTGGGCGCGATCGGTGCGCTCGGCATCGCCTCGATGCTCGCGTTTCGCGCGCTGCTGCCCCCGTCACGCCACTTCGTGCCGAAAAAGGGACTCGGCTTAGCGCATCACCGCGCCGCGCTCCTCCAGCAGTTCGCGCGGCCCGGTCTGCCCGTGCTGTTCGCCATGGGCTTCGTGCTGATGGGCGGCTTCGTCACGCTCTACAACTATATCGGCTACCGGCTCATCGCCGCGCCCTACCACCTGAGCCAGTCCGCCATCAGCGCGATCTTCATCGTCTATCTGACCGGCGTGGTCGCCTCGCCCTGGTCGGGCCGCATGGCCGACACCTTCGGCCGCGGGCGTGTCCTGATCGCGAGTCTCGCGATCATGCTCGCGGGCGTCGTGCTCACGCTCTTTACGCCGCTCGCGCTGATCGCCAGCGGCATCGGCTGCCTCACGATCGGCTTCTTCGCCGGGCACGCCGTGGCCAGCAGTTGGGTCGGCCGGCTCGCGCGCGAGGCCAAGGGCCAGGCCGCGGCACTGTATTTGCTCGCCTATTACCTCGGGTCCAGCATCATGGGCTCGATTGGCGGGCACTTCTGGACGACGGGCGGCTGGCCGGGCGTCGCAGGGCTGGTTGCCGTGCTGCTGGTCGTGGGCCTGTGGGGCGCGCGGACGCTGCGCCGGCGCGAACTGGCCGGCACGGCCTGACGCCCGGCGTCGCCGCCAATCGAAAGGCATTCGTAACATGAGCGAACCGCGGCCTCATGAGGAGCGGTACGGTGAGAGCCACCGCAAAGCCCCGCCGGACGGCCGGCACGTCTTGCCGCGGCAGGCGAGACGGCGCACGCCGTAGCGGCCTCGTTTCCAACCCTCTCCTATACTCGATGAAGGCTGGTCGCCTCATCGGCGAACACAAGCCTCGGAAAGGAGACGAACATGGAAGGTTATTTCACGATCGGCGACTTCGTGATGATCATCCCGATGGCCCTCGCCGGCGCCCTCTTTCTTGGCGCGCTGCCTTGCTCCACCGAATTCCGGCACAACACGCTGCGCGTGATCGGCGCGCTGCTTGGCGCGCTCGTAGCCGTTGCCCTCGTCGAAACCCTGCCCGCGCTGATGTAGCGATACGGCGGAAGGCGTCGCTTGCGGCGCCGCCAGCCAGCGAGATTCAGTGCACGCGGTTTCCCGGCTGCAGTCCGCGCAACTGCCGCAGCGCCGCGCGGAAATACGCGGGGCGCACACCCGGATCCTCGGCACCCTCGCGCGCGAGCGCCGGCAGCGCCGTCCACGGCATCGTCGGATGCAAATGATGCTGGCGATGCAAATGATGGTTCATCAGCATCGCGCCGACCCCGCGCGGCACGCGAAAGTCGCGCGCACGCCCCGGTTCGTCGAGCGCGACGCCATAGTGCGGCAGGTTGTCGGCCATCGAAAGCCACAAACCGCGCAGCCACATCGTCACCACCAGAACGGGCCAAGCCTTGCCGTACAGCGCAAACGCAAGCGCATAGAGCGCGCATGAGCACAGCCAGTCGCGGCGCGCCTGGCTGCGCTTTCGCGCGTCGCCGGCATGGTTGGCAAAAAGCCGCTGAACCTGCGCGCCCTCGAAGCCATGCGCGCCCACCCCGCGCGCGATCAGTTCGCGCGCGCGCCGCGCCGGCAGGAATGCCACGAGCGGCACGATCAGTTCACCCAGGTAAAGTCCGCCGAACAGACGCACGTAATAGGCAAGCCGCTTGCGCCAGCGTGGTTCGGTGGCATCGTCCACGTCGGGACGGTCGAACGGCTCGCGCGTGAAACGATGATGCATCAGGTGTCCGAAGCGAACCGCATCGAACGGCATGGCGAGGCCGATCGCGAGAAGCCGCGCGAGGGCCTCGTTCGCGCGCCGATCGCGCAGCAACTGGCCGTGTATGCCCTCGTGAATCAAGCCCCAGTGGACCGGCGTGGCGAGCACGACCGGCACGAGCGTCGCGAGCAGCGCCAGCGACAGCCCGCCCGATGCGCGCACAACGAGCGGCAGCCCCGCCAGTTGCCAGGCGAGCGCGAGTCCCGCGAAAGCCAGCATCGCGGCGTTTGCGCGAATATCGGGCGGCTGCATCGCGGCCCGCGCAGGGGCGCAAGCGGCGGTTCGGTCGGCGGTCGTGGGCTCCATCGGCTCTACTCGCAGCAAGGACTGCGGCGACGTTAGCAGCGGAGCATGACAGCGAGAAGAATCGCGCCGTCCGTAATGATCTGTAATGCAGAAAAAGAAACGCCTCGCGTGCGCGAGGCGTCCAGAACCGATACGACGCGAATCAGATGTGCTGATCCGTGGACGGCTTTTCCCAAAGATTGACGCCGCCTTCCATGGCGTAGCGGTCGATCTCCGCGAGTTCCTCCGGCGAGAAATCGAGATTCTTCAGCGCGGCCACGTTCTCGCGCACCTGTTCCGCACGACTTGCGCCGATCAGCGCCGAAGTCACGCGGCCGCCGCGCAGCGTCCACGCGATGGCCATCTGCGCGAGGCTCTGGCCGCGGCGTTGGGCAATCTCGTCGAGCTTCTTCACATGCCCGATGTTCCCCGCGCTCAGGTGCTCGCCCTTGAGCGAGCCGCCGCCCGGACGGTTCACGCGCGCGTCGGCCGGCACGCCGTTCAGATACTTGTTGGTGAGCAGGCCCTGGGCGAGCGGCGTGAACGCGATGCTGCCCGCGCCGACTTCTTCGAGCGTATCGAGCAGGCCGTGCTCGATCCAGCGGTTGAGCATGTTGTACGACGGCTGATGGATCAGCAGCGGTACCTTGTATTCGGCCAGCAGCTTCGCCATCTCGCGCGTTTTCGCGGGCGAATACGACGAGATGCCGACGTAGAGCGCCTTGCCCTGCTGCACGGCCGTGGCGAGCGCGCCGGCCGTCTCTTCGAGCGGCGTTTCCACGTCGAAACGGTGCGAGTAGAAGATGTCGACGTAGTCGAGCCCCATGCGCTGCAAGCTCTGGTCGAGGCTAGCCAGCACGTACTTGCGCGAGCCGCCGCCCTGGCCGTAGGGACCGGGCCACATGTCCCAGCCGGCCTTCGACGAGATCAGCAGTTCGTCGCGGTAGGGGCGGAAGTCATCCTTGAAGATGCGGCCGAAGTTGGTCTCGGCGCTGCCGTACGGCGGGCCGTAGTTGTTGGCGAGATCGAAGTGCGTGATGCCCAGATCGAACGCGGTACGCAGGATCTCGCGCTGCGTCGAAATCGGCGTGGTGTCGCCGAAGTTGTGCCACAGGCCGAGCGACAGCGCCGGCAGCTTGAGTCCCGACTTGCCGCAAAAACGGTATTGCATCTCCGAATAGCGCTCAGAAGCAGCTTCGTAGGCCATTGATTGAATCCTTGACGAAAACGGGGAAAGTGGGCGGCCGGCAGCGTGAAGGCGGCCGCCCCGCGCGCGCAGGTGCGGCGCCGGGGCTCCGCTGCGCGCAAGACGCGACGGAGGCTGCCATGTTAGCCAATCCGCGCGCGCTCTGCAGAAGCCCAGTATGCGGGATACGGCGCGGGACGCCACGCAGAATGCGGAGCGAGAAAACAGCGCGGACGATCCGCGGCAGCGGGCCCCCATGGACGCCGCCGCGCCGCTCGCCTACACTGCGGCGTCCGTCCCACCGAAGAGGTTTTCCATGGTCAAGGCGCTTTCGTTCGCGCTGATCGCCTGCGGCGTCGTGCTGCTGTATTTCGGCGGCCAGTCGTTCCATTCGTTCGCGAACGACATGTCGCGGCTTTTCACCGGCGCCCCCACCGACCGCACGATCTGGCTGATCGCAGGCGGCGTGGTGGCGACCATCGCCGGCCTCACGGGACTCGCGACTTCGGGGCGGCGGCGCTAGCGTCCGCTTATACCCGCTTATGGCCGCTTGCGCCCCCCCTTCGGCCGGCGCTCCGCTCAGAACGGGACTTCGGGCAACGACGCCGAACGCGTGCCGGGCAGCGGCACGTTGCTCGCGCCGTGGTAGGTGAACACGAGCGAGAACTTCACCTGATCGGTCTGGTTCTGCCCCGCCGAGTGCAGCGTATTGCAGTGGAAGAAGACCACGTCGCCGGTCTGCAGCGTCGGCGACACCGCGCGGTCGATCCATGCCCGATTCTCGGGCAGGTCCGCGCGGAAGAATTTGGAGGCGTCGAAGCGCTCCGAGGTAAACGCCTCCTGGTGCGAGCCGGGCACGAACCAGAGGCCGCCGTTTTCCACCGTCTCCGGCCCTAGTGCCAGCCAGACGGAAACGAGATCGTCGCGCTCGAACGACCAGTAGCGCACGTCACGATGCCAGCCGGTAAGGCTCCCGTAGGCGGGATGCTTGGACATCATGCAGTTGTGATGCGCGCGCGACAGCACCGGCGTTTCCCCGAAATAGACCTCCATCCAGCCGGCGATCTCGGGCGACGTCGCCCATTCGCGAAAACGCGGGTGGCGCGAGTACGCGTCGAGCAGGCGCCGCACCGTATGGCCGCCCGGCGCTTCCTTCGAGGCGGGTGCGCCGGGATAGCGCAGATCGGCTTCGAATTCGAGGGGGGCGGCAGCCTCCCGCAATTGCGTCTCGCCGATGCGCTTCAGTTCCTCGCACCGCTCGGGCGAGACGAGCCCCGGCACCACCACGAAGCCGTGCTCGCGCAGCGCCTGTACCTGTTCCTTCTTTGACTGGACTGACATGGGACTTCCGTTATTCGATGTCTTTGTGTCTTTGGCGTCGGGCCGCGCGAACCACGCGCGCCGATTATCCGATTGTAAAGCGACTGAGCGTTCGGGAAAGCGCACGGCGTTGGGGCACGCGCACCGTCATGACGTCAAAGGGCGGGATCGCAGGCGCCAAACGCGCGCGAAGGCGGGGGTTTCACCGACTTCAGCAGGTCACGAAACGCGTGTAGCCTGCGCGGATGTCGTTTGATTTTGTTGATCCGAATTCGCAAGGACGGGCGGCCCGCAACCGCTGCGAGGCCCGCCAGAGAACGCAAGCCCTGTCCGCTGCCTCCCTCGCCCTACCGTGCACGTGCCGCGGGGCGTCCACCGTTTCCTGCGCCGTTTCCCGATACCGTCGCGACAGGCACGTTTGCTGCTGCAAACAAAGCGCCACGCACGGCGCTACGCGCCTCCGATTCCGTTAAGACCATGCATACCCTTTTCGATAGCCGTCGTCTCACCCATGCCGCACTGAAGGCGGCACGTCCTACGCGCCGCCATGTGATGCGCGCGCTGCGGCACCATGCCGCGCGCACGCGCGCGCTCGCCTCGCAAGTGCGCGAAGCGAAGCCCGTCGACGGCATGCGCACCTGGTTCCATTCTTTCTTTTCGGTGTTGCGCATGCGTTCGGGCAAGCGGCATTTCTCGCTGCGCACGCTGCTGTATCGGCCGAATACGCCGCTGCAGGCATTCAGCGCCGTCGGCACCTCGGCAAGCGCCAACCGCGCTCCGAGCGGCGCGCGCCGGCCGCGCCGCACGTCGGCCAGCAGCACGGGATGGTTCGCGTTCGCCATGCGCTAACGTCGGCAACCGGCCACAAAAAACCCCGCACGGGCTCGCCGCCCTGCGGGGTTTTCTTCGGGGGCGGCAAACCGTCCCCTTACAACGCTCGACGCGTCTTAAGCCAGCGCGCCCACCGGCTCGGTGCCGGCCGCTTCGGCCAGCACAAGCGCCTTGTCGGTCGCTTCCCACGAGAATTCCGGCTCTTCGCGGCCGAAGTGGCCGTAAGCCGCGGTCTTCTCGTAGACCGGGCGCAGCAGGTCGAGCATCTGGATGATGCCCTTCGGACGCAGGTCGAAGTGCTCGCGCACGAGCTTCGTGATGGTGGCGTCCGAAACCTTGCCGGTGCCGAACGTGTTGACCATCACCGAGGTCGGCTGCGCCACGCCGATCGCGTACGACACCTGGATCAGGCAGCGCGACGCGAGGCCCGCGGCCACGATGTTCTTCGCGACGTAACGGCCCGCATAGGCGGCCGAACGGTCCACCTTCGACGGATCCTTGCCCGAGAACGCGCCGCCGCCGTGCGGGGCTGCGCCGCCGTACGTGTCGACGATGATCTTGCGGCCCGTGAGGCCGCAATCGCCTTGCGGGCCACCGATCACGAAACGGCCGGTCGGGTTCACGAGGAACTTGATGTCGCCCTTGATCAGGTCGGCCGGCAGCACGGGCTTGATGACCTCTTCGATCACGGCTTCGCGCAGCGTGGGCAGGTCGATGTCCGGCGAATGCTGCGTCGAGAGCACGACCGTGTCGATCGCGAACGGCTTGCCGTCGACATAGCGGATCGTGACCTGCGACTTCGCGTCCGGGCGCAGCCAGGGCAGGCGGCCGTCGCGGCGCAGGTTCGACTGGCGCTCGACGAGGCGGTGCGACAGGTGGATCGGCAGCGGCATCAGTTCGGGCGTTTCATCGCACGCATAGCCGAACATCAGACCCTGGTCGCCGGCGCCCTGGTCGAGGTTGTTGTCGTGCGCGCGGTCCACGCCCTGGGCGATGTCCGGCGACTGCTTGTCGTAAGCGACGAGCACCGCGCAGCCGCGGTAGTCGATGCCGTAGTCGGTGTTGTCGTAGCCGATGCGCTTGATCGTGTCGCGCGCCACCTGGATGTAGTCGACGTTCGCGGTCGTGGTGATTTCACCGGCGAGCACGACGAGACCCGTGTTGCACAGCGTTTCGGCAGCAACACGCGAATACTTGTCCTGGGTGAGGATGGCGTCGAGGATCGCGTCCGAGATCTGGTCGGCGACCTTGTCCGGATGGCCCTCGGAGACGGATTCGGAGGTGAAGAAATAATCGTTTGCCACGCTTGTGACTCCTGTAGCTGGTGACGGTTGAGTTTCACGTAGCCAACTTCGGGAGGTCTGAAGCGGCGACGCTTTAGCGGATTTCCTGCCCGGCTTGCACCTGATCGTGTGTTTATCCTGAATGGATCGGCACGATCTGCTGCCAGCCGGCTTCGCCCCGCAAGTTGTCTATTAACTCGGCGAAGCCCTTATTATAGCGACTTCCTTAATTTGTCGCAGAGTGCCGCCGCGTGCAGTCCACCGCATTCGCCCCCGTTTCCGTTCCTGCTGGCCTCGCTGCCGCTGTCCACGCATCGGCGCCCGACGTGGGAGCTGCCGCATGATAGGCAAGCTCGGCTCCCATTTCGCCATCGGCCTGCTCAAGCTGTTCGCGATCCTGCCCTATGGTTTCGTCGCGCGTCTCGGCGACGGGCTCGGCTGGCTGCTTTACCAGATTCCCAGCCGCCGCAAGCGCGTGGTCCACACCAATCTCAAGCTCTGCTTTCCCGAGTGGAGCGACGAGAAGCGCGAAGAGGTGGCAGGCCAGCACTTTCGCCATGCGATCCGCAGCTACATGGAGCGCAGCGTGCAGTGGTTCGGCTCCGCGAAGAAGCTCGAAAAGCTCGTCGAGCTCGACAGCGAGATCGACCTCACCGATCCCGACCTCCCGCCCACGCTGTTCCTCGGCCTGCACTTCGTCGGCATCGAGGCGGGTTCGATGTTCCTGAATTACTCGCTGCACCGGCCCTGCGGCTCGCTCTATCAGCCGTTCTCCAACTCCGAGTTCGAGGCAGCCGCCAAGGCCGGGCGCAGCCGCTTCGGTGCGGAGATGGTGAGCCGCGCGGACAGCGCGCGCGTCGTGCTGCGCTGGCTGCGCGACCGCAAGCCCGTGATGCTCGGCGCGGACATGGACTACGGCGCGCGCAATTCGACGTTCGTGCCGTTCTTCGGCGTGCCGACCTGCACGCTGACCGCCGTGGGGCGGCTCGCGAAGGTGGGACGTGCGCAGGTGGTGCCGTTCATCGGCGAGGTGCTGCCGAACTACAAGGGCTACCGGCTCAAGGTGTTCAAGCCGTGGGACAACTATCCCACCGGCAACGACGAGGAGGATGCGCGCCGGATGAACGCGTTCCTCGAAGAGCAGATTCCGCGCATTCCCGAGCAGTACTACTGGGTGCACAAGCGATTCAAGACGCGGCCGCCGGGTGAGCCGAGCGTGTATGGTTAAGGCTGCGCACCGGGAAGTCTTCGCCACGGCCAACGCGTGGCGTATGCGCGTACCTCACTTACAATAGCGGCATGAAGCTCAAGTTCACCAAAATGCACGGCGCCGGCAACGACTTCGTCGTGCTCGACGGTTACAGCCAGCCGCTCGCGCTCACGCCCGAGCGGGTGCGCGCGCTCGCCGACCGCCATTTCGGCGTCGGCGCCGACCAGTTGCTGCTTGTCGAAAAGCCCACCATCGAGGGCGTCGATTTTCGCTATCGCATCTTCAATTGCGACGGCGGCGAGGTCGAGCACTGCGGCAATGGCGCGCGCTGCTTCGTGAAGTTCGTCCGCGATCGCAAGCTCACCGAAGCGAAACGCGTGCGCGTCCAGGTCCAGAACGGCACGATCTCGCTCGCGATGCAGGACAACGGCGAGGTCGTCGTGGACATGGGCAGCCCGGTGTTCGAGCCGGCGCGCGTGCCGTTCGACGCAAGCGGCCTGGAAGGTCGCCGCGAGGGCAACGACACGCTCTGGCCGCTCGAAGTGAACGGGCAAACCCGCTGGATTTCGGTCGTCTCGATGGGCAACCCGCATGCCGTGCAGGTGGTGGACGATGTGGAAGCCTTCCCGGTGCTCGTCGACGGCCCTGTGGTCGAGGCGCACCCGCGCTTTCCCCACAAGGTCAATGCCGGCTTCATGCAGATCGTCTCGCGCCATGAGGTGCGGCTGCGCGTCTACGAGCGCGGCGCGGGCGAAACGCTCGCCTGCGGCACGGGCGCCTGCGCGGCCGTGGCCGCCGGCATCCGCCGCGGACTGCTCGACTCGCCGGTGCTCGTGCATACGCACGGCGGCGCGCTGACCATCGCCTGGGACGGCGCACGCGACGAATCCGCCGCGCTCACGATGGCCGGGCCGGCCGCAACCGTATTCGAAGGTGAAATCGAGCTTGCCGACTGAATTGCCGACCGGGGCCGGCGTCCGGTTCACCCGCTTTACCGCTGTCATGCCGGCGCCTTGCGCGCCGTCCGTCCACAACGCGCCACCAACATGAACGATCGCGAAGTCGCCGACTACCTGATTGCCAATCCCGAGTTCTTCGTTGAGCATGCCGAACTGCTTGCCGCCATCAAGCTCGGCAACCCGCACGGCAAGGCCGCCGTGTCGCTGCAGGAGCGGCAGATGGAAATGCTGCGCGAGAAGAACAAGCATCTGGAGCGCCGCCTTTCGGAGCTGCTGCGCTACGGCCACGAGAACGACAGCATTGCAACGAAGTTCGCCCGCTGGACCCAGCGCGTGATCGCCGAGCGCGATCCGTACGCGCTGCCGCGCACGATCACCCAGAACCTGCTCGACGTGTTCGACGTGCCGCAGGCGACGCTGCGTCTCTGGGACGTGGCCGAGGCCTATACGCAAGCCGATTTCGCACGCCACACCGGCGAGGAAGTGCGGCTCTTCGCCAACAGCCTTGCCGTGCCCTACTGCGGCGCGAACTCGGGTTTCGAAGCGGCGCAATGGCTCGACGCGACCGATGGCGCGTCGGAATCGGTCGCGCTGATCGCGCTGCGCGCACCCGCGGCGGACGGCGGCAGCGAGCCCGAAGGCAGCGCGTTCGGCCTGCTGGTGATGGGCTCGCCCGATGCGCGCCGCTTTCACGACGGCATGGCGACGGACTTTCTCACGCAGATCGGCGGTCTCGCGAGCGCGGCGCTCACGCGCCTGCTGCCGCACTGAGCCTGAACGCAACCGAAGCACAACCGAAGCGAAAGACGCCGCCACCGTGAACCCGACCGATCCGATCGCCGACTACCTCGCGAGCCTCGAGCACGAGCGGCGGCTGTCGGCTCACACGCTGCGCGGCTATACGCACGAGCTCGACGAGCTCAAGAAGGTCGCGAACGGCCGGCCGCTCGAACAGGTGAGCGCGGCCGACGTGCGCGGCGCCGCGGCGCGCGCGCACGCCGGCGGGCTTTCGGCGCGTTCGATCGCGCATCGGCTTTCGGCATGGCGCGCGTTCTACCGCTGGCTCGCGGGCCGCATCGAACTCGAAGCGAACCCGGTGGCCGCCGTGCGCGCGCCCAAACGCGCGAAGACGCTGCCGAAGGCGCTTTCGGTGGACGATGCGCAGCGCCTGATGGAGACGCCCGCGCCCGCCGGCAAGACCGATGCCGGCAGCGACAGCGCCGAGTCGCTGCGCGACCGCGCGATGCTCGAACTGTTCTACTCGTCGGGGCTGCGGCTCGCCGAGCTCGTGGGGCTCGACGTGCGCTACGTGCGGCGCGACGACTACGAATCGGCGGGCTGGCTCAAGCGCGACGCCGCCGAAGTCGAAGTCCATGGCAAGGGCAACCGGCACCGCATGGTGCCGGTCGGCCGCAAGGCGCTCGACGCGCTCGACGCATGGCTCGCCGTACGCGACGCGCTCGTGAAGCACGACGACGCCCCGCTCTTTCTCTCCGTGCGCGGCAACCGCATGGCGCCCGGCGTGGTGCGCGAACGCGTGAAACGCGCGGCAATCGCGGCGGGCATTCCGGCGAACGTCCACCCGCACGTGCTGCGGCACTCGTTCGCCACCCACCTGCTGCAGTCGAGCGGCGACCTGCGCGCGGTGCAGGAGCTGCTCGGCCATGCGAGCATCGCGGCCACCCAGGTCTATACGTCGCTCGATTTCCAGCATCTCGCGAAGGTCTACGACACCGCGCATCCCCGCGCGAAGAAACGCGACTGACGCAAATTGGCGAGCTTGAACGGCGGCCCTCAACGGTCGCCGTGCGCCGCGCTTTTCCGTACCGAACTCACCATGAATATCGTCACGCTCAAACCGTCGAAAGAAAAATCCCTGCTGCGCCGCCATCCGTGGGTCTATGCGAACGCGATCGACCGCGTGGAGGGCAAGCCCGCCCTCGGGGCGACCGTCATCGTGCGCTCGCACGACGGCCGCTTCCTCGCGCGCGCCGCATACAGCCCGCACTCGCAGATCCGCGCGCGCGTCTGGAGCTTCGACGAAAACGAACCCATCGACCACGCGTTCTTCAAGCGCCGCGTGCAGCGCGCCGTCGCGCACCGCGAGGCCATGGTGAGCAATACCGGCGCCGTGCGCCTGATCTTCGGCGAGGCCGACGGCCTGCCGGGGCTGATCGTCGATCACTATGTCGAGGATCGCGCGGATGGCGCGAACGGCACCCCGGGCCGTGGCCAGCTCGTCTGCCAGTTCATGGCGGCAGGCGTGGAGGCATGGAAGGAGGCGATCGTCGGCGCGCTCGCGGCGGCCACCGGCTGCCCGAACGTCTACGAACGCTCGGACGTGTCGATCCGCGAGAAGGAAGGGCTCGAACAGATCACGGGCCGGCTCGCGGGCGACGAGCCGCCCGAAACCATCGTCACGAGCGAAAACGGCGTGCGCTATCACGTCGACGTGCGCAACGGTCACAAGACCGGCTTCTACGTCGATCAGCGCGATAACCGCGCGCTCGTGCAAACCTTCGCGCACGAACGCGAGGTGCTGAACTGCTTCTGCTACACGGGCGGCTTCTCGCTCGCGGCGCTCAAGGGCGGCGCGACGCGCGTGGTGTCGATCGACTCGTCGGGCGAGGCGCTCGCGACGGCGCAAAAGAACGTCGAGGAGAACGGTTTCGATGCGGCCCGCGCGGCCTGGCTCGACGCCGACGCCTTCAAGACGCTGCGCCGGTTGCACGAAGAAGGCGAGCGTTTCGATCTGGTGGTGCTCGATCCGCCCAAGTTCGCCGCCTCGCGCGAGCACGTGGACCGCGCCGCGCGCGCGTACAAGGACATCAACCTGACGGGCCTGAAGCTGCTGCGCCCGGGCGGCCTGCTCTTCACATACTCGTGCTCGGGCGCGATCGACGCGGAGCTGTTCCAGAAGATCGTCGCAGGCGCGGCCGCCGACGCGAAGGTCGATGCGCGCATCCTGAAGCGCCTGGGTGCCGGCGTCGATCACCCGTTGCTGACCGCCTTCCCGGAAGGCGAGTACCTGAAGGGTCTGCTGCTGCAAATCGTCTGAGCGGCCCGATGGGCGAAGGGGCATGGCCCCTGCCGGGGCTCGCCGATCCCGCCCCATATCGGGCAAAAACGACCCCGCCGGGGCGCTTCCAGCGTCCTGCCCTCAGATATGTTTCAATAGCTAGTTATGTTGTAACACTGGACGACGGCCGCCGCGCCCGCCTTTCGGGCGCGCCTTGCGGCCGGCGCCGATTTCCGATCGCACTGCACCACAGAACAGGCACCCAGCATGGCAACCATGATCCCCGTCACCATCCTGACCGGCTTCCTCGGCAGCGGCAAGACCACGCTGCTCAAGCGCATCCTGAACGAACAGCACGGCATGAAGATCGCCGTGATCGAAAACGAGTTCGGCGAAGAGAACATCGACAACGAAATCCTCGTGCAGGACAGCAACGAGCAGATCATCCAGATGAGCAACGGCTGCATCTGCTGCACGATCCGCGGCGACCTCGCGCGCGTGCTCGGCGACCTTGCGCAGCAAAAGCGCGACGGCAAGCTCGATTTCGACCGCGTCGTGATCGAGACCACCGGCCTCGCGAACCCGGGCCCGGTCGCGCAGACGTTCTTCATGGATAACGAGATCGCCGACGAATTCCTGCTCGACGCGATCATCACGCTCGTGGATGCGAAGCACGGCAACCACCAGCTCGACGAGCACGAAGTGGTGCAGCGCCAGGTCGGTTTCGCCGACCGCCTGTTCATCACGAAGGCCGACCTCGTGGACGAAAAGGAACTCGCGGATCTGCGCCATCGCGTGCTGCATATGAATCCGAAGGCGCAGGTTCGTCAGGTGAATTTCGGCGAAGCGGACATCAAGGAAGTGTTCGACCTGCGCGGCTTCAACCTGAACGCGAAGCTCGAGATCGACCCGGACTTCCTCGCGGAAGACGAGCACGATCATGCGCACACGCACGCCCACGCGCACGACGATCACGGCCATACGCACGATCACGACCACGCGGACTGCGACCACGATCACGGCCAATGCAACCACGAAGGCCACGACCACGGCCATCATCACCACGCGCATCACGACGACAAGATCAAGTCGTTCGTGTATCGCAGCGACCGCCCGTTCGATCCGAACCGGCTCGAAGACTTCCTCGGCGGCATCCTGCAGATCTATGGCGAGCGCCTGCTGCGCTACAAGGGCGTGCTGTACATGAAGGGCGTGGATCGCAAGGTGGTGTTCCAGGGCGTCCACCAGATGATGGGCAGCGACCTTGCCGCCAAGTGGCTGCCGGTCGAGAAGAAGAACAGCAAGATGGTGTTCATCGGCATCGAACTGCCGCAGGATCTCATCACCGACGGCCTCGACGCCTGCCTCGTCTGACCCTTCGCCCAGGCCTACGGCTGGCCCGCGCGCCGAGGCGCGCCCGGCCATGCCCGGCTTCCCGCCCCGCCGGCCCTACCCCGCCCGCCCCCGCCGTCTGCTACCCCACGCAATAACGTACCCGACCATCGCTTTTTCACTGACGGCGCGTTATATTTTCCGGATATCGACTGAAGCGCGCCGGTAGGGAAAAGGAAGGGATTTCCCGCTTGCGGTGCGAGTTTGCGATTCAGTTACAATACGGCCCCACTGGAATGCAGGCAGCGGCCGCCCGTTAAGCCAAACCGGCGTAAAACCGGACAAGCGAAAACGCGGACGGACAAAAGCGCGGGCAGGCAAGAGCGTACAGGCTGTGCCGACAGTGCGGAAAGTACGACGAGTACGAGCAAATGGGCAACCCACCGGAAAATCCGGTCCGGATGGTCTGGCCCCACCGGCAGAACGCGGTAGCGTGCCGCGGCGCAGCGGGCAGCCGGTATGAAACATGCCTCAGGAGCATCTGAAGACCGGTTTCCAGAGGAGTTCGGCCCCGCAGCGGCGCTTTGGGCGTCACGACAGCGCATCGTCCGTGCCCACCAGCGTTTGAGCATAAAAAGAACGGCGCGTAATACAAGGCCATTGCGGGTAACACAAAAGTGCAGGCAATATGTGCAAGTTTTGCCTCACTCATTGAAGAAGCAAGCCAGATGACGACGAAACGACTCTTGACTGAAGCCGAAATCCTGAAGATGAGCGACAAGGATTACATGAATGAGGATCAGCTCGCCTTCTTCAAGAACCGGCTCGAACAACTGCAGGCGGAAATCCTCCGCAATGCGGGCCAGACCACCGAGAACCTGCGCGAAACCGTGATCGTGCCGGACCCGGCCGACCGCGCGACCATCGAGGAAGAGCATGCGCTCGAACTGCGCACGCGCGACCGCGAGCGCAAGCTGCTGAAGAAGGTGCAGCAGTCGCTGGCGCGCATCGACTCGGGCGAGTACGGCTGGTGCGAGGAAACCGGAGAGCCGATCGGCATTCCGCGTCTGCTCGCGCGGCCCACGGCCACGCTGTCGCTCGAGGCGCAGGAGCGCCGCGAACTGCGCCAGAAGCTGTTCGGCGACTGATCGGCCCGCCGGCGCGGATAGCGCGCCGCGCACTACCGCCTTCCACGTGAAAGCGCACGGAGTCCCGTGCGCTTTTTTGTTTTCACGGGCCGGAGCGTTTTTTTGCGCCCGCTTTTCCGGGATGCCGGCCCTTGAAGTGCCCCTACCCGCCCTAAACTTGAATCGATAATGCGTCAGAGCCACGCGCCGTACCGCGTGTGCCGCGCGCTCCGTATTCCGGACGCGGCGCCCCGACCGCCGCTGCGCCCGTCCGCCCACACCCGGCATCAACGGTAAAAAGGAACCCACATGGAGCAATTTCACGGCACGACGATCGTTTCCGTGCGACGCGGCGACAAGGTCGCGCTCGGCGGCGACGGCCAGGTCACGCTCGGCAACATCGTCATGAAGGGTGGCGCGAAGAAGGTCCGGCGCATCTACGGCGGCAAGGTCATGGTCGGTTTCGCCGGCGGCACGGCCGACGCGTTCTCGCTGCTCGACCGCTTCGAAGCCAAGCTCGAAAAGCACCAGGGCAACCTCACGCGCGCCGCCGTCGAACTCGCGAAGGACTGGCGCACCGACCGCATGCTGCGCCGCCTCGAAGCGATGCTGATCGCCGCCGATGCGCAAACCACCCTCGTCATTACCGGCAACGGCGACGTGCTCGACCCCGAAGGCGGCATCTGCGCAATCGGCTCGGGCGGTTCGTACGCACAGGCCGCGGCACGCGCGCTCGTCGACAATACCGAGCTCTCGCCGCGCGAGATCGTCGAGAAGTCGCTCGAAATCGCGGGCGACATGTGCATCTACACGAACCACAACCGCGTGATCGAAACCATCGAGTAACCCCGGACAGACGCCAAGGAATCAGGATGAGCACCATGACCCCCGCCGAGATCGTCTCGGAACTCGACAAGCACATCATTGGCCAGGCGAAAGCGAAAAAGGCCGTGGCCGTCGCGCTGCGCAACCGCTGGCGCCGCCAGCAGGTGGCCGAGCCGCTGCGCCAGGAAATCACGCCGAAGAACATCCTCATGATCGGGCCGACGGGCGTCGGCAAGACCGAGATCGCGCGCCGCCTCGCGAAGCTCGCGGACGCGCCCTTCATCAAGATCGAGGCGACCAAGTTCACCGAAGTGGGCTACGTGGGCCGCGACGTCGATAGCATCGTGCGCGACCTGATCGAGATTTCGGTCAAGCAGACGCGCGAGTCGGAAATGCGCAAGGTGCGCAGCAAGGCCACCGACCAGGCCGAAGACCGCATTCTCGACATCCTGCTGCCGACCGCGCGCCCGGTGGGCTTCGGTTCGTCGTCTTCGGAATCCGGCCACAGCGATAGCGAGAATGCCACGCGCCAAACCTTCCGCAAGCGCCTGCGCGAAGGCCAGCTCGACGACAAGGAGATCGAGCTCGACGTCGAGCTGCCGCAGGTCGGCATGGACATCATGGGGCCCCCGGGCATGGAGGACATGACCGAGCAGATCCGCTCGATGTTCGCCAACCTGGGCGGCGGCAAGAAGGCGCGCCGCAAGGTGAAGGTCAAGGAAGCGCTCAAGCTCCTCACCGACGAAGAAGCCGGCAAGATGCTCAACGACGAAGAGGTCAAGCAGAAGGCCGTGCAGAACGTCGAGCAGAACGGCATCGTGTTCCTCGACGAGATCGACAAGATCGCCTCGCGCAACAACGAAGGCAGCGGCGGCGAAGTCTCGCGCCAGGGTGTGCAGCGCGACCTGCTGCCGCTCGTGGAAGGCACGACCATCAACACGAAGTATGGGATGCTCAAGACCGACCACATCCTCTTCATCGCGAGCGGTGCATTCCATCTGGCCAAGCCGAGCGACCTGATCCCCGAACTGCAGGGGCGTTTCCCGATCCGCGTGGAACTGGACTCGCTCTCTGTGAAGGACTTCGAAGCGATTCTCGTCGCTACTGACGCGAGCCTCGTCAAGCAGTACCAGGCGTTGCTCGCCACCGAAGACGTGCAGATTGAGTTCGCTGAGGACGGCATCCGGCGCCTGGCCGAAATCGCATTCGCCGTGAACGAGAAGACCGAAAACATCGGCGCGCGCCGTCTCTACACGGTGATTGAAAAGCTGCTGGAGGACGTGTCGTTCTCGGCCGGCAATCATGCGGGCGAGAGCGTGACGGTGGATGCCGCTTACGTGGACCGCGCTCTGGGCGAAGTCGCACAGGACGAAGATCTGTCGCGCTACGTGCTGTAAGTGCGTTAGGTACTTTTCGGCTCCGGACATGCGCAGCACCGCTGCGCTGCATGCAAAAGGCCCCGCATCGCGCGGGGCCCTTCTTTCATGCGGGCGCCGCTTCGCGCCGGTCGGCGCTTACTGGCGCACCGGACGCTTCGCCAGCTTGCGCTGCAGCGTGCGCCGGTGCATGTTGAGCGCGCGCGCCGTAGCCGAGATATTGCCGTTGTGCTCGGCCAGCACACGCTGGATGTGCTCCCATTCGAGCCGCGCGACGGAGAGCGGCGCCGGGTGTTCGATAGCCTCCTCCGCCTGCAGCGTACTGGAATCGCTTTGCAGTGCCGAGAGAATCATCTCGACGTTCGCGGGCTTCGCGAGGTAGTTGTCGGCGCCGTCCTTCACGGCCTGAACCGCCGTCGCAATGCTCGCGTAACCGGTCAGGATCAACATGCGCGCGTCGGGTTGCAACTGGCGCAGCGGCGCAACGAGAGAAAGGCCCGAGTCGCCACCCAGATGCAGATCCACCGTGATCTGCGCGAACTTCTGCTGGTTCGCGAAGCGGATCGCCTCGTCGGCGTTGTGCGCCTGCTGCACCTGATAACCGCGTCGCGTCAGGCCGCGCGTGAGGATGTCGGAGAACACCTCGTCGTCGTCGATCACCAGAAAATTCATGTCGCTCATGCCTGCTTCTCCGTGTTGTTAGGCGGCGCCGAGCCGGGCCGGCCGGCGCCTGCTGAACCGATGTCCGGGGCTGCCGTGTCGGCGTTGCGCGCGGCATCCCCCGCGGCGCTCTTGCCAACCTTCACCGGCACGCGCAGCACCGCGCGCGTACCGCGCGGCTTGTCTGGGCGGCCCACTGCCCCGCCTGCTCCTGTGCCGGCACTCCCGCCGTCGGATGCGGCCGGCCCCGCGCCCGCCGCGACGTCTGTCAGTTCGATCGTGCCACCGAGCCGCGTGGCGGACGAAAACGCCAGATAAAGGCCGACGCCGTGGCCGCCCTGGGTGCTCTCCACGGGCACCGTGCCGAGCGCATTGCGCAGCGAAGCCGGAATGCCCGGCCCGGCGTCGCAGACCTCGAAATCGACGTAGCCCGCGCGCGGCGCCGGACAAGCTCGCAGCGTGACATGATCTCGACTGGCGCGCGCGGCATTGTCGAGCAGAATAGTCAGGATCTGGCCGACCGCGACGCTGTCGTCGAGGCTCAGATCGGTGGGCGGTTCGCCGATCTGTTCGAACGTGACGTGGGGATGACGCAGCCGCCACTGCTCGACGAACGGACCGATCCATTCGGCCAGCGCCTGGCGGCTGACCTGCGACGACGCGCGGCTGCGCAGCCGCGCAAGCGCCGACGTGCACAGCGAGATCTGCTTGTCGAGCAGGTCGAAGTCGCTCGTATAGGGGATGAGCGCCTTGTCGCTGCGGGCCATGTCGCGCAGCTCCTCGGTGAGCATCGCGATGGTCGAGAGCGGCGTGCCGATCTCGTGCGCCACGGTCGCCGCCTGCACGCCCAGCGCAACGGCGCGCTCGTCGCGCAACAGGCGTTGCTGCGCGGCGCCGAGCGCGGCATCGCGCTGACGCAGCGCGCGCGACATGCGCGCCACGAACCACACGATCAACCCGACGCTCACCATGAAGTTCACCCACATGCCCGCACGGTAGTAGACGAACAGGTTGGCGGGGTTGTCCATGTCGAGCGCCACGTTGTCGAAGCCGAGCAGCACGTAGCACGCCACCGCGAAGGTGGCGAGCCAGCCCGTGAGATACCAGGGCAACACGGCCGCGGCGATCGCGAGCGAGGGCAGATAGAGCGAGACGAACGGATTGGTCGTGCCGCCCGAGAGAAACAGCAGCGCGGAGAGCGCGGCGAGATCCACCCAGATCTGGCCGAACAGTTCGAGATTCGACTCGGGACGATCCTGCGCAACGCGCATCCAGGTGACGCCGTTGAACGCCACTTCCATGGCGACCACGAACAGCATGGCCGGCAGCGGCAGATGCACGCCCAGAAAGAACTGCACGAATGCAATCGTGCAAAGCTGGCCGAAAATGGCGAGGCTGCGCAGCCAGAACAGATGGCGAAGATTGACGCGCGCGCTGACGGTGATGCGATGCATAGAGTCAGTTTACCGGTTCATACGAATCCGATTCATTATCCCGAAATAATCTGATGCACTGAGACTCGCCGGCCGCAATGCCGACGCTGTCGAACCTTACCGCCGAGCACGAACGATCGCGCCCGATTTCCCGCATCTTCACCAATAATCCCGCCAAATCTTTGACGCACATCAACTTTGATGGCGACGAAATCAACCCTCTGCCTGGGGAGGCTGTCGGAGGCTGTCGCCAGCGATCCAGCCGCTTCGACGGCGCGGATCAACCCGGTCTACTCACTTCGGGCACCGCGGCGGCGGCCGCCGCCGTGGCGAGACATTCGGGACACAGGCAGCGCCCGCGCGGATCCAGCTCGCTCGCAGGCAGCGCCGGAAGCATACGGCACCAGCAGTCGAACGGTTCGGTATGCCGGCCGCAATCGAACAGACGGCCGCAACGTGGACAGCGGACGTGTTTCACGTCTGCGGCAGGGGTGGCGGAAGCGGTCATGGCGGCGCGCTCCTCATGATGCCGGCCTTGGCGGTAAGGAAATAATGCCACAGCCCGCCCATGGGGTTCGGGCCACCGGTTGCCCCGCGGACCGGACAAAAAATCAGGCCGCGGATTCGCTCATGACAAGCGTATGACGCGGCCGCCGAACCCGCGTCCCGCCGTGTTGCGCGCTTGCCCGCAACCCCTGCCGAAATCCCTGTTGCGCCGCGCCAGTCCTGTACAATTCGGCCTGTTTCAACCGTTTTCGCCCCGACTCTTCGTCCATTCCCGCCGCCATGTCCGAGCCCATCGACCTCTCGCAGATCGCCCCCACCCTGAAAGCCGAAATTCTGGCTGAAGCGCTGCCCTATATCCGCCAGTATCACGGCAAGACCGTGGTCATCAAATACGGCGGCAATGCCATGACCGAGGAACGGCTCAAGCAGGGCTTCGCGCGCGACGTGATCCTGCTCAAGCTCGTGGGCATCAACCCGGTCATCGTGCACGGCGGCGGCCCGCAGATCGACACGGCGCTCAAGAAGATCGGCAAGCAGGGCACCTTCATCCAGGGCATGCGCGTGACCGACGAGGAAACGATGGAAGTCGTCGAGTGGGTGCTCGGCGGCGAGGTGCAGCAGGACATCGTCACGCTCATCAACCACTTCGGCGGGCATGCCGTGGGCCTCACGGGCAAGGACGGCGGCCTCATCCACGCGCGCAAGCTGATGATGCCGGACCGCGACAACCCGGGCCAGTACGTCGACATCGGCCAGGTGGGCGAAGTCGAGGCGATCAACCCGGCCGTGGTGAAGGCGCTCCAGGACGACGCGTTCATTCCGGTGATCTCGCCGATCGGCTTCGGCGAAGACGGTCTCTCGTACAACATCAACGCCGACCTCGTGGCGGGCAAGCTCGCGGTGGTGCTCAACGCCGAGAAGCTCGTGATGATGACCAATATCCCGGGCGTGATGGACAAGGAAGGCAATCTGCTCACGGACCTTTCGGCCCGCGAGATCGACGCGCTCTTCGAAGACGGCACGATCTCGGGCGGCATGCTGCCGAAGATCTCGTCGGCGCTCGACGCCGCCAAGAGCGGCGTGCGCTCGGTGCACATCATCGACGGCCGCATCGAGCATTCGGTGCTGCTCGAAATCCTGACCGAGCAGCCGTTCGGCACGATGATCCGCTCGCACTGAGCGGACGTCATACACGGCGGCCGGTACGCCCGGCCGCCGCGCTCCCCTCCAGCCATGACCGTCTCCCGCCCGCGCCCACGCCGGCCGCAGCGCGCCAAACGCGGCGCCCCCGTCTGGCTCTTCGACCTCGACAACACGCTGCACGGCGCCTCGCGCGCGATCTTCCCGGCTATCAACGCGGCGATGACGCAGTACATCATCGACACGCTCGGCGTGAGCCGCGACGCCGCGAACCACCTGCGCACGAGCTACACGCAGCGCTACGGCGCCGCGCTCCTCGGCCTCACGCGTCATCATCCGGTCGATCCGCACGACTTCCTGAAGGTCGTCCACACGTTCGACGACCTGCGCTCGATGGTCTACGCCGAGCGCGGCCTCGCGCGCACGCTGCGCGCGCTGCCGGGCCGCAAGTTCGTGCTGACCAACGCCCCCGAGGCCTACGCGCGCGCGGTGCTCGCGGAACTGGGCATCGAGCGCCTGTTCGAACGCGTGATCGCCATCGAGCACATGCGCACGCGCCACCGCTGGCGCGCCAAGCCCGACCGCGCCATGCTGCGCGAGACGCTGCGCCGCGCGGGCGCGACGCTGGCCGACGCCATCCTGATCGAAGATACGCACGGCCATCTGAAGCGCTACCGGGCGCTCGGCATCCGGACGGTGTGGATCACCGGCCATCTGCCCACGCGTGCGCCGGCGCTGCGCGTGTCGGGCCGCGGCCGACCCCACTATGTCGATCACCGCATTCGTTCGTTAAAATCGCTGCAAACGGGCCTGCAGTCAGGAAGACTGCGGCAGACGGGGTGACGACGCAAGCGCCGGAACGCAGCACGTCCGGGGCGAAAGACGAGGGCGACATTCATGCAGCCAACCGAAACGCGTGACGCAGTCGTAACAACCGACCCACCCGGCGTGGTTCGCCGCGCCGCCCGCCCGAAACCGGGCGAACGCCGCGTCCACATTCTCCAGACGCTCGCCTCGATGCTCGAGACGCCGCGCGGCGAAAAGATCACCACGGCTTCGCTGGCCGCGCGAATCGGCGTTTCGGAGGCCGCGCTCTATCGCCACTTCGCGAGCAAGGCCCAGATGTACGAAGGTCTGATCGATTTCATCGAGCAGACGCTCTTCGCGCTCATCAACCAGATCGTCGCGAAGGAGCCGAGCGGCGTGCTCCAGGCTCGCGCCATTGCGCTCATGCTCATCAACTTCTCCACCAAGAACGCCGGCATGACGCGCGTGCTGACCTGCGAGGCCCTCGTGGGCGAGCACGAACGGCTCGCCGAGCGCGTGAACCAGATGCTCGACCGCATCGAGGCGTCGCTGCGCCAGTGCCTGCGCGTGAGCGTCGCCGAGGCCGAGCAGGGTGAAAGCACCGCCGGCGCAGCGGCCCTGCCGAAAGGGTACGATCCGGCTGTACGCGCGAATCTGGTCGTCCGCTATGTGATCGGCTGCTGGCACCGCTACGCGCAGAGCGGCTTCACGCGCTCTCCGAGCGAGCACGCCGACGAACAGATTCGCGTCATTCTTCAGTAACACGCGCCAGGCACAGCCCGGGCCGCCGCTGTTTCGCGGGCCGCGGCCCGGGCCGGTCCCGCGCTTCGTCACCAGGAGAAGAACCGCATGAACCGTCCGCTGCCCACCGCTCCCCTGCCGCGTCTCTCCGGCCTCTCCGCCATTTGGGCTGGCTCATCGCGCGCGGCCGCGCGCCAAGGCGTCGGCCAGCCCCTCGCCGGGCGCGTTTTCCGCTATACTTTGCGTTCGTTTTGAAACACCGTCGCGCCGATTTGCTGACTCGATTGCGGGCGCGCGAACCTCTGAGCCAACGCTCGCGGGTTCATTACAAATGCGGCTAAAGAGGTCGTCAGCCGCGCCAATCCTTCGCACTCCGCGCCCCGCCGACACCGTTTAGCCGCCCGAAGACAAGGCGGAACGAATGGAATCGATCGGCGTCGTCGCTCCACAAACACTGCATTTCGACGAGCCCCTGCAACTGCAGAACGGCATGGCCTTGGCCGGTTACGACCTCGTGGTCGAAACCTACGGCACGCTCAATGCCGCGCGCAGCAACGCGGTGCTCGTCTGTCACGCGCTCAACGCGTCGCATCACGTCGCGGGCGTCCATGCGGACGACCCCAAAAACGTGGGCTGGTGGGACAACATGGTCGGGCCGGGCAAGCCGCTCGACACCAACCGCTTCTTCGTGATCGGCGTGAACAACCTGGGCTCGTGCTTCGGCTCGACCGGCCCGATGAGCGTCGACCCGGCCACCGGCCAGCCGTACGGCGCGAAGTTTCCGGTCGTCACCGTCGAAGACTGGGTGGACGCCCAGGCGCGGGTGGCCGACCGCTTCGGCATCGAGAAGTTCGCCGCCGTGATGGGCGGCAGCCTCGGCGGCATGCAGGCGCTCGCGTGGAGTCTGCGCTATCCGGACCGGCTTGGCCACTGCATCGTGATCGCCTCCACGCCCAAGCTCTCGGCGCAGAACATCGCGTTCAACGAGGTCGCGCGCTCGGCGATTCTTTCGGACCCCGACTTTCATGGCGGCGACTACTACGCGCACGGCGTGAAGCCGAAGCGCGGCCTGCGCGTGGCGCGCATGATCGGCCACATCACCTATCTCTCCGACGACGACATGGCGGAGAAATTCGGCCGCGCGCTGCGCCGCGCAGAGGGCGCCGTAGACGCCTACAACTTCAACTTCGACGTGGAGTTCGAGGTGGAGTCCTACCTGCGCTACCAGGGCGACAAGTTCGCCGACTACTTCGACGCGAACACGTATCTGCTGATCACACGCGCGCTCGACTATTTCGATCCGGCCAAGTCCTACGACGGCGACCTCACCAGGGCGCTCGCGCACACGAAGGCGAAGTACCTGGTGGCGAGTTTCTCGACCGACTGGCGCTTCGCACCCGCGCGCTCGCGCGAACTCGTGAAGGCGCTGCTCGACCACAAGCGCCAGGTGACCTACGCGGAGATCGACGCGCCGCACGGCCACGACGCATTCCTGCTCGACGACGCGCGCTATCACGGTGTCATGCGCGCTTACTACGAACGCATTGCCAGCGAGGTGGGCGCATGAACCCGAGCGCTTTCGACAGTCTTTCCGCCCGTCCCGACTTCCGCACCATCGCGCGCTGGATCGAACCGCGCTCGAAGGTGCTCGACCTGGGTTGCGGCGACGGCGCGCTGCTCTCGCTGCTCGGCGAGGAGCTCGAATGCACGGGCTACGGCATCGAGCTCAACGACGCGGGCGTGCTCGCCTCGGTGGCGAACGGCATCAACGTGATCCAGCAGAATCTGGAAGACGGCCTGCGCCTCTTCGAAGACGCGAGCTTCGATTTCGCGATCCTCTCGCAGACGCTGCAGACCATCCACCAGACCGCCGCGATCCTGCGCGAGACGGCTCGCGTGGGCAAGGAATGCATCGTGTCGTTCCCGAACTTCGGCTACTGGCCGCACCGGCTTTCGGTGCTGCGCGGGCGCATGCCGGTGTCGAAGTCGCTGCCTTACCAGTGGCACAACACGCCGAACGTGCGCGTGCTCACGGTGAAGGATTTCGAGGCGCTCGCGCCCGAAGTGGGCATCGAAATTCTCGACCGCGCAGTGCTGCATGGCGGTCAGACCGTTCGATGGGGTGTGAACTGGCGTGGTAGTCTTGCGGTCTATCGCGTGAAGAAAAAATGACGTCAGCCGGCTGAACCCAGGCAGCGGCGGCGCATTTTTAACCCGGACCCATAAAAACCGCCGCCGCCGCTGACGACGACATGCCGAATCCGCCCCACGAGGCCCCCTCCCGCATCGATCACATCGCCGCTCACGAAGACCATCCCGGCTGGCGCGCGTACCTGAACACGCACATGCTGATCTGCGTGTTCCTCGGCTTCACTTCGGGGCTGCCGCTCTTCACGCTCGTCTACCTCGTGCAGGCGTGGCTGCGCTCCGAAGGCGTGAATCTGAAAGAGATCGGCCTCTTCGCGCTGATCCAGTTCCCCTACACCTGGAAGTTCGTCTGGGCCCCGCTCATGGACCGCTACGTGCCGCGTCTGCCGGGCTGGCGTCCGGGGCGCCGGCGCGGCTGGATGCTGGTCACGCAGATTCTCGTGGCGGGCGCGATCGCGACGCTCGGCTTCGTTTCGCCGAAGGATTCGATCTGGACCGTGGCCGCGCTCACGGCGCTCGTCGCGTTCTTTGGCGCGAGCCAGGACATCGCCATCGACGCCTACCGGCGCGAGCTGCTCACGGATACCCAGCAGGGCCTCGGCAACGCCGTCCACGTGAACGCGTACAAGATCGCCGCGCTCGTGCCGGGCTCGCTTGCGCTGATCCTCTCCGACCATCTGCCGTGGAGCACGGTGTTCGCCGTCACGGCGGCGTTCATGATTCCGGGCATGATCATGTCGCTCGTGGTGAGCGAGCCCGAGGTGCACGGCGCGCCGCCGAAGAATCTGCGCGAGGCAATCGTCCAGCCGTTCGCCGAGTTCGTGCAGCGCGACGGCTGGACCGGCGCGCTCTTCGTGCTGGCGTTCATCTTTCTCTACAAGCTCGGCGATACGATGGCCACCACGCTCTCGACGTCGTTCTTCCTCGACATCGGCTACACGCGCACCGAGATCGGCGTGATCGCCAAGATGACGGCGTTCGGCGCGAGCCTCGCGGGCGGCATCATCGGCGGCGTGGCGCTCGTGAAGATCGGCATCGGGCGGGGACTGTGGATCTTCGGCCTCCTGCAGATCGTCTCGACGCTCGGCTTCGCGTGGCTCGCGCAGCTCGGGCCCGGTTCCGCGTCGCTCGCCACGATCTATGACGGCGTTCTCGCCGTGAGCCATGCCGTTGCGCAAGCGGCGTCCGCGCTCGGCATCGCGGCGCACGTCGCGCTCGACCCGCGCGCCGTGGCGCTCGCGCTCGTGTACGGCTTCGAGACTTTCGCGACGGGGCTCACGCTCGCCGCCTTCACCGCCTATATCGCCAGCACCACCGATCCGCGCTATACCGCCACGCAGTTCGCGCTCTTCACGAGCCTCGCCTCGGTGCCGCGCACGCTCGCCTCGGCGGCGAGCGGCTACGTGGTCGCGAAAATCGGCTGGTTTGATTACTTCGTCGTGTGCACGGCTTTGGCCGTACCGGGTATGCTCCTGCTCGTTCGTATCGCCCCGTGGAGAATCCGGACGTGATCCCGTCCCTGCCTGCCGTCCTCGACCGGTTCCGGACCCGACGCCGTGCGCGCCGGGGCGCGGTACGCGTGCGCGCGCTCGCAATGGCGCTTGCGGTGCTGGCGACCTGGCCCGCTCCGTGGGCGCTCGCCGAGAACGCCGCGCCCACGGTGCCGCCCGCCGCTCCGGCTACGCCTTCGGGGGCGGCCTCCGGGGCCGAGCCGTCTGTCCAGGCCCAGCCACAAGGCGGTGCGCAAGGCGCCCAGGCCGAAGGCAGCGCAAGCGCGGCGCAAGAGGCGTCGAGCGCCGCCGCGCAAAACGCGAGCCGCGAGGTTCGCCTTGGCCAGAGCGCCCTGTTTCGCAACCTGATTCCGTCGCCGGCGCTGGAGGCCCAGGCCGCCGCCGAGTACGCCGAGATCGTGCGCGGCGCCGCGCACTCGGACCGCCTCTACCCCGACACCGATCCGCGCGTGCAGCGCGTGCGCCAGTTCGTCGACCGTCTCGCACCCTATGCGCAGAAGTGGAGCGACCGGGTGAAGAACTGGAAATGGGAAGTGGCGGTGATCCGCTCGCCCGATATCCGCATGTACTGCCTGCCGGGCGGCAAGATCGTGGTGTACAGCGGCCTGCTCGACCGCGTGAAGCTCAACGACAACGAGTTTGGCATGCTGCTCGGCCACGAGATCGCGCACGCGGTGCGCGAGCATCTGCGCGAGCGCCTGGGCGAGCAGCAGTCGGCGCAGATCGAAGCCGGCACGGTGCCGCAGTTGTTCGGGCTTGCGGATCTGGGCGTATTTCCGCTCGGCATCGGCTCGCAGCTCTACGAGATGCACTACGGCAACGCCGACGAAACCGAAGCCGACGTGATCGGCAGCGACATCGCCTCCCGCGCGGGCTTCGACCCGCGCGCGGCCGTCACACTGTGGGACAAGCTGGCCCTCGCGACGAAAAGCGACCGCGACGATGGCTTCATCTACGTCCATCCGTACACGCCGGCGCGGCGCGCGGACATCATCAAGCGCCTGCCCGACATGCTGCCGCTCTACGCCAAGGCGATCGGCAAGCCGCTCGACGAACTGCCCGACTACGCGGGCATCGCCGTGCCGCAGCGGCGCAAGGTGGCGGCGCCCTGAAACGTAAGCGCCGCCTTTGCCCCGCGGTTTCCCGCGGGTCGGCGCTTACGACTTCGCCTTCCAGTCGTAGTCGATGGTGAGCGGCGCGTGGTCGCTGAACTTGATGTCCCTGAAGATCGACGTGCGCTTCGCGGTGGCCGCAATGCCGGGCGTGGCGATCTCGTAGTCGATACGCCACCCCACGTTCTTCGCGTAGGCCTGGCCGCGGTTGCTCCACCACGTGTACTGCTCGGCGCGCGAGTCGAGCGTGCGGAACACGTCCACGTAGCCCACTTCGTCGAACAGCTTCGTGAGCCATGCCCGCTCTTCGGGCAGGCAGCCGGAGTTCTTCTGGTTGCCCTTCCAGTTCTTGATGTCGATTTCCTTGTGGACGATGTTCACGTCGCCGCACACGACCACCTCGCGCCCGGCGCCTTTGAGCTCGGCCAGATGCGGCATGAACTCGTCCATGAAGCGGTATTTCGCCTCCTGGCGCTCCTCGCCGCTCGACCCCGACGGCACGTACACCGAAACGATCGAGAGCTTGCCGAAGCGCGCCTCGACATAGCGCCCTTCGGGATCGAACTCCTCGCTGCCGAAGCCGATGATCACGTCGTCGGGTTCGTGGCGCGTATAGAGGCCCGCGCCGCTGTAGCCCTTCTTCACGGCGTGCTGGAAATAGCCCTTGAAATCGTGCGGCGCGAGGAACTCGGGCGTCATGTCGTCCTGCGAGCACTTGATTTCCTGCACACACAGCACGTCGGCCTTCTGCTCTCCGAACCATTCGAAGAAGCCTTTCTTCGCCGCCGAACGGATGCCGTTGAGGTTGGCGGTAATCACACGCAGCATGTTCCGTTTCCTTATGGTTTCGGCCTGATATCGGCCAGGTCCAGGCCAGGTGTTGACCTATTCGATCGTGAGGCCCTTCAGTTCCGGCTTCGCGGGCGGATAGTCGAGCTTGAGGCTTTCCATGAGACGCAGCAGCAGTTCGGCCACCATCAGGTTGCGATGCGACTTCGAATCCGCCGGAACCACGTACCACGGCGCGTATTCAGTTGAGGTAGCCGCGAGCGCGTCGCGGTAGGCCGCCCCATACGCGTCCCAGTGCTTGCGCGCCTCGAGGTCGGAGACGTCGAACTTCCAGTGTTTGGTCGGATCGTCGATGCGCGCCTGGATACGGCTCTTCTGCTCGTCCTTCGAGATGTGCAGCAGGCACTTGATGATGGTCGTGCCCGTTTCCGCGAGCATGGCCTCGAAATCGCGAATCTGGCGAAAGCGCCGCTCGCATTCGGCTTCATCGATCTGGCCCATCACGCGCGGCACCAGCACGTCTTCGTAGTGGCTGCGGTTGAAGATGGCGAGCTCGCCCGCGGCGGGCACCTGCAGATGCACGCGCCACAGAAAGTCGCGAGAGAGCTCGATGGGCGTGGGCGCGCGAAACGCCACGATGCGCAGGCCGAGCGGATCGACCTCGTGGAACACGCCGCGTATCGTGCCGTCCTTGCCGCTCGTGTCCATGCCCTGCAGCACGAGCAGCACGCGCTGGTGACGCTGTGCGTGCAGGCGCTCCTGCTGCACGTCGATCTTCGCGCCGATCTCGGCCAGCCGGTCGCGGTCGCCTTCCTTGCTGCCCCTGGAGAACGGCTTGGCCGCCGGATCGATCGCGTCGAGCGAAAACGTCTCCGCCTTGTCGCCGAAATACGGCACGCGGTAATCGTCGAGACTCGGGGACTTCGCCATGCATGGTTCTCCTGTTCTTCTGCCGGACGTCTTATGCCAGACGCCTTGCGCGGGCGACGCCTCAAACGGCAGGGCGGCGCTGCGCGGTCCGTCGACCCGCAGCACCGCCCTGTCGAAGCCTGCCATGGATGAGCAAACGAACGCTCAGGATAGCTTTTTCTTCAGCAGCTCGTTCACCTGCTGCGGATTGGCCTTGCCCTTCGTGGCCTTCATCGCCTGGCCGATCAGCGCGTTGAACGCCTTTTCCTTGCCCGCGCGGTACTCCTCCACCGACTTCGCGTTCGCGGCCAGCACCTCGTCGATGATCGCTTCGAGCGCGCCCGTGTCCGAGATCTGCTTGAGCCCCTTCGCTTCGATGATGCGGTCGGCGGCGTCCGCGCCCTCGGCCTTCTCTTCCCACATCGCGAGGAACACTTCCTTCGCGATCTTGTTCGAGATCGTGCCGTCGGCGATGCGCTGCAGCAAGAGCGCGAACTGCTCCGCCGTGACCGGCGAGGCGTCGATCTCGAGGCCTTCGCGGTTCAGTTGCGACGAGACTTCGCCCATCAGCCAGTTCGCGGCCGACTTCGCCTGCGTTTTGTCCGGGTTGGCCCCCGTCTTCGCGACGACGGCCTCGAAATACGCCGCCATCGCCTTGCTCGACGTGAGCACGCCCGCATCGTACGGCGTCACGCCGTACTGCTCCACGAAGCGCGTCTGCATCGTCGCGGGCAGTTCGGGCATCTCGCCCTTCACGCGCTCGGCCCATGCGGCATCGATCACGAGCGGCATGAGGTCGGGGTCGGGGAAGTAGCGGTAGTCGTGCGCGTCTTCCTTGCTGCGCATCGAGCGCGTCTCGCGCTTGTCCGGATCGTAGAGACGCGTTTCCTGCACGACGGTGCCGCCGTCCTCGATCAGTTCGATCTGGCGGCGCACTTCGTACTGGATCGCCTCTTCGAGGAAACGGAACGAGTTCAGGTTCTTGATCTCGGCGCGCGTGCCGAATTCCTTCTGGCCGACCGGGCGCACGGAGACGTTCGCGTCGCAGCGGAACGAGCCTTCCTGCATGTTGCCGTCGCAGATGCCGAGCCAGACCACGAGCGTGTGCAGCGACTTCGCGTAAGCAACCGCCTCCGCCGCGCTGCGCATTTCAGGTTCTGTAACAATTTCGAGCAGCGGCGTGCCCGCGCGGTTCAGGTCGATGCCCGTCATGCCCGCGAAGTCTTCGTGCAGCGACTTGCCGGCGTCTTCTTCCAGGTGGGCGCGCGTGAGATTGATGGTCTTCTCGTACGCTTCCTTGCCCGCCTTCTCGTTGGCCGGCACCTGAATCGTGATCTGACCGCCCTGCACGACCGGAATCTCGTACTGGCTGATCTGGTAGCCCTTCGGCAAATCCGGGTAGAAGTAATTCTTGCGCGCGAAAATGCTGCGCGGCGCCACCGTCGCGCCGATCGCGAGGCCGAAGCGGATCGCGCGCTCCACGGCGCCGCGGTTCATCACCGGCAGCACGCCCGGCAGCGCGAGATCGACGGGGCAGGCCTGCGTATTAGGGGCCGCGCCGAACTGCGTCGATGCGCCCGAAAAGATTTTCGACGCGGTTGAAAGCTGCGTGTGCGTCTCCAGACCGATGACGACTTCCCATTGCGTTGTTGCCATGTTCACACCTCTGCCGGCGCCTTGCGATGCCAGTCGGTCGCGCGCTGGAAGGCGTCGGCGACCTGCAGCATGCGGGCCTCGTTGAAATAGTTGCCGACGATCTGCAGACCGACCGGCCGTTGCGCGTTCGCGCCCGCGCCGAAGCCGCACGGCACGCTCATGCCGGGCAGGCCCGCGAGGCTCGTCGAGAGGGTGTAGATGTCCGCGAGATACATCTGCAGCGGATCGTCGCCCTTCGCGCCGATGTCCCAGGCCACGCTCGGCGCGACCGGCCCCATGATGACGTCGCACTGCTTGAACGCCTCCTGGAAGTCCTGCGCGATGATGCGGCGGATCTTCTGCGCCTGCAGGTAATAGGCGTCGTAGTAGCCGTGCGAAAGCACGTACGTGCCCACCAGAATGCGGCGCTTCACCTCGGGGCCGAAGCCCTCGGCGCGCGACTTCTTGTACATGTCGAGCAGGTCGCGGTACTCGGCCGCGCGGTGGCCGTAGCGCACGCCGTCGAAGCGCGAGAGGTTCGACGAGGCTTCCGCCGGGGCGATCACGTAGTACACGGGGATCGACAACTCGGTCTTCGGCAGCGTCACCTCCACGAGCGTCGCGCCGAGCGACTCGTAGACCTTCAGCGCCGCGTCGATGGCCGCGCGCACGTCGTCGGCGAGGCCCACGCCGAAGTACTCCTTCGGCAGGCCGATGCGCAGGCCGGCGAGCGGCTTGCCGGCCGGGGCGCCGGCGCTCCACGCCTCGCCCAGATGGCGCGCGTAGTCCTCGTGATCGTGGGTGAGGCTCGTCGAGTCGCGCTCGTCGAAGCCCGCCATCGCGTTGAGCAGCAGGCCGCAGTCGGCGGCGCTCTGTGCGAACGGGCCGCCCTGGTCGAGCGACGAGGCGAACGCGATCATGCCGTAGCGCGACACGCGGCCATAGGTCGGCTTGATGCCGGTGACGCCCGAGAACGACGCGGGCTGACGGATCGAGCCGCCCGTGTCCGTGCCGGTCGCGGCGGCCGCGAGGCGCGCCGCCACGGCCGCGGCCGAGCCGCCCGACGAACCGCCCGGCACCGCCTTGCGGTCCCACGGGTTCTGCACGGCGCCGAAATGCGAGTTCTCGTTGGACGAGCCCATCGCGAATTCGTCCATGTTGGTCTTGCCGACGCACACCATGCCCGCGCGCTCAAGGCGCTCGACGACGGTCGCGTCGAACGGGCTCACGTAGTTCTCGAGCATCTTCGAGCCGGCCGTCGAACGCCAGCCGCGCGTGACGAACACGTCCTTGTGCGCGATCGGCAGGCCGAGCAGCGGGCCGTTTTCGCCGGCCGCAAGGCGCGCATCGGCGGCCTTTGCCTGCGCAAGCGTCAATTCCGGGTTGACGTCGACGAAAGCGTTCAACTCTTGATGTGCGTCAATCCGACCGAGATAGAGCTGCGCCAGCTCGACGGCGGAGCACTCCTTGGCAGCCAGCGCGGCGCGCAGTTCGGTCAAGCTTTTTTCATGCATTGCGTGGTTCCTGGAAGAACGAAGGCGGCGAATTCGGGCTTGCCGGACCGCCGTCCGGGGCGCCGGATCAGGCCGCGCCCCGCGGGAAACGGGAGCCGCCGCAGCGCCTTGTCCGGCAGGCGACAGACGGCCGGATAAGGCGGCGACAGCAATAAAACGAACGCTTACTCGATCACGCGCGGCACGAGGTACAGGCCGTCCTGCACCGCCGGCGCCGGGCGCTGGAAGGCTTCGCGGTCGACCGTCTCGGTCACGGCGTCCGCGCGCAGGCGCAGCGCCACGTCCTCGATCTGCTCGATCGGGTGCGCGAGCGGAGCGATGCCGGCCGTGTCCACGGCCTGCATCTGCTCGACGAGACCGAAAAAATCGTTCAGGCGTGCGAGCGTATTGCCGGCTTCGGCGTCGGCCAGTTCGAGGCGCGCGAGGTGCGCGATGCGCTTCACATCGTTCAGGGTCAGGGCCATGCGGTCACCGGGAAAAATGGCGGTTGCTCTGGCCGTTGCGGCAGTGCGGAAAAAACGGTGCTGCAACAGCGGTTTATCGCGACGGATCCGGCTTTCGAGGAAAGCTTCGGCCGTGTCAAAAAGTGGCTTTCGGATCGTGCAAAACAGGCAAAATTATAAGGTATCATTACGCGTTCGACCCAAACCCGGACCGCCTTGCGCCTGCCTTTCGTCACCGATCAAGGCACTTTGCGGCCTGAAGTCACACTAAGGGGCACATAAAGGCACGAGCGGAGCGCAAGCGGCGCACCCTCAGCCAGGCTGCCTCCGGTAACCATTCCCGCAGTGTCAGGTTTCCAGAAGGTTCCAAGCGGCGCGCTTCGCGCCGGCCTCACGCTGTTATTTTTTCCGCTGCCGCCCTCGCCCATTGTCGCGAAGGTCGGCCACAAGCGAGACAGGATTTTTGAATGTTCGGTTTTCTGCGTAGCTACTTCTCCAACGACCTGGCGATCGACCTCGGCACGGCCAACACGCTGATCTACATGCGCGGCAAGGGTATCGTGCTCGACGAGCCGTCGGTCGTCTCGATCCGCCAGGAAGGCGGCCCGAACGGCAAGAAGACGATTCAGGCGGTCGGCAAGGAAGCCAAGCAGATGCTCGGCAAGGTGCCGGGCAACATCGAAGCGATCCGCCCGATGAAGGACGGCGTGATCGCCGACTTCACGGTGACCGAGCAGATGATCAAGCAGTTCATCAAGACCGCTCACGAGTCGCGCATGTTCTCGCCGTCGCCGCGCATCATCATCTGCGTGCCGTGCGGCTCCACCCAGGTCGAGCGCCGCGCGATCAAGGAAGCCGCGCACGGCGCCGGCGCCTCGCAGGTCTACCTGATCGAAGAACCGATGGCCGCCGCGATCGGCGCGGGCCTGCCGGTGTCGGAAGCCACGGGCTCGATGGTCGTCGACATCGGCGGCGGCACGACGGAAGTGGGCGTGATCTCGCTCGGCGGCATCGTCTACAAGGGCTCGGTGCGCGTAGGCGGCGACAAGTTCGACGAAGCCATCGTCAACTACATCCGCCGCAACTACGGCATGCTGATCGGCGAACAGACCGCCGAAGCCATCAAGAAGGAAATCGGCTCGGCGTTCCCGGGCTCCGAAGTCAAGGAAATGGAAGTGAAGGGCCGCAACCTCTCGGAGGGCATTCCGCGCAGCTTCACGATCTCCAGCAACGAAATCCTCGAAGCACTCACCGACCCGCTGAACCAGATCGTCTCGTCGGTGAAGATCGCGCTGGAGCAAACGCCGCCGGAACTCGGCGCCGACATCGCCGAACGCGGCATGATGCTCACGGGCGGCGGCGCGCTGCTGCGCGACCTCGACCGTCTGCTCGCGGAGGAAACCGGCCTGCCGGTGCTCGTCGCCGAAGACCCGCTTACCTGCGTGGTGCGCGGGTCGGGCATGGCGCTCGAGCGCATGGACAAGCTCGGCAGCATCTTCTCGTACGAGTAAGCGCCGCGCGTACCATGCAGTCGGCGCGGCGCACCCTGTCGAGGCGGCTGAAAGGCCGCCTTGCGCCCCGCTGACAGGCGCCCGTTGAGGCGCCGCCGTTTCATCCTTTCGCACACGCCCCCGGCGCCGACCATGGAATACAGTCCGCCGCCCCTGTTCAAGCAAGGCCCTTCGGCACTCGCACGACTGATCTTTTTCGTCGTGCTGTCGCTCGCCCTGCTGTTCTCCGACGCCCGCTTCAAGACACTGGAAATCGTGCGAGGCGTGCTGGGAGCAGGCCTCTATCCGCTGCAGCGCGCGGCCCTCGTGCCGCGCGATCTGTTTATGGGCGCCGCCGACCTCGCGGTCACGAGCGCCTCGCTGCGCGCCGACAACGCGAAGCTGCATACGCGCAATCTGCAGCTCTCGCAGCAAGCCAACGAAGCCGCGTCGCTCGCCGCCGAAAACACCCACCTGCGCGCGCTGCTGCAGCTCTCGCAGCGCATCGGCGCGCAGACCACGCCCGCCGAGATCCAGTACGACACGCGCGATCCGTTCACGCAGAAGGTGGTGATCGGCGGCGGCTCGCAACAGGGCATCCAGAACGGCGCGCCGGTGGTAAGCGAGGATGGCGTGGTGGGCCAGGTGACGCGCGTGTTCCCGATGCAGTCGGAAGTCACGCTGCTCACCGACAAGGATCAGGCGGTGCCGGTGGAGATCGTCCGCACGGGCCTGCGCAGCGTGATCTACGGCACGCCGCAGGGTGCGCTGCTCGATTTGCGCTTCGTGCCGATCAGCGCGGACGTGCAGGCCGGCGACGAACTCGTGACGAGCGGCCTCGACGGCATCTATCCGCAGGGGCTGCCGGTGGCGAAGGTGCTGCGCGTGGACAAGCAGGCCGACACGGCGTTCGCGCGCGTGGTCTGCGTACCGGTCGCCGCCGTGCGCGGCGCGCGCGAGGTGCTGGTGCTGCATTACACGCCGCAGGTGCCGCCGAATCCGGTGGAAGCGGCGGAGGCTGCCGAGGCCGCTTCCGAAGCCGCGGCCAAAGACGCGAAAAAGAAGAAGCCGGCCAAGGGCGAGGACAAGAAGGCCGACGACAAGTCGAAGGCCGCCGCGGCTAAACCGGTTGTGAATGCCCCCACGAACGCACACGCAAGCGCACATACCGGTGCGCCCGCGAAGCCTCAAGCGCAGAGGGGCCACTGATGCCGCGTCCGCAATACATCCTCCAGCCGGTCAACCCGTACTTCATCGCGTTCAGCCTGGCCGCCGCGTTCCTGCTGAACCTGCTGCCGTGGGGCAAGCTGCCGGGCGTGCCCGATTTCGTCGCGCTCGTGCTGCTGTTCTGGAATATCCACCAGCCTCGCAAGGTGGGCATGGGCCTCGCGTTCTGCCTCGGCCTGCTGATGGACGTGCATAACGCGAGCCTGCTCGGCGAGCACGCGCTCGCCTACACCCTGCTCTCGTACGGCGCGATCACGATCCACCGGCGCGTGCTGTGGATGTCGATCGGCGTGCAGATGTTCGCCGTGATGCCCATGCTGGTCGGCGCGCAGTTCGTGCCGTTCGTGATCCGGCTGCTGATGGGCGCCGCGTTCCCAGGCTGGGACTATCTCGTGAGCGGTTTCGTCGCCGCCGTGCTCTGGCCCGTGACGAGCCTCCTGCTGCTGCTGCCGCAGCGCCGCCCCGTCGATCCCGACGACACGCGGCCCATCTGAGCGGCGCGCGAGCCCAGCAGGAAGACGCTTGATAACCTCTTACTTCCCCCGGTCCGCTGAACCGCATTCGCGGGCCGTCATCGCATGACCGAATTCAAGGACACCCAGCAGCAGATCTCGAAATTCCGCCTGCGCGTCGCGGCGGCGGGGCTGTTCGTGTTCGTCTGCTTCGGGCTGATCGCCTTCCGCTTCCTGTACCTGCAGGTGTGGAACCACAGCAAGTACTCGCTGCAGGCCGACGAGAACCGCATTTCGGTCGCGCCCATCGTGCCCAACCGCGGCATCATCACCGACCGCAATGGCGTCGTGCTGGCGAAGAACTACTCGGCCTATACGCTCGAAGTCACGCCCTCGAAGCTGACCGACACGCTCGACAACACGATCGACCAGCTTTCGACGGTGATCCCCATCGACCAGCGCGATCGCCGCCGCTTCAAGAAGCTGCTCGAGGATTCGAAGAACTTCGAGAGCCTGCCGATCCGCACGCGTCTCACCGACGACGAAGTCGCGCGCTTCACGGCGCAGCGCTACCGCTTCCCCGGCGTGGAAGTGCGCGCGCGGCTGTTCCGCTCCTATCCGCTCGGGCCGACAGCCGCGCACGTGATCGGCTATATCGGCCGCATTTCGCAGCGCGACCAGGAAAAGATCGACGCGATGAGCGACCAGAACGACAGCGATCAGGAGCACTACGATCCGCGTCTGGACGCCAACAACTACAAGGGCACCGACTACATCGGCAAGATCGGCGTCGAGCAGAGCTACGAAACCGAGCTGCACGGCCTCACCGGCTTCGAGGAAGTGGAAGTGACGGCGGGCGGGCGGCCGGTGCGCACGCTCTCGCGCACCCAGGCCACGCCCGGCAACAATCTCGTGCTCTCGATCGACATCGGCCTGCAGGAAGTGGCCGAGCAGGCGTTCGCGGGCAAGCGCGGCGCGCTCGTCGCAATCGAGCCCGCGACGGGCGACGTCCTCGCATTCGTTTCCGCGCCGAGCTTCGACCCGAATTCGTTCGTGGACGGCATCGACCAGCAGACCTGGGACCAGCTCAACAACTCGCCCGACCACCCGCTTCTGAACCGGCCGCTGCACGGCACGTATCCGCCGGGCTCGACCTACAAGCCGTTCATGGCGCTCGCCGCGCTCACGCTGCACAAGCGCACGCCGCAATGGGGCTTCTCGGACCCCGGCTACTACATGTTCGGCGGCCACCGCTTCAACAACGACGTGCGTAGCGGCCAGGGCTGGGTCGACATGAACCGCGCGATCATGGTGTCGAACGACACCTACTTCTTCATGCTCGCGCACGACCTGGGCGTGGACAACATCGCGAACTTCATGAAGCCGCTCGGCTTCGGCCAGATCACCGGCATCGACATCGCGGGCGAGGCGCGCGGCATCCTGCCCTCCACCGAATGGAAGCGCAAGGCCTACCGCAAGCCCGAGCAGCAGAAGTGGTACGAGGGCGAGACGATCAGCCTCGGCATCGGCCAGGGCTACAACTCGTTCACGATCCTGCAGCTCGCGCACGCCACGGCCACGCTCGCCGACAACGGCATCCTCATGAAGCCTCACCTCGTGAAGGAAATCGAAAATCCGATCACGCACGAGGAGCGCCTTACCGTGCCGCATGAAAGCGGCCGCCTGAACGTCTCGCAGGCCGACATCGACGTCGTGAAGCGCGGCATGGAAGGCGTGACGATGAACCCGTCGGGCACTGCGTACCAGATCTTCGCCAACGCGCCCTATACCTCGGCGGGCAAGACCGGCACGGCCCAGGTGTTCTCGCTGCAGGGCGGCAAGTACCAGGCGCACGCGCTCGCCGAAAATCTGCGCGACCATGCGCTCTTCATCGCCTTCGCGCCGGCCGACAAGCCGCAGATCGCCGTCGCGCTGATCGTCGAAAACGGCGGCTGGGGCGCCCAGGCCGCCGGTCCGATCGCGCGCCGCGTGCTCGACTACTATCTCGTCGACCGGCTGAAGCCCGGCGCGCTGCAAACCGAAGTGGCCGCCGCGAAGGCAGCGGCACAGAACGCCTCGTCGCCCGTGATCGGCGCGCCCGAACCGGCTTCGGACGCGCAGCCGGTCGAGGTCGCCACCGGCTTCGCGGCGTTGCCCATTCCCGGCGCGGCTTCGGCTGCCGCCGCGGCTTCTGCGGCATCCGACTCTGCGGCGCCGGCGGGCACGGCTTCAGGCACGGCTTCAAGCGCGGCGTCGGCCGCCAGCGCCTCCCCCACCGCCGCGCGCGCAGCGGTCCCGGGAACCGCCAGCGGTGCCGACGCGGCCTCCGCTACCCGCCACAACACCCCGCATCGCCCGCGCCGTCCGGCGAGCGCGCCCGATGCAACGCTCGCCGCGCCGCCGCGCGACGACGACGCCCAGCCGGCACCGCCGAAGGCCGCCACCGGCGGCATCGACGAGTAAGGAGTACGCCATGCCCTTTCTTCAGTTCGACAAGATCGACAAGCGCGCGGTACTCGACACGATCCGCAAGATGTTCATCGGCTTCGACGGGCCGCTCGCCCTCACGGTGTTCCTGCTGATGTGCGTGGGCATCGTGACGCTCTATAGCGCGACCCTCGACATGCCGGGTCGCGTCGAAGACCAGTTGCGCAACATCATGCTGACCTTCGTGCTCATGTGGGCGCTCGCGAACGTGCCGCCCACCACGCTGATGCGCTTCGCGGTGCCGGTCTATACGTTCGGAATTGCGCTATTGATAGCGGTTGCGCTCTTCGGGCTCACGCGCAAGGGCGCGAAACGCTGGATCAACGTGGGCGTCGTCATCCAGCCCTCGGAGATCCTCAAGATCGCCACGCCGCTCATGCTCGCCTGGTACTACCAGCGGCGCGAAGGCGTGATGCGCTGGTACGACTTCGTCGTCGGCTTTGTCATCCTGCTCGTGCCGGTGGGCCTGATCGCCAAGCAGCCCGATCTCGGCACCGCAGTGCTCGTGTTCGCGGCGGGCCTCTTCGTGATCTATTTCGCGGGGCTCTCGTTCAAGCTGATCGTGCCCGTGCTGGTGGCATGCGTGATCGCGGTGGCGTCGATCGCGGCGTTCCAGGACAAGATCTGCCAGCCTCAGGTGAACTGGCCGCTGATGCACGACTACCAGAAGCACCGCATCTGCACGCTGCTCGACCCCACCTCCGATCCGCTCGGCAAGGGCTTCCACACGATCCAGGCCGTGATCGCGATCGGTTCGGGCGGCCCGCTCGGCAAGGGCTGGCTCAAGGGCACGCAGTCGCACCTCGAGTTCATCCCCGAAAAGCACACCGACTTCATCTTCGCCGTGTTCTCGGAGGAATTCGGCATGACCGGCGGCCTCGTGCTGCTTACGCTCTACATGTGTCTGATCGCGCGCGGGCTCTATATCGCCGCGAACGGCGCGACGCTGTTCGGGCGATTACTGGCCGGCTCGCTGACCATGGCCTTTTTCACCTACGCGTTCGTCAACATCGGGATGGTGAGCGGCATCCTGCCCGTGGTGGGCGTGCCGCTGCCGTTCATGAGCTACGGCGGCACCGCGCTCACGACGCTCGGCGTCGCGATCGGGCTCATCATGAGCGTCGGCCGTCAGAAGCGATTGATGCAGAGCTGAGCTTCGTACAACGAGGTGCGGCGCACGCCCTGCACGCTCAGGTTCGCGCTGCGCCGCTCCCTTACTGCGGCGCCGACTTCGCCAACTCCGCGCTTAGCTGCCGGTACTTGAGCAGCGCCACCTGGTCGCCCTGCGCTGCCGCAGCCGCGTAGTACGCGCGAGCGATATTGATGTTCTTCGGCACGCCGTCGCCGCCGCGTTCGTAGAACGAGCCGGTCACGTACTGCGCCGTCATGTCGCCACCCTCGGCGGCCTTCTTGTACCAGTAGAACGCCTGACGGTTATCGCGCGCGGTGCCGCGCCCGTCGAGGTACTGGTTCGCCAGCGCCAGCTCGGCCTGGATATGCCCCTGCTTCGCCGCCTTCAGGAACCACTGGTGCGCCTCGGTGGGATTCTTCTCCACGAAGTCGCCATCGTCGTACATCTTTCCGTAGACGTACTGCGCGTGCGACATGTTCGCGTCGGCGGCCTTGCGCAACCACTTGCGGCCCTCGCCGATGTCGGTCGCACCGCCCTCGCCGTTGAGCAGCATCATCGCGTAGTCGAATTCCGCGAGCCGGTTGCCGCGAGCCGCCGCCGCGCTGAACTCGTTGCGCGCGACGGTCAGGTTGCCCGCGTTGTAATCGGCGACGCCGGAGGCGGTCTGCGGATCGGCGTCCGCGCGCGACACCTTCTGGTCTGCGGTTCCAGCCGAACTTGCCGCGGCGTTCGTCGTCGTGGTTGCACTCGTAGCCGAGCTCGCGGCCGCGAAGCACGCCGCCGCAGCCGTCGCGGCAAAACAGCCCGCCAGCGCGCGAGCAAATACCGTCATTGCCCTGCGCTTCACGATCTCGCCTCCTGCAGCGCCTGGCGCGTTGCCCGCACGAGCCAGATCACGTCGGCGGCAAGCGCGATGAAGCTGAAACCCATCTCTCGATACTGCTTCGCCTGCGCCGAGTCCATGGCGAAGATGCCCGCCGACACGCCCGCGCCGCGAGCCGCCGCGATGATGCGCACCATCGCGGCCTGCACGTCCGGATGCTTCGAGTCGCCCAGATGGCCGAGGCTCGCGGCCAGGTCGGCGGGGCCCACGAACAGGCAATCCACGCCCGGCACCGCGGCGATCTGCTCGACCTCGGCAAGCGCCGACGCCGACTCGATCTGCACGATCGTCGCGATCTGCCCGTTCGCGCCGTGCAGATAATCGCGCCGCATGCCGTAGGCGGCGGCGCGCACCACGCCCGCCACGCCGCGGCGCCCTTCGGGGGTCTGTTCGCCCGGATACTGCGTGTAGCTCACGGCACGCGCCGCTTCCTCGGCGGACCCGATGTTGGGAAACATCACCGTGCGTGCGCCCGCGTCGAGCACACGCTTGACGAGCCAGCCTTCGCTGGTCGGCAGGCGCACGACGGGCTCCGTCGGCAGATGCGCCGCCGCGATCGCGCGGAGCTGCGCGACGGTGTCGGCGCTATCGTTCGGCGCATGCTCCATGTCGATCAGCAGCCAGTCGAAACCGGCGTGCGCGAGCGCCTCCGCGGCGGTCTCGCTGCCCATCGACAGCCACAGGCCGTAAAGCGGCCCCGCTTCCTTGAGGCGTTCCTTGAGGGGATTGGTGAAGGTGCTCATCGCCGTGCTCCCGGCGAGCCCGTCCGGCCCACGCGGCGCGCGCCTCTGGGCGCCCGGCGGCGGTGTGACCGGCATGTCTCGCTCCGTTATGTAGTCTGGCTGCGCGCGTGGATGCGCGGCCTTGCCGCAAGGATCATACCGCGACAATAAATCGGACCGCCGGGCGGAAAACCCGGCCCGGGCGCCTGCGTGCGTGAAAGCGAAGGAGAAGTGCGCCCGCTTTCGGACCCGGGCAGATCCGCCAAGCGGGCGAGGCGCGTGAGCCTCAGTCGCGGACGACTTCGGCCCAGCAGTTCGGCGTTTCGTAGAGTCGCACCTTGTGCAACTGCAGATTGACCCCGTAATGGGCGTCGTAGACGTTCGCGAGAATTTCGAACGCGATGGCCGCGAGGTTCTCGACGGTCGGGATACGGTCGATCACGACCGTCTTGTGGCCCGGCATCGATTCGAGAAAGCCGCGCACCTGCGTGTCGCCTTCGTAGACGATGAACGCGTGATCCCACAGATCGACGAGATGCTGGTTCGCGAGCGCCTTCACGTCCGCGAAGTCCATCACCATGCCACGGTCGGGCGCACCTTCGGTCTCGACGGTGTCGCCCTGCAGCGTGACTTCCAGCACGTAGCGATGGCCGTGCAGGTTGCGGCACTGGCTGCGATGGTCGGGAATGCGGTGGCCCGCGTCGAATTCGAGTTTTCGGGTGATCGTCAGCACGGCGGCTCTAACGCTAAAAAGCGGGAAAATTCAGGGAATGTTCAGGTACTTGTGGGTTTGCATCGAGAGGCGCCACTGCGGATGACGCTTGCACCAGTCGATGGCGAGCTTCGTGTTCAGGTCACGCGACGGACCATCCATCGGCTGGACGAGAAAATACTCGAAATCGAGCTTCGCGTAGTCGGCGAGGCGCTGGTTGTCCTGCGGCACCACGACCTTCAGCTCGTTGCCCTTCGTGACGACGAGCGGCGCGTCGGCCTTCGGGCTCACGCAGATCCAGTCGATCGTTTCCAGGACCGGCAGCGAGCCGTTCGTTTCGATGGCGATCGTAAAGCCGGCCGCGTGCAGCGCGTCGACGAACGGCGGATCGATCTGCAGCATCGGCTCGCCGCCCGTGCACACCACGAAACGGTTGCCCTCGCCCTCGGGCCACAGCGACGCGATCTTCGCGACGAGCTCCTCGGGCGTGCGGTACTTGCCGCCGTTCTCGCCGTCGGTGCCGACGAAATCGGTATCGCAGAAGCGGCACACGGCCGAAGCGCGATCCTCTTCCCGGCCCGTCCACAGGTTGCAGCCGGCAAACCGGCAAAACACGGCCGGACGCCCGGCGTTCGCGCCCTCGCCCTGCAACGTGTAGAAAATTTCCTTTACCGAGTAAGTCATGCTGCTGCCTGATCTGGTCCTGATCGTCTGGTCCTGGTTAGCCCGGGTCGTGCCCGCACGCAAAAATTAGGCACCCGGCGGGTCTGCCGCGCGCGAGTCAGCGGTGCTCGTGCAGTGCCGCGGCCAGTCCGCGCCTCAAACCGGCGCTTCGATGACCTTCTCGCCCGCGAGAAACGCTTCGTAGCCGCGCTTGCGCAACTTGCAAGCCGGGCACTCGCCGCAGCCGAAGCCCCACTCGTGCAATTCGGCGCGCTCGCCCACGTAGCAGGTGTGCGTCTCGACGCGCACCAGTTCGACCAGTTCGTCGCCGCCCAGTTGCTGCGCGAGGCGCCACGTGTCGGCCTTGTCGAGCCACATGAGCGGCGTTTCCAGCACGAAGCGGCTGTCCATGCCGAGGTTCAGCACGACCTGCAGCGCCTTCATGGTGTCGTCGCGGCAGTCGGGGTAGCCCGAGAAGTCGGTTTCGCACATGCCGCCCACGAGGACCTTCAACCCGCGCCGGTAGGCAATCGCCGCGGCGATCTGCATGAACATCAGGTTACGGCCCGGCACGAATGTATTCGGCAGCCCGCTCGCGGCGGTTTCGATTTCGATCTCGCGCGTCATGGCGGTGTCGCTGATCGCGCCGAGCACCGAGAGGTCGATCATGTGATCGTCGCCGAGGCGCTCGCCCCACTCGGGAAAACCGTTCGCGATGGCGGCGCGAAAGCCCTCACGGCACTCCAGTTCGACGCGGTGGCGCTGGCCGTAATCGAAGCCGAGCGTCTCGACGGTATCGTAACGATCGAGCGCCCACGCGAGGCATGTGGCCGAGTCCTGGCCGCCGGAAAACAGCACGAGTGCGCCGTTTTTAGCGTCTGTTCGAGTCACCGTGAAACTCCGTATGTGAGGTTCCCGTGCGGCTTCGCGAAGGCCGCTCAACGGCACCTCCGGCTGCGCAGGACCGGCGCGTTGCCGGCAACGGCAGTATAGGCTGCGGGCCTCGCGCGGGTGATCGGCGCACGCTTATACCGCTGATCGTCGCGCTGCTGCTGGTGCACCGACGACCCAACATCGATCCAACACCCACTGAACAACGAAAAAGCCCCAGGAATCGTGCGATCTCCTGGGGCTCAAATTCTGGTGGCCTGGGGCGGAATCGAACCACCGACACGCGGATTTTCAATCCAGCCACCAACCGAAGAACTACGCCCCACAAAATCAAGAAAAACCGTTATAAATCAACACAGTATCCACGTAAATTCATTTTTATCCACCTGTCAGATTGCCTAAAAAACAAGCAATCCAACGGGGTTTTGCGGGTATTTTCGGGGTTCAAAGGGAGCCAAGAGGGAGCCAAAAACCGGGTATGATTCCCGCACACCTCGACCTCCTGGAACCCGACGATGAGCACGCCCACCGCGCCCAGCATCGACAAAATCCCGTTCAACGACAAGACGCTGCTGCAGATCGCTCGCCTGCCCTTCGAGCAACGCCCGATCGGCGTGTCACCCACCGGCACCGTGCTCACCGCACCGCCGCCCGCCGGCGCCACCGACTACTTCGTGCGCGACGCCAACATGAAAGGCTTTTCGCTGCGCATCACCGCGAAGAGCCGAGCATTTTACGCTGAACGCAAACTCGCCGGGAAACCTTGTCGTTTCCCGTGCGGTGATTTCCCCGCCACCGGGCTGAAAGCGGCGCAGGCAAAGGCCACCATCGCCCTGGCGCAGATGGCCCAAGGCATCGACCCGAACCACACCGTCAAGGACAACCGCAAGGCGACGGCGGCCCGCTACGAGCGCGACAAACTCACGTTTGGCTACGTCGTCGCACGTGACGCCGAACGTCAGAAACCCACCGACGCGTCGGGTACCGCGAAAGATCGCCGCGAGGTCGCGCAATGGGTCGGCAAAACCAAAGTCTGGAACATGCCGGTCCACGACGTGACCGTGGACGACATGAAAGCGATGATGGACCAGTTGACCACGACCATCAGCGGCACGACCGCGCTCAAATGCTGGCGCTACACGCGGGCGGCCTGGTCGCGCATGGCATCGACCGAAGAACCACCGACAAATCCGTTCGACGAATACCTCAAAACGTACCGCTTGCCGCAGGTCACGCGCCGCACCACCTCGCTCGACACCGATGGCGAGCAGGACAAGCAATGGTTGCGCGCGATCGCCGACATGCGTACGAACCCGATCGGCAAACGGCCCTGGACGCGCCGTATCATGGCCGACTACATCCTGCTGTCGCTGGCCTTCGGCGCGCGCAAGAGTGAATCCGCCACGCTCAAATGGAGCGACGTGGATTTCGAGCGCAAGTTCGTACAGTTCCGGGACACCAAAAACGGCTCATCGCACTGCTTCCCGCTCACTGATTTTTGCGCGCAACTGCTGCGTGAGTTGAAAGCGCACAACGAAACGCCCCGCGGCCGGGACGTGAAGCGCGCCAAGCGCGGCGAAACGATCGAGTACCCCGAATGGGTGTTCCCGTCGGAGCGGCGCGGCCTGCACCTCACCGAACCGCGCAACGTGCTGCTGATCGGGGACGGGAAATCGGGCCTGAAAATCCGTATGCACGACCTGCGGCGAAGTTTCGCGGGCAGCGTCGCCGAAACGGTCATGAAGGACGGAACGCAATCGTTCGGCCTGGTCAAGATCGCCATGAACCACGCGGACCAAAAGTCAGACGTGACGCAGACGTACATCGGCATCAAGCCCAAACTCAACATGCTCCGGCCGGTGTACCTCGCGCACGAGCGCCGTATTTTCGAGGCGGCTGGGATGATGAAACCGATCCAGCCGGCCGACGCCGACGCCCTGCTCGACGCGCTGAAAGCCCAGGCCGCGAACAACCCGGCCGTGCTCGACCAGTTGCGCACGCTGCTGCAAGCCGCCGGGTGAGCAAACAATAGCCTTGTAGGGCGTAGGGGCTTTCCCGTCTCGTTCCGACGTTGCCCCGCCCTTCCCCGCAAATCCCCGCGCGCTTTCCAAAAACGGGGCCATATCTATAAAAAAAGCGTTGCGAGGCAAGTACCCAGGCGGGTACATTCCATTCACCGCGACGCCACCAGCGACGCCGCGGGGCTGGCAGAGCAGCGCCAGCGCGCCGTGAGGCGCACCCACGCGACTCGGATTTGGGCGAACGCAAGCCCAGCAGCCGGCGGCCTGTGCACGGGCCGGCGGTCGTAACAGCAGCACCTCCAGTTGGTCGGGAGGCAGAAGCACCACCTTAAACCGTGGTGTCCCTTTGCCTTTCAAGAACCAACTCTCTGGAGAGTGCTATGCAATACCGTAACGCCCACGACGCCGCCCACGAAAAAGCCTGCAAGGGGCTGCTGGACGAGTGTTTTCCGCTGCCCGTCGTCTACCCGCTGATCACCAACTTCCTGCCGATCGAGGCCATCCTTTGGATCGCCCTGCCGCATCCCTTGCGCAGGGCGGTCGTCCGAGCCCTCATGCAGTTCGACGAAAGCCTGCTCGTGGCGCGCGAGGGCACGATCGCCTACGGCCTGCTGACGCTTGCAACGCCGAACCTTGACGAGGCCGAACGCCGCACCCTGTACCTGCACCGTTCCAAGCGTTGCGCCAAGAACCGCCGCGACTTGGTGGCAACGCTGGCTCGTACCGAGCACCGCGCGCAGAAGGCCATCGACCACGTCACCGCCTTATTGGCAGCGGCCGGCCAGCCCTTGACCGACGAAACCCCGGCGTACACCGGCTTTCAGTTCATGCGGGTGGCGGTTGCCATGAAAGCGCGTGACGATTTCGACGTGTTCCCGATGTTGAGCGCGATCCTGAACAGCATGGGCTTGCCCGACGACAGCATCCAAGGCGAGACGATCGACGCCAAGGCCGTGGCCTTTGGCGATCAGATCGGGATCAACTATCACGTTGACAGCCCGTCCTACGCCGCGTCGGCCGGCGCCACCTTGCACTGATACGTTTGTATGTTTGTTTGATACCACCCATCACACCATTTAGGAGTGCTACACATGAGCATCGACCACCACACCGAACAAGCCCTCAACGCGCTGGTCGCGCTGGGCCGCAAGGCCGCGATCCGTGCGCTCAAGGCCGAACGCGCGCACAACGAGGCACAAGACGACTGGCTCAACGAGTGGATCGACGAGCACGCCGACGACCCGGACGACGAAGACGAGCGCGACGACCTCTGGTTCGACGCGCAGCAGGACGACGACTACGAGCCCTTTCTCGCAAGCCTGCGCGCAGAACTCGCCGAGGACTACGACATCACGCCCGAAGCGTTGGAAAACGCGCTCGAACTGATGAACAACAGCCACGGCGCGGACATGCTGAACGAACGGCTCGACGCGACGTACCCGCCGGAGACCGTGGACGCTGCAGCCCTGCCCGCCGCCATTGAAACGGTCGCCGGACTCCACCCGGCCAAGTTGTTCACCGCCCTGCAAGCGGGCGACTTCTACAACGAGCAAGACCACGTTGACGCTGCGGACTTGGAGCACTTCGCGAACCACTACGGCATCAGCCCCGAGGCGATGGTCGCAGCGGGCCTCGTCGTGGCGGCCAACGCGCTCGGCAAGGTGATGAAGCGCCACCGCGAGCGCATCGCCGAAGGTTCGACGGCCAGCGCCGCCACGAACTGATCAAGCCACCACCTACCAGGAGCCTGCCATGACCAAAAACACCACCCGCCCCGCGTTCGCATGGTTGCCCGCCGAAGCGCGCGCCGCGCTCTGGCCGCTGGCAGAGGCCAGTGAAGCAGCCGGCATCACGTAGTAGGGGATGACCCGACGCCAGCAGGCCGGCGTCAGCGGAGTGACCAGGGCGGCGATAGCCGCCCGTTTTTGGGTTCCGCGAGCGTCAGGAGCGCCGACCGAAAGCAAAACGACAGTTTCGACACAGGTAAAAACAGGTAGTTTTTTGGCTTACCCGTGAGCGCCAAGCCTTATGGGGAAAGGGTTTGCGGGGGGCGACACAGGTAAAACAGGTAAATCCGGCGGTACCGCGCAGAAGAGCTAGAGCGTTTTCAAAAACAAAAACGGAGAGCAGCAGGGACGGTGCAGTTTTTCATTTTTAAAACGGAGTCGAGCGGTTGTGAGGTCGGTTCGACGTTTTACCTGTTTTACTTGTGTTGGAGAGCATGAAATCTGGCTAAAAGCCTTGCCCCATAAGGGTTTGAGCCGACACAGGTAAAACACAGGTAAGTCGTTGGAGCCCCGCTGGGCGGGGCTCGCCGACACGGGTAAGACACGGGTAAGCGGGCGGTGAGGCCGATCCGCCTCCGGCCCGATCGCTGGAGACGGTGGACGGCGAGCAGGACGCAGCAAGCGGTACGCGGAAAAACGTAATCAGGATGTTGACACGGAACCGTGGGGCAGTATGGTACGTAGGCAGGGGCGCAGAACGTCGCGCCCCGACCAACGTTCACCATCGGGCCTGCCGAGCGCAGGCCATGACCGAAGCCCCCGGCCTAAACCAGCCTGGGGCTTTTTTGTTTCACCACGAGGAGAAGGGCATGACCATCGAAGCCGGAAACCGCTACGACGCCGCCATTTGCGTCCGACTGACCAGCCAGGCGCGCGACGAACTGGCACGGGTGGCCGCAAGCCGCGGCATGAAGCCGATGGAGATGGTACGGGCCGCGGTCATGGACATCGTGCGCAACCCGGGCGCCTTTCCGAACATCGGCCTGCCGGTCCGCGAGAAATCCATCGCCTGAAAAAGAAAAGACCAGTGCTGGCAGGCGCTGGTCCGATGTTTGAACGCTGCACCCTCTAAAGCGCCGGTTCACGTTGTACCGTAGGTTGAACCGGCTCCGTCGTCAAGTTTCAAGGAGCCCTCTATGCCTTCGCTCGCTCGTACCCGTCCGACGTTCCTGTTGAAGCCCTGCCCGGAGGGTACGGCCACGGTGTTCGACTTCAAGGCGCACCGCGCCGCAGCCCTCGCGCCGACGCTCGACGATGGCCCCGTGCGGTTCGGCGACGACGACGAGAGCGGCATCGCGCTCGCCGACCTGCCGCACGACGACCTGCCGGAGTCGGACGTGGACGACGACACGGACGACAGCGACGGCAACGACGAGCCGACCGGCGGCGCGTTCCAGGGCCACGGCACCGTGCCGATCGAAACCGGCCGTCCCGAGGAAGAGGACCGCAAATCGCAGGTCAAGGCGTTGCGTCAGCAGCTCAAAATCCTGACCGCCGAGGCCAAGGCCGCCGCGACGAAGGCCAAGAGCGCGCTGAATGCCAAGACGAAGGCCGAGGACAAAGTGGCCGAACGCGAAGCGGTGGCGGCCACCTTGACCGGCACGGCGCAGGTCCGCGAGCAGGCGAAGATCGCCACGGCCCGCCTCGCCGTTGAGCGCGCAACGGCCGAAGCCGAGCGCCTGGCCGCCGACGCCGAGGTCGCGGAAACCGCCCGGGCCGACGCCGACGAAGCGCTGCACGCGCTCGAAACGCTCGCCGACACGCCGGACGACGTGACGCCGGAGGTGAAGTACCTGAACCACTGCATCGCCGATCGCACGTACCGCCCCGGTGGCCGGTCGCTCGACAACGCGCAGCACACCGACGACGTGTTCTACAAATACGACGGCACGTACTGGGTGCCGCAGACGGACGAGGACAACGAGCACCGCGCGGCCTCGTTCACGCTTCAACACACCGCCGATAAGGCGACCAGCCGCCTTGTGTTCAGCATGTTGACGTTCGCGCTCATGATCCTGCGCAAGGAGCACGCGAAGCCGGCACCGGGCAAGGGCAAAATCTACATCCAGTTGAAAAACGCGGTGCTCGAAATCGTCAAGTCCACCGACGGCACGGTGTCGATCCTCGCGCACAAGCCGGCGCCGCACTTCGGCACCACCGCCTGCATCCAGGCGTCGATCGACTGGAAGCGCAGCGTCGGCCCGCTCGACAGCAAGGGCTCGGGCGTCTACACCACGACGCCGCTGGGCAAGGCCAGCCTGTTCGGCGAGTTCATCCTGTCGGCGTGCCACGACGACCCGGGCATGGTGCACTACGTGGCCGAGGCGATGGGCTCGACCGTCACGGGCGACAAGACCTGGCGCAAGGCCATCCTGCTGGTCGGCCCGAAGGGCTCCGGCAAGTCCACGTTTCAATCGCTGCTCACGCGCGTGTTTCACCCGGCATGGGCCGCGGTCGAGCCGGAGAAGTGGGCCGAGAACTTCGCGATGGAGTCGATGGTCGGCAAGACCCTGTACATCGCGTCCGAAACCGAAAACTTCCCGGCCAAGGAGTTCAAAGCGGTGGTCGCGTCGGACATGATCAACGTGACGCGCAAGGGCAAGCCGTCGATCAACATGATCCCGCGTGGCCGTCTGATCATCGCGACCAACGAACCGCCGCGCTACCGCGACGATCCCAGCGGTGCGATCGCCGACCGGTTGTGCTGCATCCCCTGGGACGTGCAGGCCGAGACGAAGCCGGGCGGCATCAACACGGATCTGGTCGAGCAGATCGTGAGCAACCCGGCCGAACTGCTCCAGATGGTCGATTTCGTGATCGACGGCGCCGTGCGCCTCGTGCAGCGCGGGCGGTTCATGCCCGACGCCGAAGCACCGGCCCCGGTGCGGATGTTGAAGGCCCGCGTGATTGCGTCGAACAACCCGGTGTCGTCGTTCGTCGATGCGTTCGACGTGAAAGCCGCCGACGCCGACCAGCACACGCCCAAGTTCGAGGTGTACCCGCTGTATGTGAAGCACTGCCAGGCCACCGGCGTCAAGGAGCAATACCGGCTGAACGAGGTGCACTTCTGGCGGAACATGTACGCCTTTTTCGGCACCACGTGGCCCCGCCACCAGCGCGGCGGCATCGACTACGTGCCGCTGCTCGTGAAAGGCATCGTGCCGGTGTGAGCCGGTCGCCGAACGTCCGCCCCGGTGCCAGCCTCACGGCTGGTTTTCCGGTACCGGCGCCGGCCTGGCGCCATCACCTGGAGTCCACCATGACCGATCAAAACCTTGCCCCGTTCACCGGCGCTGACATGCGCGAGCGCTTCGTGCGGTATTTCAACGTGCGGACCGAGCCGACGGTCTGGACCGGCAAAGCGTCGATCCACGGCCTGTACGCCGACTACTGCGCGCGCTCGAACGTCGAGCCCGAGCCCGAGGCCGTGTTTTTCGCGGGCGTGGCCGCGATGCTCGACGACCCGTGGGCGTGCGACCGGCACAACGGCGTCGTGCACCTGACCGTGGACGGCCTGGAACCGCTGCGCCCGTTCGACGGCATCGGGCCGTACGAAGCACCGGCGTTCGCCGTGCTGCCGAGCGGCACACGGCCCCGGTTCGCGCGCTAAAAAATGTCATCAGAACGTTGACAAGCGTTCGAGCTGGAGTTTTATTGAGTACACCAGCGCAACGCACCGCGCCCACCGTTCGCCCCAGTTCTCGCTGGGGCGTTTTCGTTTACGGCCCCGGAGAACTCCCGATGAACCTGATCAACACCGCGTTTCCGGGCACACGCCAACTCACCACGAGGCACCCGGGCGCCGTCAAAACCTTCGGCGCGGGCTGGTGCGTCGGCGAGGAACTGTCGCACGCCATCAACTCCGCTCACACGCTGGCCGTGAACGTATCCGACCTTGACGCACCGCTGATCCATCGGCTCGACGGTCAAACGTGGGTCGCCGTGCCCAACGACGCGTGGTTCGGCCTGATCCAGGAAGCCGCTGCCGTCGTGGTCGGTGCTCCGTTGCCGATCGACGAGGCGCGCGTCGTGTTGAGCCGTCTGCTGCGGCGTGCGACGCCCGAGCGCGCGGCCCACCGCTTGTACCGTTTCCCTGCCGGCGACCTCGTGTTTTTCACCGACAACGCGACCCTGCGTGCGTTTCGCTCGAACGGCACGGCCCGTCAGGACGGGATCGACTTCGACTGGTCCGACGTGAACGCGAACGCCGGGAACGTGTACCAGACGCACGGTGCGCCGCTGACGCATCCGGTTTTTCGAGCGGTCAACGACGTGCGCGTGATCGAAGCATGCCGGCAATGCTTCTCCGCCTCATCGTTTCTTGACCCGATCCTGATTGCTGGCGAGGCCAAGGTGTTGCGCGACACGGCCGAGGCGGCGATCGAGGAGGCCCCGATCGCCGCGCCCGCACGGCGCCGGTTGTAATCGCTCCGGCGTCAACGTCCGCCCCGGTGCCCGCCTCACGTGCGGGATGAGGCGGTACCAGGCCATCCGGGCCTGTTCACCACGGAGCACACCACCATGACCACCGCCCTCGACCAATGCATCGGCTTTTCGGACACGATGAACTACGACACCACGCCGCCGGCTTCGTCGGCCCCGGTGTTCCGGTACTCGACCCAGCCCAGTCAACTCGTGCGGTTCGTGGACGACATCGTGCGCCGTTGCGCCGTCCTGCCGGACCTCGCCACGCTGCGCGCTCGCGCGGTCGAATGGCTGGCCGGCGACGAGCCCGACCTGTCGGCCGAGGCCGCGGATCTTAAGGCGAAGACGCTCGCGGCCTACGGCCACTCGTTCGCGAAGACCTACGAAGGTTTCACGCACGGCGCCCCGTTCTGATCGCCCCGGCGCACCGTTCGCCCCGTGGCGCCTGCGGCGGGTTCGGCCGTACCGGCGCCATCCCGGCGCCGGGCCAGGCTGTAACCGCCGCAGGCGCCACGGGCGTCAGCGGATCGGCCAAGGGCGGCGATAGCCGCCCCGTCTTTTCCCTGGCAGGACGAACAAAGGCCGGTCCACATCGACCGGCCTTTGCCACCAGGGCACACATGCACATCGGCGGACACCACGCCGCCGACAAGCCCAAGGTAACAGCCCCACCGAAAAACACAACATCGCGAAAGACCACATCAACGGCCCGTGCGGTTCTCCCACGACCGGCCGCGTTCGCCCCTTGTTCGTTGAAAAGCCGCCGGTATCGCCAACCGGCCGACGCATAAGCCATCCCGCCACGGGCAGGGCAAGGGTTCGCTGCGCGCCCGCCGGCACCCGGTCCTGCTGCGCAGGCTGCGGCTTTGGCGTGCCCCTGGCCCTTGTGTCGGGACGGCTTCGTTATGCGCCGGGCGATACCGACAGCAGACCTTCACCGAACAAGGAGCACCACCATGAACGCGACCGGCCAGAACCACACGAACAGCAACAGCAACCCCATCCAAGGCGGGCTCCTCCAACCGCAGGCAGGGGAAACGACCTACCACGCACAACCCTACAACCTCGACGCACGCGGGTTCTACTTCACGAGCATGGAGGACTACACCGCGAAGGCCGAGGCCAACACGGACCGCTGGGGCGCTCCGGTCGAAGAGTACGAGCTGCAGTTCATCGACGGCACGGACGCGGAGGCCGAACTGTTCGCAGCGCTGGGCATCAACCAGGCCAACCTTGAGGCGTGGTTCGACGACGTGGTGGACCTCGACGAGCGCGAGCAGGCGGCGCTGTCGTACATCGTGGGCGACCTGGGCTATTCGCTGGCCGACGCCCTCGACAAGATCGACGACGTGAACCTCTACGCCGGTTCGCTGGTGGAGGCGGCCACCGAGTTGTTCGACGAACTGTACCTGCACGACATCCCGCAGGCCGTCCGGTATTACGTGGATTACGAGGCGTTCGCAAGGGATCAACGCCTGGCCGGGGCCATGACCGAAACCGAGTTCGCCGGCACGACCTACACCGTCACGAACGCCGACGCGCTGTAAGCGTCCACCGGGGCGCACCGCGCCCCATCCACCACCGGCCGCGAACTTTTCCCAGGCGCGGCCATCAACCAGGGAGTAAACTAGCCCCATGAACGCGATCCTTTCACCCATCGAATCAGAGTTCGCCACGGCCGATGAGGCCGAAGCGTACGACCGCTGGCTTCGTGCGGAAGTCCAGGCGTCGCTCGACGATCCGGCCCCAAATGTCCCGCACGACGAGGTGATGGGCGACGTGCGGGCCATGCTGGCCGAACGCAAGGCCCGCAAGAATGCTGCCCGTTGAGTGGCGGCCCCGGGCGCGGTTCAGGTTATACAAAATCCTCGCGGACATCGCTGAACTGAACGTTTTCGCGGCCGACGACCTGGCGAACGACATCGAGCAGGCCACCTCGAACCTCCCCGCGCACCCCTACCTGTACCGCTTGGGTCGTGTCGCCGGAACCCGGGAAATCGTGGTCCATCCGAACTACATCGTGATCTACCGGGTTCAGCCCGCGCACATCGAAATCGTGAACGTCGTGCACGCCCGGCAGCAATACCCGTGATTTGATGCTTGATTTGAGCGTTTGTTTGTATGTATCAACAAACAAACGCACCAACAGAAAAGCCCCTGTTTCAGGGGCTTTTTTACGTTCACCACCGACGCTCACTTGTCGGCGTTCCCGACGTGCAGCGCTTTGCCCTCGGCCAGCAACTGATCGAGCATAGCATCGGCCAGGGCCACCAGCACGACCGTCGCCGGCCCGCTGGTGTACTTGTCCAGTTTGTCGCGCAGCGCGTGCGGGATTCGCACTTGCGTCGCCGCGGCATCGCGCCCGCCGATCGTGGCCTTGCACGTCACCACCTTGTCGCCGGTCGCCCGGTCGGCGGTGCGCAGGTTGAAGTACGGCCGCTCCGTCGGTTCGGCAGCAGGCGCAAAGGCCACACTGACTTGCGCCGCGGCGGCCATCAGGTTCTGTTCCGGCTTGCCGGCCAGGCGGGCGAGAGAGTTACGGTTTTCCATGTGAGTCTCCGAAGGTAGAAAGGGTTAGGCGGCGGCCAGATCGACCAAGGCGTGAACAACGTTCTCGAACTCGGCGCGGGCTTCTTTCAAGCCACGAATGCCGGACTTGTCCGCGCCGTAGAGCGTGAGCCCGCGGGCCACGGTCGCCTGGTAGGCCGCTTTGCGCTTTTTGATGTACGGCTTGCCTACGAAACCAGTGAGGAAGGCCACGTCGCTCGCATGGCTCGTTTCCACGCGATTCGGCAGCATCATCACGCGCTGGCCCTTGCTGCGCAGATCGGCCTCGCCGCGGATCGTGCTGGCCGCATCGAAAAACGACGGAAGCACCGGCATCAGGATCACTTGCCCTTTCAAGGTCGATCCGGCCAGGCCAGGCGCGTGGTCATACACCACCACGTCGTACGAACTCGCGCGAGCGTCCGACGCGGCCACGTCGAACGGCAGCGCATGGCCCAGTTGCCGGGCTTGCGCTTCCCACGTGCGGGCGCTTTGCTGCGCGTCCGCATCGACGAGCAGCACGCGCCGGCTCGTGTCTTCAGCAGCGAAGAACGAGGCCAGCGTCAGCGCGATCGTCGATTTCCCGCAGCCCCCTTTGGGGCTCCATACGGAACATGAAAACAACATAATCTGTACTCCTCTAGAACGAGTGGACGGATGGACGTTCGTTGGTTCGTTTGTATGTCTGTTGGTGTGTTTGTTTGATACAAACAAACTTCTCGTACAACCCGGCACCTGTCAACGGGTACGGTTCGAGTACCGTACCTAAAGCCGCGCGCCGGTGCCGGTCGGCACCGGAACGTCCTGCAAACAAACACACAAACGCACCACCACGGCCGCACCACGGCGCGGCCCTGCTGCCGGTTCCCGCGCTGATGCCTGGTCGCATCGTCCCGCCCGTTGTGCGCTCAAAGCCGCCGTTTCCCGACGCATAGCCCATCCGCTCGTCACCACCAGGGCACGCTCCGCTTTCATCGGCACCCGGTCCCTACGGGCTGCGGCTTTCTCTGAACCCTGGCAGTGCCGATTGTTCTGGCCTGTTCATGCGTCACGGCAGGCTCCGAAGCGCACAACCAACGAACGGGAGGGCAAACGATGACCAGGCACCAGCAACCGGCAGGCAGCAAAGCAACGTCGCGCGGTTCCTCGCCCCCACGGCCCACCAAAGCGCAGCACGTGAGAACTTGAGTTTTTCGTAGAACCTGATGTACTCCAGGTACCGCGTTAGTGCTAACGGCACTGCACACCGCACATTGAACGGAGAGGAACATGGCACGGATCGAGGGACGTTTGAAACTGCTGGGCGAGGGGCGCGTTGATCAATACGGCTGGACGATCCGTTCCGTTGCGGAGATCGGCGACCACGAAATCCGAAACCTTCGGGTGTCGCCGCGGCTTGGTAGTTATTTGAACGTGGGCGAGCCCGTCGCGCTCGGCGTGCAGCGCATCCTGGGCGCCACCACGGTGTACGCCGTCGCGAGCCCGGACGGGCGCGTGCGCCACGGTGCCATCGGTGGCCTGCTGTTTCTGCTGATGTTGTACGTCCTCGCGGGCCTGTTCTGCTGGCACGAAATCACGAACCACGGATCGGCGCTCTACGGTGCGGCGATCGCGGTGTTGGCCTGGATGGCCCTTGGTCCGCTCAACGCGATACGGCTGTGCGTCGCGTTCGACCCGATGAAAACCTGATCGCACACATCACCGCGTCCCATCGCAAGGCGGCCCCGGCCGCTTTTTTTGCGCCCATCGTGGGCGCTTTTTTTCGCGGCACGCCTCGTACCGGCATTGACTGAAGGGTTTTCTGGAGCGACCTTGGTGTTAGTGCTAACGGCATAGCCGTTGCGCTTTCTGCTCTTTAACAACCTGCTCGAGGCCATTCCATGCGCCGCTTTTTCAAGACCCTCGCGGGGCCGCTTGCCCTGTTCGCGTTGCTGTTCAGCGGCAACGCGCACGCAGCGGACATCTTCACGCCGCCCTCGACCGACTGGATCATGGTCCACGTCATGCCGTTGCTTGGCGCTGGCTCGGACGCATCGGCCAGCCCGTTCAGCCCGCTGTTTGAGATTTTCAACAGCGCCATGCTCTCGCTCGGCGGACTGATCGCGGCGTACGTGATGATCGCTGGTACGGCAGCCACGGCTCACGACGGCGAAATGCTGGGCAAGCAATGGTCGAGCATGTGGATGCCGGTCCGCACGATGCTGGGGCTCGCGTTCGTCCTGCCGGTGAAGGGCGGATTTTGCGTGATCCAACTGATCGTGCTTTGGCTCGCGACGAACGGCATCGGTTTGGCGGACAGCGTGTGGAGCACGTACCTGTCGAACTGGACGCAGCAAACGGCGACGTACACGAGCCCGGTGCTCGACGTGAAAGCGCGGGCACTGTTCGAGAGCCTGGTGTTGAGCAACGTGTGCTACGAGAGCGTGCGCGGCACGTACGCCAGCGAGTCGGCGGACGACCAGGCCACGGTCAACCAGTTGAACAACGGGCAGGACATTTCGTCGTCGGTCGGCGCAACGTGGTTCAGCGACCTCGACCCCAACGGTGCGGGAACGGTCGGCTACAACTTCGGGCGGACCGGTGACGGTTCGACGTACGCCGCGTGCGGCACCGTGACCGCCACACTGAAAGGCACCACGGCCAGCACGTCGAACACCAACGGCGCCGGGCTGCAGACCGCCACGGCCTGGCTCAACGCGGCCCCCGCGACGAGCGCGATCGAGTCGGCGCACGTCGATGCGCTGAAAACGATGCAGAACGCTGCAGACAACCTCGCCAAGCAGATGGTGGGTACCGCGGGCAACGGCGCGCTCGCACCGGCCACGGTCAACGCGGCGATCGACGCCGCTGTAAAAGCCTACGAGACCACGGTGAGCGCCAAGGCCAACGCGGCGTTCGCCGCCGCGATGGGCAACGGCCAACTGGCGTCCAGTCTCGGCGCAGATGGGTTCGTGGTCTCGGGAGCCGAGTACGCGGCCTTGGGTCGCATGAAATCGGACGTGAACGCGTCGGTCTCGAACGTGCCGACGGCCGTGGACGGGATGACCGCCGGCAAGGTGGGCCTGATGGGCCTTTTCGACAACCAGACCGACTCGGACGTGAAGCACGCGCAATCGCTGCTCGACGCGGCGAACACCCAGGCCGCGGCCAAGCATGGCGGCGGTGGTGGCGAGGACAAGTTCTCGAAGATCATCAACGTGTTCGCCGGCCAAGGCTTCACCGCCGTGACCGATCCGAACGAAGACCCGATGATGCGCGCGTACGACGTGGGGCAGGGGCTGATCACGACGGTGCAGAGCGCTGGCGTCGCCGCCGCGGGCGTCATGGGGCTGGCCGCCATTCCGGCCGCCGGCCAGGTTGTGGTCGCCGCATCGGCGCTGTTCGGCGGTCTGTTCACGTTCATCGCGTCGTGCCTGCTCGTCCCCGCGTTCATGCTCTGCTTCGTGTTGCCGATGATGCCGTTCTTCGCTGTGGCCCTGGCCGCCTTTGGCTGGCTCGTCATGCTGTTCGAGAGTCTGGTGGCCGCGCCGCTTTGGATGATCACGTTCCTGTCGCCGAACCACGGCACGGATGGCGTCGGCTCGCAAAAGCAAGGGCTGATGATGCTGTTGAGCCTCACCCTGCGGCCGGCCTTGATGACCTTGGGCGTGTGCGGCGCTTACATCCTCATGCAGCCGATCGGGCTGTTCGCCAACACCATGTTCGGCGTGGCTTGGGGCGCGACGGGCGGCGGCGGTGGCCTGTTTGAACTCGTGCGCATGATCGGAGGCGCGATCCTGTTCATGATGTTCCTGTTCCAGTGTGTGCGCTTCTGCCTGAAACTCATCACGAGCGTGCCCGACAACGTTCTGGACTGGATCGGTGGCGGCCACGGCGCGGTGCTGGGCGGCCACGTTGAAGAAATGGGACGCGGTGCCAACGCCGCGAGCACGGCCGGCGCGGGTGCCGCGGGCGCGGCGCTCGGATCGGCCGCCGCAGGTGCGGCAAAGGGCGCGGATGCGTTGCGCAGCAAACTGGCCGGCATGAAGCAGGCGCGCGAACGCGAGGTCGGCGGCCAATCCGAGCGGGGCGATGGCGGTACGACGATCCCGGTCCCGAAGGGCGGTACGACGCCGCCCACCGGCGGTCGCGGCGACCTGCCCGCGGAGCCCACGACGCTGAAAGACGCCAAGGCCAGCGCAGCCGCGGGCGGTGACGCGGGCAAGCCGGCGGTGCAAGCGGGCAGCGCAGGCTCCAGCAAGGCCGAGGCGCCGGCCACGGCCAGCCCCGAACGGGCAGCGTCGGGCAGTTCGCAGGACGCGGCCACCGCAAGCCGTGCGGACCTGGCGAAAAGCCTGGCCGCGAACATGGAACGCGCAGCCGCGATCCGCGAGCGCCTGGTCGAGCCCACCGAGCACGCGGCCGAGGCTGAAAAGCAGCAGGACGGCGCAGCAGGACGGCGAGAAGGACGGTAAGAAGGAGGACAGCGGCACCGCGTGAGCGGCGGTGCGATGACCAGCACAACGGGCGGCCACAAGCCGCCCGTTTTTCGTTGTCCCAGGGATTCGCGACCTGGGCCGAAGGCAGCAGCGGGGCGCGCAAGCGCACCGGGGTGTTTCGCGTGAGCGCCCGAGAAAAACCTGAAGGCAACGGCTCGACCGATCCAGCATCGCGTGCAGAAACCCCCCTAAAACAAGGGGTAAAACGTAACGGCCCGTGCCCGTTTGACACGAGCCCTCTCTAGAGAGAGGGTGGTTTGTGGCGTTAGCACTAACGCCAAAACCAACCGGAGCACACCACATGCAACGCCTCGACCACCACCTCACCGAGCGCACCGCCAACCGCGCGTACCTCATGCAAACCGCCGTGGCCCACATCGGCGCCATCGCGTTCATCGCCAACCTCACGCTTGGCGTTCTCGAAACCCTCGACGGCCATTGGTCCGGTTTGCTGGGCCGCCTGGGCGTCGCAGCGTTCACCGCGGCGGTGTGGTTCAGCGGTTCGTTCCGCGCGAACCTCATGCGTCAACGCGCAACCGAAGGCCGCCCGATCGAACTGCTGCGCCGTCCGAGCGACTGGCTCCCGTCGCCGTTCGGGTTCGTCCGTGCGGCCATCGGCGACGAGCGCGTGCAACTGCTCCCGTCGAGCAAGACGAAATGAGGTCCGCCATGCGCATCCCCAGCCTTCCCAGCATCGCCGACCTGATCAAGCACGTGCGGCTCGGCCTGTTCATCATCATGGCCTCGATCGGCGCCTGGCAAATCGCCGACGCGCTGCGCGGACCGGCCGACCAGGCGCCGGGCCACTGGATCGCCGCCGCCGTGAGCGTCGGCGTGGCCGCGCGGTTCTACCTCGCCAAACGCTCGCAGTTCAACCTCGCAGCCGACGCGATCGAGCGCCTGGCCGCTCGCAAGACCACGAAGTGAGGCCGGCCATGTTCGACATCAGCACCGCTTTTCCCGACGACCGTTTCGACCTGGCGTACTCGACCGACCGCGCCGCTCGCAATCGCCACGAGACGCGCATCGCCGCGCTGCGCGTTCGCAAGCACATCGCGCTCACCGAACAAGCCCGCAACCGCGTCCGCAGCAGGCTCACCGCTGAACCTGCCCCGGCCGACGCTCCCAGCGTGCGCAGCGCGCTGGCCGCCTGGGACGCGCACGTGGCCGGCGCCCGGGCTCACTTCGCGGCGCAAGACGAAGCGTACCGCCTCGCGCGCCTGCTGCCCGACCACGACGGCATCGAAAGTCCGTCGCCGGTGTGGCGGGCGATGCTCAACGACCTGCACGACCTCAACAGCATCGAGGCATGACCATGCGCACCGTCCGAACCACCCTCGCCATCACCATCACCACCGCGCTCGTGTGCAACCTGGCCCACGCCGACACGCTGACCATCGACCAATCAATGGCCGCACGTCATGCGCTCGACGCCGTGCAGGCCGCCGGTGCGCGCGTCAACGCCAAGCCCGACGTGCGGGCGTGGCTGCTCGACCAGGTGACCACCGCCCGCACCGCGCTCGAAACCGCCCCGCGCGGCGACGTGAAGCAACGCTTGCTCGACGTGGCGATCCGCGCCCGCGTCGCCGGTATGCTGCTCGACGCGCCTGCGCTTGTACCGGCCGCGGCCATCGTTGACAGCCTGGCGCACGGCTTATGAACCGCGTTCTCAACACGATCATCACGGCGTTGCTCGCGGCGCCCATGCTGGCCGTAGCGGCACCGCTGCCCACGGCCAGCGACCTGCGTTCGTTGTTCGTCGTCGAGAACCCGCCGCTCACGAACGAGTTCGGCGCGCTGCTGATCCGAAACCAGTTCGACGCGCGACCGATGCTCGCGTGCGACCTGCGCAAGGCCCATCCGTCCGCCCTGATCCTCACGGATCAAGAGGGCGGCATCGTGCGCGACCTGAAAAACGTGGAGGCCCCGCCCGCACCGTGGGACGTACCCCGCATGACGGCCAGCGAGTTCACGGCGCAAGTGAAGCGGGCCGGCGACGCTCTAGCGAACAGTTGCGTGGACATCGACAACGCGCCGGTGGCCGAGGTGCAGGACGCGCAGCGCAGTTACAGCAACGACCCGCAGCAGGCCGCGACGATCGCCGCGCGCTTCGCGCAGGCCATGACCGTCGCCGGCATCGCTCCGGTGTTGAAGCACTACCCGGGCAAACTCGCCTCGTGCAAGCCCGTGGCCTCGCTCCCCGGCTACCAGTTGCGCAAAGGCAGCCACGAGGTCGAAAACTGCCCCGGTTCAGCGGCGGACGTGTGGCGCATGGCCGACGCGTTCCCGGTGAACGCGGCCCCGCTCGTCATGATGAGCAACCGCGTCTACCCCGGCGTGTCGCCGGTGCCCGCGGTGCTCGATCCGGTGTACGTCCGGCGCTTGCGCGCGGCCGGCTTTCACGGCCTGGTCATGACCGACGCCTTGTGGGAAATCTCGAACCGCCCGCAGGCCGTCGTGCAGGCGTTGCAGGCCGGTGCCGACGTGATCCTGCTGCCGCAACCGCGGCAGGTCGATGAAGCGATCCCGCTGATCCTCGCCGCGTTGCAATCCGGCGCCCTCGACCCGGCGGTGATGCGCGACCGGCTCGACCGCGTGGCCGCGTTCAAGGCTGCGGCCATCGCCCGACGCACCCCGTCGCCCGACGGGCTTCTGAACCTCACGCTCGCGCCAGCAGGCGCGGCGCACTGAACCGGAGTCCACCATGAGCACGATGAACGACGAACAGTATGACCTGCACGACGAGGACGACGACGACCTGGACGACGACGAGGACCATGCGCTCGACTCGGACGTTGCGCTCGACCGTTTCACCGACCGGGCTATGCGCCACGGCCGCCGCGCGGCGACCTGGCTATTGGTCGGTGCGGTCGCCGAGGTCGCGGTGCTCGCCGGCCTCGATTGCATCGAACCGTCGCTTTCAAAATGGCTGATCCTGCCGGTGGTCGTGACCACCGTGGCCTTGATGCTCACGATCGTTGTGCTGATCGATAAGCGTTGGAACCGGCATCGCGTGAAGATGGAGAGCGTGATCGGGGAAGCGATGGGCTGGCGCAGCGACGTGCAGCAGAAACGGGAAGGCGAGGAGCGAGCGTACACGCGGCGTCACTTCGCGCGGATCGAAGAAGAGAGGCTCGACGCACTTCGCGAAGAAATGACGTGGAGCGTCGGCCCGGCCCCGCTGTACATCGACGCCGACGATCACGAAGCGATCGCGGCTTACGAGCAGCGGCGCGAGATCGGCCCCGAGTTCGGTGACCTCTTCGACTCGCTGAACGGGCCGGACGACCCGACCGACGGCGACGCGGAGTCGGACAACGTGCCCAACGTGCCCGCGGTGCAGGCGTGGGTGCAGCGCTGGGCCGGCATGAAGCCCGTCAAGAAGCCGCGGCCGGTCGCGCTCGTGAAGCGGCACACCGACGCCGAGGGCCGGCGCCTTGAACGCGAACTTTGCCGCTCGATCAACAAGCACTGGGGCGGTGCGTTCCATCGCCTGATCGCCGAAGGTGCGGACGTGAACGGTCACAACGGTAGCGGTAAGCCCTTGGGCATCGCGGTGTTGCGCGGGCGACTGGATCAAGTGTCGTGGCTTCTCACGCTTGGCGCGGACCCGAACGCGCAGTACCACGGCCGGACGATCATCGCGACGCTGATGCGGCAAGTCGAGCAGTACGCCGACGAAGGCGGTGGCGACGGCGACGACCACGAATGGCCCGAGCGGATCGAACTGCTGGCACGCTGGGGCGCGGACCCGCACCTTGAGAACAGGTGGTACGACGAAGACGATGACGACGAAGGCCCGAACGCCTGGCCGTTCATCCGGAAACGGCCGGTGCTTTACGAGGCGTTCATGAAAGGCGTGGCAGCGCGGCAGCAGGCCGACGACGACACCCGCCGCCTGCTGGCTGGCGCTCGCGAGGCCGTCGGTCTTGCCGAAGTCGCCGACGAAACCCGCGACCTGCTGCGCGCAGCACGAGGCGCAGGCCGCGCGTGACGATGCGTTGGAAAAAGCCCGGGAAACCGGGCTTTTTTGCTGGCTGGCTTTCTTGCTAAAGATGCTCCGCCTGGTAGGTACAGGGGAGGAAAATCAGCGGGAGAGCGGCATGGCAAAGCGGACGTTTCGGCCTTATGGCGATGCGAGCGCGTGGGCGCAAGAGGAAGGCATCAGGACGATGGCCCAGTGGCGGTTGCGTTCGCTGCGCAAGGAACTTCCCGCCGATCTTCCAGCGGCACCGTATCAAATCTACAAAGGCGAATGGAAGGGTTGGGGCACGTTTTTGGGCACAGGGCGACGCTACCGTGGGGCGTGGTGCTCGTACCACGAGGCGGCGGCTTGGGGACAAGCCGAGGGAATCAAAACGGGGGCGGCCTGGATGGCGCGGAAGGACTTTCCGGCCAACATCCCGGCAGACCCCTTCAAGGTCTATGGTGACGAGTTCAAGTCTAACGGCGGATGGCCCGGTTTTCTCAACACCAGCATGATCAGGGGGCGATCCATGATCGAGTTGGCGCTGGCGCACGGCCTTGGATCGGTGCTGATCCTCGACCAAACCCGCCGTGCGACGATTGACCCTGGCGATGGCGGGCGAAAAATCCAGGTTGACCTGATCGACCGGAGCCGACGGCTTGCCATTGAATACGACGGCTCCTACTGGCATCAAGAAACGCAAACGAAGGATCGGCGCCAAGTACGGCGGCTGAACAAAGCCGGCTGGACGGTGGTACGCGTTCGCGAAGCACCGCTCGGACTTCTCGATCCAACGCTTGACCTTCAGGTGGATCGACCGGAGGGCAACTACGGGCGAGTGGTCCACGCTGTTTTACGTCACCTTGCTTGCTTGATCCGCGACGGGCGATTGCTGAACGACGGCCTACTGGACAAGATCGAGCAAGCCCTTGGTAAGCCGATGGACCCGTCTGCATTTTGTGCGATCGCGACGCACAGTTGGAGGTCGTACGAGGAGGCAGCAACGTGGGCGCAAGCCGAGGGAATCAAGACCTTTGACGACTGGATAGCCCGGTGCCGACGAGGCGATCTCCCAGCCGACATTCCGGTGAAACCGGCGAGAACCTACAAGGGTGACTGGAAGGATTGGGGCACATTTCTGGGCACAGGGCGACTCTACCGTGGGACGTGGTGCTCGTACGACGAGGCCGCCGCCTGGGCTCGCGCGGAAGGTATCCAAACCGCTGAAGCATGGAAGGATCGTTCGGTGAAAGGTTGTTTGCCGAAATACGTGCCTGCGAATCCTCAAAAGATTTACAAGAGCGAGTGGAACGGCTGGGGCGCTTTCCTTGGCACAGGACGGAAGCCGAACAGGCACCCGAACGCACCACCGTTCCGATCGTACAGCGACGCCAGCGCGTGGGCGCAGCGAGAAGGCATCGCATCGCAACGCCTTTGGTATGAGCGGTGTAAAGATGCGTCGTTCCCCATCAACATTCCGAAGAAGCCTGAACCCGTTTACCGTGACGAGTGGACGAACTGGGGCAACTTTCTTGGCACAGGACGAAAACCTGGCGGTCAACCACGACTCAAGCGGCCGACCAATCTGTACGTCATCCGCCTCACCAAGCCCACGGACCGCACGCCCGTGCTGTTGCCAGCGAACGATCCCGCGTTCGTGATGCCGATGGCCGCGTAACCACACCGTCGCGACCAAGGCCGCAGGCGGATCGACGGGGCGCGCAAGCGCCTCGTTTTGTCTTGCATGGGTGCGCGCACAACCATCGCCTGCGCACAAAACCAACCCCACAAAACGGGCGCGTATCCGCGCCGGGCGACCCGCTGGCGCCAGTCACCACGGGCCACGGCCGGGCTCTTTACGGCCGCGTAACCGTCGCCGTAACAATCGGTGTTAGTGGCAAAAATATATAAGTCGTTCGGCGCTAAAAAGTATTGCATTTATCCAGCGGTACGAGAGACTGAAGGTGTAGGCAGCGCATACGCAACGCCACTCAAACCCAAGGAGACCATCATGCAAGCAACCATCGCAACCCGCACCGTGTTTCGTTTCGTCGGTCACAACGAGGTCGTGGCCGGACACGGCGAAACGCGCATCGAAGCCATCGACGACGCCCGCGCAACGCTCGGAGAACCGATGATGACCCAGGCCGACGTTGACGAGAACGGCTACGTCGTCGAGGTCGAACAACGGCAAGACCCGGACACGGGCGAATGGATCGACATGAAATAAGCCCGCCCCGCCAACGCTCCATCAGTGCCCGCCTCACGTGCGGGTCGGGGCGGTACCAGCGCCGTCCCGGTGCTGATCACTGAACGGAGTTCATCATGGCAAAGACCACCACAACCCAACCGGACCTCATGTCGATTTACGAACGGGCATCGGCCGTCGCCACCGCTCCCGGCTTTTCGTGCGCGCTGGGCGGCTGGAGCGCAAAGGCGGTTCAGATCGACGTGAGCGGCTACAGCCAGATTTACGTCGAGGACGCACCGCACGATCCGAAAAATCTGATGTTCGTGCTGGTCACGAACAACCCGGCGAGCAAGAAGTTCACGGTGTCGGAAATCACCGAAGCGCAGTTCGACCAGTTCGTGGCGATCGAGTATGACCCGCGTGCGTTCCGCGGCGAAGGCGTCGCCATCCGCCGCGCGCTCAACCTGGCCGAGGCCATCGCGCCGAACGTCCTGCGGCATCAGAGCGGCAAAAAGGAGAAAGCCGGCGGCTACCGCTTCGCGTAAGCGATTCGCCGATGCTCCCACGGGCCGGTCCGCAAAGGGCCGGTTTTTCAGTACCGGGACCAACTCAGTCCCGAAACCTGGGAGCCCAAAGCATGATCACCACGCCCACCGCCGGCCGCGTGACCGCCACACAGGCCGCCGCGCTCACGGGCCGGGGCATCGCCACCGTTTCTCTGGCCGCACGATCCGGCGACCTTCCGTTTGTGGTCGTCAACGGCGTGCGCCGGTTCGCGCCGGCCGACCTGCACGCCTGGCAGGCGGCGAAGCACGCACCGCCGACCGGCCCGCTTCTCTCGTTCTCCGATGCCTGGCGGCTGATCGGTTACGCGAACCGCTCGAGCATCACACGGGCGATCGAGGCCGGACGGCTCACCGTCGTGCTCGACGAGCACGGCCGGCCTCGCCTGAATCGTGCGGACGTTGAAGCCTTGGCCGAACAACGACGGGCGAGGAAGGCGAAGCGGGCTTGACGACGACTCACCATGATCCCGTTACGCCACGGCTTTCTTCCGCGCCCGCTTTGGCTTTTCAGCCGGCAGGAGGCTCGTCAACTTGCCATACAGACCGAACAGAAATGAAACCCGGCCGGCGTCCGACTTGTCGCCCTTGAATCCGTACGCAGCATCGACCGCGCGATCGTTGGCCGCGTGGGCCTTGCGCAGTTCAGCCGGCATCGTGCGCGGATCGTAAAGATCGGCCAGCGACGAGCCCGGGTACAGGGTACGAGCATCAAGGATCGCTTGCGCGGTCGCTTCCAGCGCCTGGCGTTGCGCGTCGGTCGGGCTGGGCCACGGGTAGTTGTTGAACACGATGTTGACGGAGTATTGGTAGTCGCTTTTCAAGCGGCCCGTCACCGTGCGAACCCATGCCATGTGCATCGTCGAATGCAGAACCGCGAAGTGGTAGAGCGTCGCGTCGGGCATCAGGCGCACTTTGTTGCTCGCCAGCGTCGGCGGGGCCAGGTATCCCAGCGGGATGAACTCGCGGCGATACGACGAGACTTCAGGGATCACCAAAAACGGCTTGTCCGGCATGAACTCGACGTGAAAGCGGGTCGGCGTTTCGGCCAACTTCTGCGTCGGAGCACTATCGCTCGCAAGACGGCTCTTGCGCACAGCCTCGACACGTTTCATGCATTCGGGCAGCGCGCGCAGTTCGTTCGGTTTCAGATCACCCAGCCACAGGCACCAACGACTCAGGTTGTTGATGAACTCGACCGAACCGTACCACCGGCGAAACAGCGGGGCGGCTTTCGGTTCAAGTTGGATGAACGCGGCCTTTTCGTCGTCGGTGAACAGGTAATGCCCACCGTCGATCGGCTTGTTCCCGATACCGATTTCCGGCACGGGGCAGATCGGCGTGCGCCGGTTCGGCAGCAGGTAGTCGGGCGCATCGACCAGGTAAGGGTTGATGCGTTTGGCCGCGATGACGTGCGCGTTCTCGGCCTTGATGTCGCCGGTGTAGTCGTAAATCGTGCAGTGCTCCGGCACGCGCAGACCAAAGCCGATGATGACGCAATGCACCTGCGCGATGCCTTTGCCTTCGTTGCTCCATTGGAACGTCCGATGCGCGAACCGGATCTGAACACCGCCTTGCAGCAACGGCCCCCACAGCACGGACACCTGCTCGCCCTGCGTGATCGAGTTGGTCGAGACGAACGCCACGTCGATCGACGGGTTTTGCTGGATGTACGCCAGCGCCTTAACGTACCAGGCGGCCACGTAGTCCAGCAGACCGCCGTTCTTGATCTTCGCAAAAATCAGGCGAGCATCTTCCCGCTGGGAATCGCTCAGGTACTTCGCACCGATGAACGGCGGATTGCCCATCACGTACGAGCATTGTGCGGGCGGCAGGATCGACGCCCAATCGACGCGCAGGGCGTTGTCCTGATGGACGTGCGGTGTGTCCACCAACGGCACCGTCGGGCGGGTGTTGCCGAAGCGGTCCGCCGACTCGAGGTTCATCTGGTGATCGGTGATCCACAGCGCGACGCGGGCGATGTGCGCCGCCGCCGCGTCGATCTCCAGGCCGTAAAACTGGTTGACCCGCACCCGGCAAAGCGTGGACACGTCCAGCAGGCCCGGGCCTTGCCCGAAATCGACGAACAACGCCGCGATCACGTCGTTTTCCAGGCGACGGAGTTCCCGGTACGCGATCACCAGGAAGTTCCCGCAGCCGCAGGCCGGATCGAAGAACGTCAACGTTGGCAACTTGTCGTACAGCGCTTGCAACCGCGGCTTGCTCTTGCGGGCCTTCTCAAACTCGGCGCGCAGGTCGTTCATGAACAACGGGTTGATCACCCGCAGGATGTTGCGCTCCGAGGTGTAGTGCGCGCCAAGTTCCCGCCGGCTGGCCTGGCGTTTTTCGTCGGGCGTGTGCGCCTCGAGCACGCCTTGGAACATCGCCCCGAAGATCGCCGGGCTGATCCCGCTCCAATCGAGTTCCGCGCACTTCACCAGCAGGTCGCGCATGGCCCGATCGAACGACGGGATGCGCGTTTGTTCGGCGAACAACGACCCGTTGACGTAGGCGAAGGCCGCGAGGTTTTCATCGAGGTTGCTCGACCGTTCCGTGTCCGGCGTGTCGAGCACGTCGAACAGCGCAAAAAGGCTTTGGCCGGTGTCCCGCCCATCCTCGCGCGTCGCCTCGACGTACCGCCGGAACATCCCGTCCTGCCCGAAAATGCCCGTGTCATCGGCGAAGAGGCAGAACAGCAGGCGCGTCAAGAACACTTCCAGGTCGCGGCCCCGGAAGTTGGCCTGCAACAACGCCTCGTGCAGCCGTGAAACAGCGTAGGCCGCTTGCCGGTTGATCGGGGATTCCTCGACGATGGCCGGCGCGGTCTCGCCGTCGATCAAAAACCGGAACCAGCCCGCGTGCTTGGGCAGGTCGGAGAGTTTGCATTCGGCCTGGGTGTCGGTCCGCAGGTCGTACAGCCTGAACCGTGCGAAGTCGGACACGATGATGTAACGCGGGCGCTCGCCTTCGGGCAGGGCCGTGAAGTAGTCGGACGCCTGGCTGAACGCGGAGTTCAGGTCTTTACCCTTGCTCTTGTGCTCGACGATCAACAGGCCCGGGATGAAACTATCAATGAACCCACGGGTACCGTCGATCTTATCGACGGCCTTCTCGTAAATGGTCGCGGACTCCGGGCGGATGCCGAAGCACTCGTAAAACCGCGCCCAAAACAACTTGGCGTCCGCGTTTTCGCGCTCCGCCTGCTTCCATTGTTTGGCGAACGCCTGAAGGCGGGTACGGATTTCCGGGAACGAGAGAGCGGACATAGGGCGCGGCGGAAAAAAGGACCAGAGATTGTATCTGGGAAAGCGCCCATTCCCGTGCGAAGCGTGGCCGTTCCGTTCGCGAGCGACAGGCCAGCGGTCCGGGCCTTCGGAACAGCAAAATCGCCCCTCGTTGACATTGCCGGCAAATGCCGGCAAACTTATCTTACAGATGCCGGCATTTGCCGGCGTTTTTCAGCCAGGACGGTCCCATGTCAACAGAGTACAAGCCCACGCTACGCTTTAACGCGCTCGAAACTCGACGCATCAACTCCGCAGCCGGCGCGGCCGGCCAGAAGCCGGCCGAATGGATGCGCAAACTGATCCTCGATCACGCCCCGCCGTTGACCATTGCTGATCCGCTGGCCGTGCGCGTGGCCGGCTTTGAAGAGCGCTTTGGTTGGAACCTGATTCATTATGCCGACGCGTTGGCGCACGCCGAGACTTTTCAGACGGACATCAGCGATATTGCGGACTACATGGAGCGCTACACGACGACACAAGACGGGGAGGTCTGGATCGACGGCGAAAAACTCCCGGGCGTGTCGGCCGGCGATGTGACCAGTGTAGAAGCGAGGGCCGTCGATCTATGTCGAGCGATCAACCTCGCGCATATACGCGCACTGCTTTCGACGGAGGGGGCGTAGGCCAGTTGAACCGTCGCGGGGCGGAGCACGGTAACCAACGTTTATGGTGCTCAACGGCTTGACCACCGCCTCGCGCTGCGCGCGACCCGTGGAAAACGGGGCTCTGGCGTGCGGCGTTCGCCGCTGGCCCCGTTTCCCACAGGCTCCGGGCCGTGGACAAACCTTCACCGGAAGCCGCGCATGTCCATTGCCGCGCCGAGCCGGTTGTACCACTCTTGCGCGCCTCGGCCCGTGTGGAAGTAGACGCGGTGCTGCGGCCGGTCGAGGTCCGTCGTGCTGATCACGATGTGCGGTTTGACCATTGCGTTCGATGTGCTCACCTCGACCGTTCGCACTTGGTCGAACGACAGCAGCCGCGGTGCGCTGAACCAGCCAGTTTTGACAAGCAACTGGCGGCTCGTCGGATCGAGTTCGAGGCGGCAGCGGCCGAGGCCTTGAGCGTGGCGGTGCGTGGGATTGAACGACATGGTGTTCTCCGTTGGTGTTGAATGCAGAAACGGCCCCTCGCGGAGCCGTTGAAAAATCAGGTCAAGCGTTCATCAGTTCAAGAAACCGTCGAGCCGTTGATACAGGGTCGATTCGAGGCTATTGGAACCGTCCGCGGTGTGCAGCAGCAGGGGCGACCCGTTAGCGTCCCTGAACGTGGCGTTGAACGCCGTATCGAAGGCCGTTTCCAGTTGCGGTGAAATCGAGCCCGCACCGCCCACGCAGGCGTTGTACTGGCCCGTGGGCATCCCGGTCGTTTGCGTGACCGGCGGGATCGTCCCCGCCGGCCACGGCTGGGCACACAGGGCCATCGCGTCGGCCTTGTAGGTCTCGACGAAGTTCTTCAGGTTCGTCAAGCCATAGCCCAAGCCGCCCGGCGCGCTGCTGGTCAAATACTGCAACGTCGCCTCGTACGCGCCGTACGCGTTCAAATCGGTGTTCGGGTTCGACGCGGCCAGCACGTCGCCGGCCTGGACGGTCGCCAGCACGCTCGTTTTCGTGCCGATGCTCTGCCCGGCGACCGTTTGCGCCGTACCCTCTTGAAACCAAATCTCACCGCCGCCGAACGGCTCCATGAGGGAGTACAACGCGGCGTGCGTGCTTTCGTGAACAACCAGCGGGGCCATCGCATCGAGCGACTTGGCGCCCGGGTAGCGAGTGTCAAAGTTCGGGCTATCCGCGCTCATCAACTGCATGACCGGGCCGGGCAGCCCGAGCACCGTCTGGCCGGTGATCGCCGTTCCGGTTTCACCGATGCCTTGACCGAGAGCCTTGTCCACGCACAGCACCACCTTGTTCTGGCCGTCGAACGCCGTGCCCGTCGCGGGCAGCGCCAGCGCCGTGCGAACGGTCGGGAGTGCCTGGTTCTCGAACTGGTCGGCCGCGAGTTCTTGCGCCTTGACGCTGGCGCCGGCCGAGAACACGATCACGTCCGGCGCGTCCACCACCGTCGTGCTCACCGTCGAGCCCGAGCAGGCCGATTGCAGCCCGCTGGTGCCGACGTACGAGTTGAACGACGGCCCGGAGTAGTTCGTTACCACGTCACCGGCGATGTCGGCCGGAGGCGTGTAAGCGGCGAGAAGCGCCTGGCCGTTGCTCGTGCTCGTCGTGGTGCCGGTGCCCGAGCCAGAACCCGAGCCGGAGCCGGACGAACCGCCGCCGCCACCACCGCCGCAGGCGGCTAGAGCGAAGGACACGGCCGCAGCAGCGGCCACCGTTTTCAGCATATTGCTCATCATGAAACCCCCGTAGTGTGCGTTGCGTTTTCCGCCAAGCCGGCCGGCGTTCGTGGCCGGATGTTACCAAAATATGCCAGAGTGGCATATTGAGGTGTTGCAGGGAGCATGTCGCCATGCTTCCGTCCGTTCATCACACCCGCTATCGCCTGGTTCAGGCGCATCTCCGGGCGCTCCGCAAGGGCGCCGGGATGACTCAGGGCGACCTCGCGGTACTGCTCAACGTCGATCAATCGTTCGTGTCGAGGCTGGAGCGAGGGGAGCGTTACGTCGATCTGCTCTTCTATCTGGACTGGTGCCGCGCGTGCGGCGTCGAACCGTCCGACGCCGTGGCGCGGTTGGTCAACAAAGGCGCCTAACCGCGCGCCTGGTCGTTCGGCGGAGGCTCAACCGGCGGCGCCGGCTCGCCCACGTCCAGACCGTCGAACGCCACCGGCCCCGGCCCCTCGTGCTCGTCGAGCAACGACGGGTTGCGCAGCGCCGCGTCGATCAACCGGCGCAACGCGCCCTCACGCCCGAGACCGTGATCGGCCGCGATCGCGTCAAAATCCGCGAAGCGGCCAGCCGGTACGTGCAGCAGGACGACGTGGTGCGACGCCGCCTCACGCTCCGCGTCGAACGCGACCAGTTCGGCGTCCGCCGTTCGGTCCAGCAGTTGGCGCACCACGTTCGCGAAGTTGTGCGCGGGCGACGGCCTCACGTCCGGCGGCATGGCCCCGTAGTACCAGTTACGCAGGAAGGCGTCCGTCGGTTCCGGTTCGTCGTGCAGGGCCGCGAGCTCCCGGTACAGCGGCAGCAGGCCGCAATCGTCGGCCAGACCGATCGACAGCACACCTTCAGCACTCCGGCTATACCGCACCGCATGGTCGGCGCCCGCGACGGTCACGAGCATCGTGAGGTCAGCGATATACGTGCTCGCCGCCCCGTCGTCGGACGCGTCGATGAACCCGAGACGCACCGACGCCTCAACCGCCTTCAGCGTGGCGGCGAACCGCAGCGCCTGGGCCGAGGCCCGTGCTTTCGTGTCGCTCATGACCGCGCCCCGCTCGCCGAGCACGATTTGAACGACGGGCGCGACGTGTCGGCGCCCAGCGACTCCAGCAGGGCCAGCACCTCGTTGCGCGTGCCGCGGGACGAGGCGCCCGGGTAAGCCTTGGACGTTTTGCCAAGGTTCAGGCGGACGGCCCGGTACGGCGTGACGACGCCCACCCGTTCGTCGAACCACCCACCGGCATCGACCGGGTGCCCGTGCTCAACGAGCCAGCGGACGGCGGCCAGGTTGCCGACCCTCGCGGCCTCGTGCAGCGGCGACGTGGTGAACGTGCCCCACGTGCGCGGCAGGTCGATCGTCGCGCCCGCGTCGAGCAGCGCCTGGGCGTTGTCGAGCGCGTGCGGCGAAACAAGTGCGTTGCCGGTGCCCGACGCCATGATCGCGAGCAGCAGCGGCGTGCTACCGCCCGCGTCCTGCGCGTTCACGTTCGCCCCGGCGGCGGCCATGCGCTTGATCGCGGGCGCCCGGCCGAACATCGCGGCGAAGTGCATCACCGTGCGCCGTTGTTGGTCGCTCGGGTCCAGCGCGTTCACGTCCTCACCGGCGGCGATCGCCGCGGTCAGTTCGTCGTCGTCCTGCCGGCGGATGGCCTCGAACAGCGGCGGCAAGGTGCGGGGAATGTCCTGGTCCATAAACGTCTCCTGAAAACAAAAAAGCCCTTGGGATCACGGGCTCGAACGTTGAGAAGGATCGCGGGTCAATCGGTCGCGTGCTCGTGCAGCACCGCGGCCCACAGCCGTTCCTGCCGGGCGTGACGCTGCCCGCGGTTCGTCTGGCGCTTCGTCTGCTTCGATCGGCTCGCTTTCTTCGGCTTCGATTTGCGGTCGTTCATGCGTCCACCTCGTCCGCCCACAGGTCGGCGTACGCTTTCGCGCACGCCAGGCGCCGCTCGCCGTGGAACGACAGGCCCAGCCATCGGTCCAGCCGTTCCTCGTCCGTTCGCCACAGGTCGCTCGACAGCAGCGACGCGGCGCACAGCGTCAGCGGCAACATCGCCCACGCGTCCAGCGGTGGCAGCACGCCGCGCAGAGCCAGCGCCGTGACGCCGGCCCCGATCAACACCGCGTCCAGGGACAGCAGGGCCATGATTGCGACGCCGCGCAGGTTCACGCCGTGCTCGCGTGCCAGCCGGCGCAGCAGGTTCAGTTTCCGGTCCATGAGTCGCTCCATTCGTCGGTGCTCTTGTGAGCGAGGATCGGCCAGACGCCCGCGCCCATCAGCACGAGCGACAGGGCCATCAAGACCATCTCCAGGAGCGCGGGCGCGTCATACACGGCCAGCGCGACGACGACGCATTGCAGCGTGATCGCAAACCAGACGGCCCACAGCGACAACTGCGAGACGGGCGGGTTCGGGTTCTTCATACAGCCTCCGAGGGTGTGATTGACCGCATTTCAACGAGGCGGGCGCGGGCGCGGACAAGACCCTGCGACGAGCGCGCCAAGCGTTGCGCGATGCGATCGGCCTGACGATGAAGAAGAAGCGAAGCGGTGATCGACGCCACGGCCAGCACGGCCTCGACGACGCAGAACACGGTGAGCGCGAGCGGACGGCAACCGGCCGGTGCCGGTGCGGCCAGCGACACGCCGATGCCCAGCACGATCACCAGCGACGCGGCCGAGGCCGACACGCTCACGCGGTACGCCGTCGCCACCCGGCGCAGCGCGGTGCGGGCTTCGGCCCGTTCGCGCTTGAACCGATCTTTGCGGGCCACGTAGCCCGAGAGGGTGACGGGGGCAGGCCGGCGGCTCATGTCAGCGGCTCCACTGGTTGCGCTTGGCCGACTCGCCGTGCAGGTCGGCGTAACGGCGCAGGAACGCCAGGCGTTCGCCAGGCGTGAGGCTTTCCATCGCGAGCAAGGCGGCGCCGATGTACGCGGTGCGCGTGACGCCCACGGCTTCACGCTCGCGGTCGACGTTCGCACCGACGCTGCGCACCAGCGCTAGGGTCGTGCGCCACCGGTCGGCCGCGTGACGCGCGAGCCAGGAACGCTGGCGTTGTGCGTTTTTCGACAGGGACATGCGGGGCTCCAAAGAGGGGATGCGTTAGCACTAACGCCATAAACCCACCCTCTCTCTAGAGAGGGCTCGAGTCAAACATCGACCGTAAAAAAAGATGGCCGCCGTAGGCCCCCGATCGCTTCGCGCGGGGTCGCCTGCGGCGGCCATCGGGTACCATCGAGCGGTCAAGCAAGAACAAGGACGGGCGATGAAGAAGCACGAGGCGATCTACAACGTGTACGCCTTTTTTGAAACCGACGAACTCCGGTCGGTCGGGATCAAGCAGTACCACCGACAAGGCAGCGACGCGAAGAAGATCGAGTTTTTGCGGGCGCGTGCCGTGATCGACTTTGCGACGGTCGATCGAATCCGCGTGATCAACACGATGACGGCGATGCAGTTCCTGGTGCGGCAACGGCTCGGGCAAGTGACCGAACTGTTTGAGCCGTTGTTCGCGGCCGTTGGTGCCGGCCCCATGCCGCTGTTTTGCATGACGTCGATCGTCGACGGCGTGCCAAAAACCGATGTCAGCGTGCCGCTTGCGCCGCTCGACATGTCGAAACTGCCGGACGGTGTGGGGGAGCCAGGACGAATGGACGACTACCTGTTCAAGTATCGCAACGAGGAGCAGGGCACGTTCGACATGACGGGCCTGATCCATGACGACTATTTCAAGGCGATCCGGCTGCTGTACAACAACGGCCATTACATTTCATGCCTGAAACTGCTGATGTCGTTCCTCGATACCGTGGCTTACGTCGAGTTCGGCGAGCGCGGCCGTGGTGAAACGTCCGTCTTCATCGACTGGCTGCGCACGTTCGCCGACCCGGCCCCGGCCGGGGCCACGCCCGATGAGTTGTGGGAGTTGCGAAACAGCCTGCTCCACATGTCGAACCTGGAGTCTCGCAGGGTCGCCGCTGGGAAGGTTGCACGGCTCACGCCGTACGTCGGCGCCCAGCAATACCCGCCGAGCACCGACCCGATGATGAAGTACGTCAACACGTTCGGGCTGATCGAAGCAGTGGCCGCAGCGATCGCACGGTGGATCACCTCGTACAACGATCACCCGGAGAAAATGCGCACGTTCGTCGAGCGCTACGACCGCGTTGTGTCCGACGACCGCCAGGCGTTCATTCCCATGCCGCCAAAGACAGGGCCGGGCGCGAACCCGGCCCAGCCCTCGTAATCGAAACATGCATCACCCCAGCGAGTCCAGCAACGCGAGCACTTCCGCCCGCGGTCGCCAGATCGGGCCGTGCAGGTCGGCCTCGCTCACCGAAAAGATCGAGTCGAACAGGTCGGCCTCTCTCAGCGAGTTGCTATGCTCCAATGCCCGCACGTGCCGCAGCACGGTTCAGCGGCGCACGCGAAGCGGCTGAACCGGGCCGTGCTCGAACGCAGCAAACCGGCGGCGGTACGCCGGTTCGCTGGCGTCGTTGAACAGTAGGACGTGCTCGCACGAGTGCGCCGGCTCGGGTTCGCGCGGCACAACCAGGGCCAGCGGTGTGTCCCACATCGCGTCGATTTCGGCACGGAAGGCGGCGACCGCCTGCTCGACGGTCGGTGTTGCCGAGGTGCTGACCCGCATGTAGGCCGTCAGGTGCGCCGCACGTTCGTCCGGCGAGAGTTTTTCGAACGCGATCATCGAGGCCGCGACCCAATCGGTGAAGGTCGCTTGACCGGCGGGCGTGCCGTGGTGCTGTTCGTGGAACCGTTGCCAGGCGGCCTTGGCGCGGTCGTACGTGCCCTTCTCGAAACTGAAACCGGTGAAACGGCGGGCGTCGCGCCACGCTTCCCGGTTTTTCCGGCGACGGGCCGTGGCGGGGCTGGGGTTTTGCAGCAAGGGGCGGCTCATGGTTTCCATCCTCTAAAAAACGAGCCCGAGGGATCACGGGCTCGAACGTTGGGTTGCAATAGGTCCGGTTAGGCAGGGGCGCGGGCAAGCCGCATGTACTTCTTGAGGAATACCAGGCGTTCGCGGTCGGGCAGGGCCAGCCAGGCCAGCAGCGCCGCGCCGAGGTGATCGCTCACGCGGGCGGTTGCGGTCGCTTGCTCCGGGCCGGTGAGGCCGGCGCTTTGCGCGACCCAGGCCGCGTGCGCGGGCACCAGCGTCTTCACGTCCGCGTAGACCTGGCGGACGATCGAGGTACCAACCGCGTGCCGCGTCGCCTGCCGGCGAGCGCGCGATGCGCGCGAGCGGACGGTGCTGGCCGGCGTGCCCATCACACGCCCCCGTCCGTAGCCGAAGCGTCGGCGAGGTGCAAAGCAAGGTCGTCCAGGTTCGCCAACGCGTGCACCGCGTGATCGTCATGGGCCGCCTGCGGTGCGTCGTGCGGCGGGTTGTCGAGGCCGGCGGGCGCTTCGTCCGCCGGCTCGACCGAAACCGTCAAGGCCGCCGCGAGAGCGGCCGGCACCGCGCTGATGTACGTGTTCAGGTACTCCAGCCGGCGCTCGCGTTTCATATCGACGAACGCATCGAGCGCAGCGCCCAGCAGGTCGTTCAGGTGTGCGCCGGCCACGACGGCGGCGGTGGCACGGTCCGACTTCGACAGTTTCGGGTTGTCCCGAGCCTCGCGGCAGTACGTCACGTCCTCCTGCAGCGTGGCTTTTGCGCCCGATAGCATGGCGGTCAGGATCGACGCGCCCAGGTTGCTGCGCACGCTCGACCACTTCGCGCGGCTCGCGCGGATGCGTTGCCGCGTACGTTCCAGCCGTCGGGCTTCACGTTCGAGCGGATCGTTCAGGTCGGTGGACATGCTCAACTTCTCCCAGGTCGTAAACGAAAAACGCCCCAGCGGTGAACTGGGGCGAACGTTGCGCGCGACGGATCGCGCAGATGCGATGAGTACAAGATACAGCGATGCGGGCGCAGGTCAACACCTGGCGCTCGCGTTCCGGTACCGCGCACGCTCGACGGTGCCAACGATGCGTGGGCGCTATCGACTTATGGACGGTTTATCAAGAACTCCTCAAGGTTTTTCAGACCGGGCACCCAGCGGTCCACGGCGCGCAAAACAGGCCCAACGACGCGTTTTGTTGCTTGCGACGGCTCCCCCATCCGCCGCGCACCATCCGCCCGGTTTTGCTCGCATCGTTCCTTTTGCTGAAGTGTGGCGGTACAAGAAACGGGCAAAGCAGAGGGGACGTACAAGAAACGGGGCGGGGCAGCGGTCGTACAAGAAACAGGCAGGCGGGTAAGGCGGGCAGAGGACGGGGCAGGCAACACGGACGTACAAGAAACACAGCAACCCTCAACCACCACAACCAGCACCACGATCACCAGCAACAACGAACAGCAGGGGGTAAGACGTACAAGATATGAAGCAGGACACCGAGGGCAGAGGCATCCAGGGCAACGGCAACATCATGAAAGGCGTACAAGCAACACCGTGAAAGGCGTACAAGCAACACCGAGGGAAGCGTACAAGAAGCATGTCGTATCGGTGTGGTTTGCGTGCTCCTCGTTTTACTCGGAGTACGACCACAACACACGCATTGCACCTTCGGTGCCTCCTCCCCTGGCCGCTTCGCGGCCCTTTCGCCTTGCTGCGCAAGGCTCTTATCGTCGCCGCGTAGCGGCGACCGGGAAGGAGGCCAAAGCCTTACCGGAAAAGGCTTTGACGGTCGCCGTGCTCCGGGCGAAAAACGGTCGCCGCGACGTACCGCGGGCACCCGCTTGTCTTTGCCCCGGTTCCTGGTAGTACTGAAGCACCAGCCACCGCACGGAGCCCATCATGGCAATGCCCAACCTGCACATCCGACTGAAACCCACGAGCAACAACCGGCTGAAAGACCTAGCCGAGGCGCTGAACGTCAGCCAGGGCGACCTCGCCCGGCGGGCGATCGACGCCTACCTGGACGGCGTGGACATCGCCGCCGCGATCGACGAGCAGCGCCGTGCGATCGACGCGCAGATCGGCGCGCTGGAAACGCGGCTGATCGAACGGTTCGAGGACCACCTGAAGGCGCTCGCCAACGCGTTCGCAACGATCCACCTGACGGTCGACCAGGCCGGCAACGCCATCGCCGGCCACCGCGATCCGCTGGCACCGGACGCAGCGTTGCGGGCCGCCTGACCGGTCAAAATCCCCGACACGAAAAACCGACGCCGGGCGGCGAGTCCGACCCACCGCCGCAACAAGCCGTCCGGCGTTCCGTTTTTTCAGCAGCACCAGCAGGACCAGCAGCATCCGCCGTTCGTCGAGTCACCCGCGGGCAACGCGGGCTTCCGGGTACCAGGGGCCATCGCGCTCCGCTCACCGGAGGCCGACATCATGGCTCGACACGACGACGACGGCAGCAACGTCTTGCGGCTGTTCATGCGCAAGCAACCCCTCAACACCAGCGCCTCGCAAAAGGTCGCTTACGTCGGCCGCGGCATGGCCGAGGGCGCCCTGACCTGCCTCGCCACCTTTCTGGTGCTGTTCACGTTCACCATGCTGTTCGCGCCGGTCGGCGCCGAGCGCATCGGCAACCTCGATTTCTGGAGCGGCCTGTTCGGCAGCATCGCGCACCAGACCCTGCCCACCCATCCGTTCGAGGGCGCCGCGTACCGGTTCGGCAGCCTGTTCGACGAGTACCCGTTCGACATCGCCTGGCGCCTCGCGCTTGCGTTCGCGCCGTCGGCGGCGCTGGGCTGGTTCGTGTTCCGCGACACGGCCACGCCACGCGACAGCCAGGTGCACGTCGAGGGCGGCCGGTTCCACAACGGCGCGGAGGCGGTGAAACAACTGGCGATCGACACGGCTCCCCCGGCGCCGGCCAAAGGCAAGAAGGCGCCCGCGCAGTTGATGAAAATCCACCCGGACGTTCCGCCGTTGCTGCGCGACGTGTGGGTTCGGCACCAACTGATCATCGGCGCGTCGGGCGCCGGCAAGACCATGATCTTGCTGCACTGGCTGTTCCAGATGCACAAAGCAGAGGTCACGTTGCCCGACGGCACCACCGGCCCGTTCGGTCACAAGTTCGCGGCGGTTGACCAGAAGGGGGATTTTTCGCGGCTGTTCTGCAAGTTCGAGGACGGCGTGAGCGTCGGCGCCGCGCTGATCGACCCGTGGTCGGCGTTGTCGGACGTGTGGGACATCTACCGCGAACTGTCGCGCGACGATGCGCTGGAGGTGTTTTGCGCCACGATGTGGCCGACCAACCCGAACGCGTCGCAACCGTTTTTCACCGACGCCGCGCAGATCGTCGGCTACGGCGTGGTCGAGACGCTGCGCGTCGAACGGCGGCAACGGAAGATCGGCCGCTGGGGCTGGACGGAACTGTCCGAGCGCACCGGCCTGCCGCAGCCCGGCCTCGTCGCCCTGTTCAAGCCCTACGCGGCCAACGAGGACGGCAGCCCGAACCCGAACTACAACGCGGCGATCAACAAGGCGTACAACATCGTCATCGACCCGAACCCGGGCACCATGTCGGTCCTGTCCACGCTGATGAACGGCGCGAAACTGATCGACAACCTGGCGAAAGCCTGGCCCACGACGGTCCCGAACGACACGCGCCGCAAGATCGCGTTGTGCGACTGGGTGAAGGACGACTACACCGGGCCGCGGCAGATGGTCATTCGGGGCAAGCCGGACATGCCGCTGACGGAGAAGTACATCGCCGCGATGTTCAACGTCATGGCCCCGCTGCTGCTCGAACTGCGCGATTCCCGCAGCCGGCTCATCGGCGTGATCGTGGACGAACTGGCCGCGGTGAACCGGCTGAACATCATGGGCCTGCTCGACAAGGGCCGATCCAAAGGCGTGATGTTCACCGCCTGCTACCAGGACATCAACCAGATCAAACTCAAATACAGCCCGGAAGAAGCCAACACGATGTGGTCCCTGGTCGGCACCCGCATCGTCACGCGCACGTCGTCGGGCGACACCGCCAACAAACTGTCGGAGTGGTTTGGCAAACGTGTCGTCAACAAGATGAACACGTCCGTCACCGCGAACGGGCAGAGCGCCGCACAGCCCAACGTGACGAACTCGTACCACGAAGAAGCCACGTTGCTGGTCCGCCCGCATCAGATCAGCGACGAGAAGCACATGGGCGTGCGCAGCGACAGCAACACGCCTTACGGCTTCAAGGTCTCGGGCCTGCTGACGTTCGGCGGTTCCGTCTACAAACTCTGGTGGCCCGGTTTCAACGTGGACTCGCTGGTGCAATGCGAGACGGACGTGCCCGCCGCCTGGACGAAGCCGATGGACGAGCCGGAGGAACAAAACCAGCCGGAAACGACGGCCCCCGCCGCCGACGCTGACGCGACCGAGGGCGGCCACGAGGTGCAGGCCACCGACGAGCCCGACCTGGACATCGACGACCCGATGCCGCCGGACGACGAGCCGATCCCGCCGCGCGTCGTCGCGCTGCTCGACGAACCGGGCGAGCCGGAACCGCCCGTGGAGCCGCCGCCCGCTGCGAAGCCGGCCAAGGCCAAGCCGGCCGAGATCGACGAGGCCGACCTGGACAGCATGATCGAGGAAGCCGGTGAGGAGGTCGCCGCCGACCAGTTGAGCGAAGCGCTCGACGTGCCCGGCCTGGGCGTCGTGCTCGACGCGGTGAAGGTGATCGACATGTACCACGCCTCGAACAAGCCGGCGGGCAAGCCCGGCCAAGGCAAGACCGGCACCACGCCGCTGTTCCGCTGACGCTCGACGGGCGTACCTATATAGAGATGCGCCCGTTGACAGCGGCCCGCCGTACGAGACACTGACTTGAAGGCGTTAGTGCTAACGCCACACCACACCGACCGAGGGCCAGCATGGTCAAATCCACCCCATTGAACTCGAAGGGCTACGGCAAGAAAGGCGCCAACATCCTCCAGTACCTGAAAAACACCGAGTATTACCAAGGTTCAGACGGCAAAATGCAAAACCCCACGCGCTGGATCGGTGACGGCCCGGAGGCGCTGGGCCTGTCCGGCGTGGTCGATCACAAGGCGCTCGACCTCATGGCCGCCGGCCGTGGCCCGAACGGTGAGCCGCTGGTGGCGAACGCGGGCGCCGAGCACAACATGGGCTACGACCTGACGTTCAGCCCGTTCAAAACATTTTCCGTCGCGTGGGCACGGGCCAACCCCGAGGAGCGTGAGCGCCTGCTGGGCGCGCACCGTGCCGCGGTGGACCTGTCGCTGCAATATTTGAAGGAGAACCTGGACGTGCGCGCGGGCGCCGGTGGCACCGAGCGCATTGGGTGCTCCGAACTGTTCGCCGCCGGGTTCACGCACTTCACGAACCGCAACCTCGACCCGCAGGTTCACGAGCACGTGCTGTTGTTCAACGTGGTGCGTGGCGCGGACGGCAAGACCCGATCGCTGAACACCCGCGACCTGCAGCAGCACGTGTACGTCATGGACCAGATCCACAAAGGCGCGCTGGCCCATTCCCTGACCGAGATGGGCTACGCGGTGAACCGGGAGGTCGAACTGCACCAGCACACCGGCCGCGAGACCGGGCACGTCCGGTACGACATCGACGGCATCAGCCGCGAGGTGGTGCTGGCCGAGTCGAGCCGCCGCCTGGAACTGGTGAAGTACGCCGAAGAGCACAACGTGTCGTACAACCAGGCAACCCTCGCGACGCGCAAGAGCAAGGACGAGCCCGCGTTCGCCGAACTCGACCCGATGTGGTCGCAATCGTTCGCCCCGTTCGTCGAGAGCGGCGCCCTGCCGAGCAACGAGCAGCTGAAGCAGCGCCCGCAGCACGACCTGGCGATGCGCGACGACAAGGTCTTGCTCGAAAAACTGCACAAGACCGAGGCGAACGTCACGCGGCGCGACGTGGTGGCCCTGATCGCGGCCGAGGCCGGCCCGGCGTTCGGCCACGACCTGCAAAAACTCGATCGCATGGTCGATGATTTCATGCAGCGCAACGACTTCGTGCAGAAGCCCGAGAACAGCCGCGGCCAGGTGATGTACACGAGCCGGTGGGCCATCGAGACGGAGCGCAGCCTGGTGGCGAGCGACCAGGCGCTGCGCGCGAACACCGCGCACAACCTGTCGCCCGAACTGGTGCAGAAGGCCGTGGACGCGTTCGAGAAGCGCAAGACGGAGGAGCGGTTGCAGAAGGCGCTCGACGACCTCGACGCCGCCAAGGCCGCGGCCAAGGCCAGCCCCGACCAGCAGGCCAAAGCCGCGGCCAAGGTCGCGAAGGCCGAGGCCAAGGTGGCCGACGCGCGCAGCGCCCCGCCGATGAAACTGACGGACGAGCAGCGGCGCAACATCGACTACGCGGCGATGCAGACGGGCGGCGTCGCCAACCTGGTGGGCCGGGCCGGCACCGGCAAGACGTTCACCGCGCAGGTGTTCGTCGATGCGTACCGCGCAGCCGGTTACGACGTGCTGGGCGTGTCCGGCGGATGGAAGGCCACCAACAAACTGGCGGCCGAGGTCGAGGGCCTGGAAGCGCAAGCCCTGGCGCCGATGCTCGCACGCCTGGACGCCGGATCGCTGAAGCTGACTAGCCAAACGCTGATCGTCCTGGACGAGGCCGGTATGGTCGGTGTGTCCGATCGCGCGAAACTCGAACGCTACGTCGCCGAGGCCGGCGGGAAGATCGTCGCGGCCGGCGACGGGCGCCAGTTGAAATCGCCCACGGCGGGCGACTCGTTCCGCGCCTCGATCGACGTGGTGGGCTGCAGCGAGATGACCGACGTGCGCCGGCAGCGCAGCGCCGAGCACCGCCAGACCGTGGCGATGCTGTACGCCGCCGACAACGGCCGCGAACTGTTCAGCCGGATGCAAGACCACGGCCACATCGTCGAGGTCGAGGTGCCGGAGGCGATGAAGGACAAGGGCGAGGACCGCCAGGCCATCTACGAGCGCATCGCCCGCGACTGGGGCGAGAGCGCCGTGCCCGAGCGCAACCGCATGGTGATCGCCACGCGCAACGAAGACGTGCGCGGCCTGAACGACGCCATCCGGGCGGTGAAGCGCGAGAAGGGCCTGCTCACCGGCCCGGACGTGCCCATGCACATCGTCCCGAAAGCCAGCGAGACCGGCGCCACGGTACAGAAGGGGTTCGCCGTCGGCGATCGCATTCAGTTTCTGGACAAGCACGACGACGAGGCCAAGGCGCAGAAGGCGCTCAAGGCCCTGCGCGGCAACATCATCCGGGCGAAGCAAGGCCACGAGGTGATCGACCGCATGACCGGCCAGGCCATCACGCTCGCCGAGTTGCAAGCCCGCTTGCCCGAGGCCGAGCGCAAGGTGCGCACCGCCGGCCTGGGCGTGGTGAACGGTACGAACGCCATCATCGACCGCATCGAAGACCTGGGCGACGGCCAGAACCGCATCCACGCGACGATTCTGGACGACGTGCAGAAGGACGCCAAGGGCCGGCAGCAGGACGGCCGGCGCGTGTCGTGGAGCACCGCCGACCTGAACGCGTTCGACCACGCCAGCGCGATCACGAACCACGGCGGCCAAGGTCAGGGGGAGGAGGACGTGTTCGTGATGACGAGCACGACCGACGAGAACGACGCGATCCTCGTGCAGTTCACGCGCGAGAAGGACATGGTGAGGTTTTACGGGACCGACGACGATTTCCGGCACTTCCCTGAAGCCCTGGAAGCGTTGACCGTCAAGGGCAACGCCACCGACGACCTGCCCGCGCACATGCGTACCGAGCACGAGCAGGCCATGTTCGAGCGCGCCGCGGCGAAGTCCGCCGCCGAGCGCCAGGCGCTGGCCGACACCGCCCGCGAACAACTGAAAGGCATGGGCCTGGACGCGGCCACGACCGCGCACGATCGACGCGCGGACGTGGTGGACACGATGGCCGCCGAGCACGCGGCCCGCGTGCGCCAGACGCCGGACGCCCCGCCCGTCACCGCGGCGGTGAATCCCCGCGACGTGCCCGCGCTCAACGAGGCGATCCGGGCGCACATGCGCGCCGACGGTTCGATCACCGGCGACGACGTGACGCTCACCGTGGCGCGCGGTGCCGACTTCAACCCGACCGCGTTCCGGCCCGAGGCCGATGCGCGCGTGGCGCAGAACGACGATGGCGATCGGTGCTACCGGGGCACGCTCGTCGAAACCGGCACGGGCCTGGTCGATCCCAACGACCCGACGAGCAAATCGCCCTACGCGGTGATCCGCAGCCGTGACGGCCACGAGCACAAGGTGTTCGGCGTCGATGTCGCGCCGGCCATCGAGCGCGGCGGCGTCCAGCCGGGCGACACCATCGAACTGCGGCGCACCGGCGAGCAGCCGGTCGAAATCACCGACCGCAAGACCGGCGAAACGAAAACCGTGTTGCGCAACGGCTGGGAAGCCGCGCCGCACGACTTCGTGGCCCACGAACAGGCCCAGCGCGAGGCCCACACGGCCGAGGTGCAGCGGCAGCGCGACGCGGCCGAGAAGCCGACCGGGCAGGCCGAGTTGAAACTGGCCGTGGGCGACGTGGTGACGTTCGGCAGCCGGGGCGCCGCGCTGTACCACGGCATCGACGACGCGGGCGCACGCCTGACCATCACCGCCGTGGACGGCACCGACCCGGCCAACCCGAAGGCTACGGCGCGGTGGAACGGGCAGGACTTCACGTTGACGAACGGCGACCAGATCGAGCACGCGCACGCCGTACCGGTCTGGAAGGCCGCCCGCGACGCCAAGGCCGCGGACGTGCCCGCGCCGTTCGTGCAGGTCATGGCGAGCGAGGCGGACCGGATCGACCCGCAGGCGCTGCGCGACGTGCAGGCCAGCGCGGAGTCGCTGCACGTGCACGGCACCGGCCGCGCCTTCAAGGCCACGGCGCACGCGCACACCGAACACCAGGCGCAGCGCGAGCACCTGGTCGAGCGGACCGGCGAGGCCGTGCGCTCGATCAACGCCACCGCCACGGTGTCGATCGCCGAGAAGCCCGAGGCCGCGGCCAAGGAACTGGCCCAGGCGTGGGTCAAGAGCGACACGCCCGAGCGCGAGCGCCGCGCCGTGGGCGGTACGCCGCACGACGTGGCGCGGCTCACCGACGCCATCCGCGCCGCGAAGCGCGAGGCCGGCCAGTTGCACGGCGAGGACCACGCCGTGCGCGTGCGGGCCGGCACCACCAGCGTCGAGATGCCGGTGGCCGCGGGCGACCGCATGGTGCTGCGCACCGACAAGAACCTGTCGCTCGCGTTGCCGGTGAAACTGGAGGAGCCCATGAACGCCACGTTGCGCCTGAACACCGTGGGCCGTGGCGCCGACGGCGTGCTGCGCGCGACGGCCACGGTCGAGAGCAGCAACGAGCGCGACCGCAAGCACACGGTGACGCTCGACGAGGACCACCTGAAACGGTTCCGCCACGGGTACGCCACGACGCAGAAGGACGCGGCGAAGAACCCGAGCCCCGACGTGTTCGCACTGGTCGGCGAGCGCGACGCACCGGCCCGCGTCACCGCAGCCCTGGAGTCGGCCGGGCAGACCGCCGTGTTCACGACGCCGAAGGCGGCCGAGCGCCTGGCCGGGCACGTCGAGACGAGCGCCCGCGAGGCCGAGCGCGCGGTGCAGAACGCGGCCAAGACCGCCGAGCGGGCAACGGCCGGCCGCGACGCGATCCGCACGGCGATGGAAAAGCGGCAGGAGCAGGAGCGGGCACGCCAGCAGGCGGCCGAGGCCGCCCGGGCGGACGCGCAGCGCAAGGCCGCCGAGCAGGCCAAGCAGCAGGCCGAGGCCAAGGCGAAGCAACAACAGGCCGAGGAGAAGAAAAAGGCGCAGGAACGGGCTTGGGCCAAGGCCCTGGTGCCGCAGCGGGGCGGCGGCATCAACCTGTAAACGACAACGGGGCCGTGAGGCCCCGTTTCTCTTACGCCGCCGGAGCGTTCAGAAACGCCCGCAGATCGCCGAGTCTGTAATGCACCACGCCGTCCGGGCCGAACGGCTGCACCCATGCCGGGCCGCGGACTTCCTTGCGATCGGCGGACAGTTCAGCGACCGAGCGGCCCAGCAGTTTCGCCGCCTGGTCGGTGGTCAACATCAGGTCGTCGGCCCCGCTCTTCAGCAGTTCAGCCAGCACGGTGGCGTCGTTCAATGCGTTGCTCATGGTTTCCCCGTTTTTTGTATGGTCAAGGCGTGCTGCGCTTACGCTGGTGCGCCGGCAACGGTTCGGCGGTGGCCTCATCGGCCGCCGCGCCCAAGGCCGTACGGCCCTCGCCCACCTTGCGCTCGACCGCCGCCGCCTTGCGTTGCGTCAGGTACTCGTCGAGCGACAGCACCACGGCGCGGTCGTCGTCCGACAGCGCCTCGCCCAGCGTCAGCGACTTGAAAAAGTCCACGGGCACGCCCTGGTGGATCAAGAACGGCCACGTGTCGTCGAGGCCGGCGGTATCCAGGAACTCGCCGAACGACAGCGAGCCGAGCACGGCCTGTTGTTCCAGCAGGGTGGAAAACTCCCGTTGACCGAACATGAAGTCGCGCACCGCCCCCATGCGGTAACGCACCGCACCGCGCTCACCGTACGGCTTCTGCCACTTCGGGCCGGTCCCAGCCTTGCGGTCGTCCTCGACCTGCTCGTACGACCGGCTCGTCAGCATCGCGACCTGCTGCGGCGTGATCCACATCTCGTCCGACACCGTTTTACGGTCCTCAAGGCTCGCGATCAAAAGCAAGTCCACCCTAGTGAGTTCGTCGTTCTTTTTTGCCACGGTCGTGTCCAGTGCGTCCTGTTGTTGCGTGCCCGAAATGGTACCGCACCCGGGAGCCAAAGGAGCCAGGACGGGGAACGACGGGGAAAAGCCGGGTTCAGCAGGGAGCCAAGAGGGAGCCAAAACCAAAAACTGCTGGCAGGGAGCCAAGCCGGGAGCCACGGCGGAAGCGTTGAAAAAGGCGGGAGGTTCGGCGAGGCCGTCGGGCGCAAAGCCTTGCTGGGCAAGGCTTTGGCGGAAATGAAAAAGCCCGCTTGCGCGGGCTTTTTCACTGAAACTGATGGTGGCCTGGGACGGAATCGAACCATCGACACGCGGATTTTCAATCCGCTGCTCTACCAACTGAGCTACCGGGCCAACGAAGAAGAGAGAGTATAGCGGGGCATAGCGAACCGCGCAAGCCCCTTATTCGCCCTTGCTCTTGCCGAGGTCTACGCCGAGCTGCTTGAGCTTGCGGTACAGGTGCGTGCGTTCGAGCCCTGTTTTCTCCGCCACGCGCGTCATGCTCCCGTTCTCGCGCGCGAGGTGGTACTCGAAGTAGGCGCGCTCGAAAGCATCGCGCGCATCGCGCAACGGGATGTCGAACGAGATCGAGGCCGTCTGCGCCGGCGGCGCGACGCTCGCCGCGCCGTCGGCCGCGATCACCGGCAACGCCGCCGCGGAAGCGACAGCCGCGGGACCGGCCGCTGCCGGGCCGGCCGCTTCGCGCGCAACCGGTGTCGCCGTGCCGCGCGCGAGCCCCTGCTCGACAGCCTTCAGCAGCTTCTGCAGTGCGATCGGCTTTTCGAGGAAGTTCAGTGCGCCGATCTTCGTCGCCTCGACGGCGGTGTCGATCGTCGCGTGCCCCGACATCATGATGACCGGCATGGTCAGTTGCCCCTGCGCCGCCCATTCCTTGAGCAGCGTGACACCATCGGTATCCGGCATCCAGATATCGAGCAGCACCAGGTCGGGCACCTGGCGCAAGCGGAAGTCGCGCGCCTCCTGCGCGTCCTCCGCAAGCTCCACGACGTGCCCTTCGTCGCTCAGGATCTCCGAGAGCAGTTCCCGGATACCCATTTCATCGTCTACCACCAGGATGGTTGCCATTTACGCTGCCCTTGTCTGCACTGTTGCTTGTGTTCCCCGCTCCCCCGCATGCGCGCCGCGCTCGCCCGGGGGGGGCGTCGCGGCATCATCGGCCAACTGGAGAAAAAGAATCGAGATCTGCGCGCCTTCGATCACGTCGCCCGCCTTCATGCGGTTACGGATGTCGATACGCGCACCGTGCTCGTCGACGATCTTCTTGACCATCGCAAGCCCGAGTCCTGTTCCTTTGGCTTTGGTCGTAACGTAGGGTTCGAACGCACGCGTCAGGATACGCGCCGGAAAGCCCGGTCCGTTGTCCGATATCGTGAGGCGCACCGCCACGTGCGTGCGGCCGGTCGCGTCCGGGTCACCGTATTCTACGGCGCGCGTTTCGAGCACGACATGTGGGTTCGGTGTGTCGGCCACCGCATCCTGCGCGTTCTGCAGCAGGTTGTGGATGACCTGGCGCAATTGCGTCGCGTCGCCGCGTATCACCGGCAACGTCGAGAGTTCCACCTTGATCGCGCTCTTGCCCTCTTCCGCGCCGTAGAGCGTCAGCACTTCGCTCACGAGCTCGTTCAGCTGCAGGTTCGCGAGCACCGCCGGCGGCGTGCGCGCGTAGTCGCGGAAGTTGTCCACCATCTGCTTCATCGCCGCGACCTGGTTCACGATCGTCGTTGCGCCGCGCTTGAGCACTTCGGCGTCGGCGGGCGCGAGCTTGTCGGTGAGCTTCATCTGCAGGCGCTCCGCCGAAAGCTGGATCGGCGTGAGCGGGTTCTTGATCTCGTGCGCGAGACGCCGCGCCACTTCGCCCCATGCTACCGAACGCTGCGCCGAAATCACGTCGGAGATGTCGTCGAACACCACGACGTAGCCCGAGGTTTGCATGTCGCCGGCGTCGCGGCCCGTGTCGGAAACGAGGCGCGCGCCGCGCACGAGCAGCGTGAGCGGATCGGCTTCGCCGGGAATGGGCACCGAGAATTGCTGCTGCCAGTGGCCACGCCGCTTGTCGCTGTCGCTGCTCGCCGCCTCCTGGTCCGCAAAGGCCTTGCGCACCATCGCGCCGAACTCCGCGAGCACCGCGATGTGATCGAGCGCCACGCCGAGCTGCGCTTCGAACTGCTGACGGAAGATGCGCTCCGCGCCGGGGTTCGCCGTGGTGAGACGGAACTGGCGGTCGAACACGAACACGCCCGCCGTGAGATTCGTGAGAATGCTCTCGAGGTATGCCTTCGAATGCTCGAGCGCGACACGGTTCTTCTCGACGGCGAGGCGCGCATCGGCAAGCTGGCGTGTCATCGCATTGAAAGACTGCGTGAGGAAGCCGAGTTCGTCGCGCGACTTGATTTCGCGCTTGGGCGTGTAGTCGCCTTCGGTCACTTCCTTCGTGCCCTGCGCAAGCAGGAAGAGCGGCCGCGCGAGCTGGTTGCCGAGCGCGAGCGCCAGCATCATCGCCACGAAGGTCGCGAGGAAAAGCGCGAGCGTGAGCGTGCCGATGTACATCTTGCGCAGGCCCGTGCGGCCGAGCGACTTCTCCTGGTACTCGCGATACGCGCGCTGCACCGCATCGGCATTGCGCGCGAGCCCGGCAGGCACCGGCTGCTCCAGTTGCAGGAAGCGCTCCGTCGGCTGCAGGTCGGTGGTGTTCGCATCGGGAATGCGCGTGACGACGCGTAGCCGCAGCGCGCCCTTGGGCCCGAGTTCGCGGGGATCGCCGTCGACCTCGCCTTCTATCGCCGCATAGCCGTGCCCGCGCGCCTGGTCGATCATGAGCTGGGTCGGCATGTCGGCGGGCATCAGCGACGAAAAATTGCTCGACGCCTGGGCCACCACGTGCATCTCCGGCGTTGCGCCCGACATGCTGCGCACGGGCGCGACGATCATCGCGTCCTGCACGCCGAACTGGTCGCGCGTGCGCAGGAGCGTGAGCGTCGTGCCGGCCGAGTCGGCGCTCGAAATCTGCTCGGCCATCAGGCGCGCCTTGGTCTGCAGGTCCGAGAGCGAGGCATCGAGCATGCCGCGGCCGAGATTCAGGCCGGACGTGAGCGCGGTCTCGATGTTCACGTCGAACCACGACTCGATCGAGCGCGAAACGAACTGATACGAAACGATGTAGATGATGCCGCCCGGCACCACGCCCACGAGCGCGAAGAAGAACGCGAGCTTGGCCAATAGCCGCGTGCCGAACTTCCCCCGCCTCAAGCGCACGACGATCACGATCACGAGCGCCGTCACCACCGAAAGGAAGATCAGCGCGACGACGATGTTGGCCGCATAGAGCCAGCCGTAGTAGCGGTCGAAGAACTCGGTGTTCGCGCTCGCCGCGGCGAGCAGCACGAGCAGCAGCGTCGCGGTGAAGGCGACGGTGGACACGAGCAGCCTGACGACGATGCTGCTGACGCTGGTGGCGCGGCGCACTTTATTTAGCACGTTCGGTCACCGTGAAGTTGAAGCGCTTCCAGTCGGAGGCGAGATTCCAGTCGCGGTTGTTGACCGCGTCGATCTGGAACGGCTTGGGCATGAGCGCGACATCCAGTTGCATGCGCACCGAAGCGGTATAGGTTTCGCCGGGATGCACGTCGGTGCGGTCGATCACGTGCCAGGAGGTCACGTGCTTGATGACGGCGAGCGCTTCGCCCAGCGTCGAGAAGCCGAGCTGCAGGCCGCCGCTCGAAACGCGATATTCGCGCGTGAGCGGCTGGAATGACAGACGGATGCTTTGCGACACGCTGACGGGCTGCTCGTCGAACCAGTACCAGCGCGCTCGCGTGAGTTCGAAGTCGGTGGTGAAGTAGAGCGGGATGCCCTTGTTGACCGCGTCTTCCAGGCTGCTGTTGAGGTCGAAGTCGAAGCGGGCGTCGAGGCTCCAGCCGTTGCCGTCGGCCTCCAGCGACGCGCGCTGCACCGAAATCGAATCGGCGCGCGCCGGCGTCGCGGCGATGAAGCCGGCGACCAGCGCGATCCAGATCAGGGCCGCGAGCCGCAGCGGGAAGAAGCGTTTGATGATCACCGTTTCTGAAAGCGCGCGTAGAAAAATCCGTCGTGATCGGCGGTGCGAACGGCAACGGTGCGAGCTTGCGCCTCGTTGCCGGCCGCAAATGGCCGCGCCTCGCTGGCTGCGCCGCTCCTGCTCCCCCCGGGCCGCACGCCATCGGCCGCAGGCAGCAATTGCCCCGGCGCGTCCAATCGTACAGCATCCGCATGGGTGCTTTCAAACCAGCGCGCCTGCGCCTCGCCTTCCTCGGGAAAGATCGAGCAGGTCACGTAGAGCAATTCCCCGCCCGGCTTCAGGAGTGCCCATAGCGCATCGACGATGCGGCGCTGAGTCTGCGCCAGCGCCGCGATATCGCCCTGGCGGCGCAGCCAGCGAATGTCGGGATGGCGGCGCACGATGCCCGAGGCCGAGCACGGCACGTCGGCGAGGATGCGGTCGAACGGCTGGCCATCGTACCAGGCGGCGGGGTCGCCCGCGTCGCCGACCACCACCTGCGCGCGCCGCGCGGGATGCTCAGGATCGGGTTGGGCGAAGCCAAGGCGCGCGAAGTTTTCGCCGATACGCATAGCACGCGTGGCATCGCTTTCGAGCGCAACCAGGTCGATGTCGGCAAGCTCGAGCAGGTGGCCGCTCTTGCCGCCGGGCGCGGCGCAGGCGTCGAGCACACGCATGCCGTCGCGCACGTCCAGCAACGGCGCCGCGATCTGCGCGCCGGCGTCCTGCACGGAAACGTCGCCGGCGAAGAAGCCCGGAATGCGATCGACAGGCAGCGGCGCCGCCAGGCGCACCGCGTGCTCGCCAATCTGCGCTGCCTCGATGTGCTCCGCCTCCAGACGCTTCACGTAGTCGGCCGCGCTCGTGCGGCGCGCATTCGCGCGCAGCGTGAGCGGGCCCTGCGTATTGCCGGCGGCGAGTATCGCCTGCCATGCGTCGGGCCAGGCAGCGCGCGTGGCATCGATCCACCAGCGCGGGTAGTTCCAGCTCGCCGCCTCGTCGCTCCGGGCGGAAGCCAGCAAAGCTTCGCGCTCGCGCAGGAAGCCGCGTAGCACCGCGTTCACGAGCCCCTTCGCGAAGGCCATGTCGCGGCGCGCGCTCACTGCTCGCACTGCCTGATCGACGACGGTAAATGGGGTATAAGCGGCATTCGCCTCGTCGTCGACGAGCAGCGCGAACGCGCACGCCAGCAGGTTCACGACCGGCGGAGGCGGCGCCTTGCTCACACGCTGACGGATCAGCCAGTCGACCAGACCGAGACGGCGCATTGTCCGGTAGGCGATGTCCTGAACGGCCCCGCGCGCGAGCGGCGCGAAATCGGCGGGCAGCGCGGCGAAAGCGCTCGCTAGTGCGGCGGGCAGCGCCGCGCCGGCGCGCACGGCGCCAACCGCCTGCGCGGCCTGGTCGAGCGCGAAGCCGAGCGAATCGGGGGTCAGACGTACGGCCGTGGCAGGCCTGGGCGCGGACTGGGTAGCACGATGGCCGCGTGACGGGCCTGAAGACCGCCGGGAGGAGCTGGATGTCATGGAAAAACCGGAAGCCGGCCGCGCGAGCATCGCGGCGCAAACGTTGCATTGTAGCGTGGCGTAGGCGCAACGCCTGCAATGCACCGGAACGCCATGCAATCCTCGCGCAAACAAAAAAGCAGGCACGCGGCCTGCCCTTTCGTCGCGATGGCGAATGACGTGGGCTTAGTCGAAGCGCCCCGTGCGCGCCATTTCCATGAGACGCGCAATGCGCTCTTCCGTGGCCGGGTGAGTCGAGAACAGATTCTGGATGCCGCCGCCGGAGAGCGGGTTCATGATCATCATCTGCGCGGTGGCGGGATGCGCTTCGGCCGCAGGGAACGGAACGCCCTGCGCGTAGCGATGGATCTTGTCGAGCGCCGACGCAAGAGCCTGCGGATCGCCCGAAATCTGCGCGCCGCCCCGGTCCGCTTCGAATTCGCGTGCCCGCGAAATCGCCATCTGGATCAGCGCGCCGGCAATCGGGGCGAGCAGCGCAACGGCGATACTGGCGATCGGGTTGGCCGGACGGCCGTTCTCATCGCGGCCGCCGAAGAACATTGCAAAGTTCGCGAGCGCCGAAATCGCGCCAGCCATCGTGGCGGAGATCGTCGAAATGAGGATGTCGCGGTGCTTCACGTGCGCGAGTTCGTGCGCCATGACACCCCGCATCTCGCGCTCGGAGAGGACCCGCAGGATGCCGGTGGTGGCCGCAACGGCCGCGTGCTCGGGATTGCGGCCCGTAGCGAACGCGTTGGGTGCGTCTTCGTTGATGAGGTACACGCGCGGCATCGGCAGATTGGCGCGCGTGGCCAGCTCGCGGACCATGCGGTAAAACTGCGGCGCCGTGGTCTCATCCACTTCCTGCGCGTTGTACATGCGCAGGACCATCTTGTCCGAGAACCAGTACGAGAAGAAGTTCATGGCAAGCGCGATCACGAGCGCCAGCATCATGCCGCGCTGGCCCCCGATCATGCCGCCGATCGCGATAAAGAGGGCCGTAATCGCGGCCATCAACATCGCGGTTTTGACCCAGTTGAACATGTGATGTGCTCCTTCACCCAGATGGGATTCAAATCGTCAGGCACCCGCCAAGAAAAAGCGGCGAGCGCAATGTAAGCGATTTGTTAGATATGGGCGAGCGCGAAAAATTCAACTTCAGCGCGTGGCGGTGGCAAGCTTCACGCCCAGACCGACGAACGCCGTGCCGACCGTGCGGTCGAGCCACTTCTTGACGCCGGGCTTGCCCGAGAAACGCCGCGTGACGCTGCCGGAGATCCAGGCGACGAAGCTGTTCCAGACCGTGCTCATCAACACGAACACGACGCCCAGCGCGAGGAACGCGAGCGCCTTGTGGGCGCTCTCCGTGCTCACGAACTGCGGAAAGAACGAGACGAAGAACAGCACGACCTTGGGGTTGAGCACGTTGGTCCAGAAACCTTGCAGAAAAAGCTGGCGCAGCGGACGCGGCGCCGGGGCGGTGCTGGACAGCTCGGCCTCCGCGGCCTCGGTCGGGGTGCGCTCCGTCTTCGCGAAGATCAGCCGCGTACCCAGATAGACGAGGTAGATCGCGCCGACGAACTTGACGACGGTAAACGCCGTGGCGGACGCCGCCAGCAGCGCAGTGAGACCAAATGCGCAGGCGAGCGCATGCACACAGCATCCAGCCGAGATGCCGAGCGCGGAGATAAGACCGGCGCTGCGCCCTTGCGCGACGCTACGACCAACGATGTAAGCGGTATCCGGGCCCGGCGTCACGTTCAACAGAAAGACCGCGACGCAGAAAAAACCAAAATGGGTAATGCCGAGCATGACGTCCTTAGGAAATACGAATCAGGCGAGTCGATTCTAACGCGCCTCGCAGTGCACTCGGGATCTGCCGAACGGACGACTGGCGGGTATCGGTGCCGTCGCTCAGACTGCCGATGATTCCGGGAGTTCGAAGCGCTGGCCCGCGACGAGCGGCAGGCCCGCCAGGAACTCGCGCGCCGGCAGACGTTTGCCGCCGGGCTTCTGCAGTTGCGTTACGCGCAGCGCGCCCTCGCCGCATGCGACTACGACACCGGCGGGCGTAACGTCCAGAATCTGGCCCGGCACGGCGCCCGCGGGGAGAGGCGCGCCGTCGGCCGGCTCGGCAGCCCATAGCTTGAGCTGCGCGCCGTCCAGCGTCGCAGCGCCGCCCGGAAACGGATCGAATGCGCGAATCTGGCGTGCCAGCACGAGCGCCGGGCGGCGCCAGTCTAGCTGCGCCTCCTGCTTGCCGATTTTTTCGGCATAGGTCGCGCCCTCGGCCGGCTGCGGCGTCGCGGGCAAAGCGCCGTTGCGCTCCAGTCCGGCCAGCGCTTCGACGATCATCTGCGCACCCCGCTGCGCGAGGCGGTCGTGCAGCGTGGCCGTCGTATCGCCGGGCGCGATCGGCATGCGTGCCTCCACGATCATCGGACCGGTGTCGAGGCCCGCGTCCATCTGCATCAGCGTAATGCCGGTCTCGGCGTCGCCCGCCTCGATCGCGCGGTGGATCGGCGCAGCGCCGCGCCAGCGCGGCAAGAGCGATCCATGGATGTTGATGCAGCCGTGCGGCGGGATATCGAGGACTTCCTGCGGCAGGATCAGGCCGTAGGCGGCCACGACCATGACGTCGTGCGGCGTCGCGCGCAGCAGGTCCAGCGCGGCGGCCGCTTCCTCGGGATACTTGCCCGCGCGGCGCAGCGACGTGGGCTGCGCGATGGCCAAGCCGTGCTCCTGCGCGTAACGCTTGACCGGGCTCGCCTGCAGCTTCATCCCGCGCCCTGCCGGGCGGTCGGGCTGGGTCAGCACGAGCGGGACCGGGAAGCCCGATTCATGGATCGCCGCGAGCGCCGCGGCGGCGAATTCCGGCGTGCCGGCAAAGATGACGCGAAGGGAGTGGCTCATGAGCGCTCGGAAAACCAGTCGATCAAGGAAACGGCGCAGCGGCGCAAAGCGGGCGTAAAAATGGGCCCAAGCGCGTCACATCGCGCGTTCGAGCTTCTTCATCTTGTTCTTGATGCGCGTCTGCTTGAGCGACGAGAGGTATTCGACGAAGACGCGCCCCGTCAGGTGATCCATCTCGTGCTGGATGCACACGGCGAGCAGGCCTTCGCAGTCGACTTCGTAGGTCTCGCCCTTCTCGTTCTGCGCACGCACGCGCACTTTTTCCGCGCGCTCGACGTTGTCGTAGATGCCCGGCACCGAGAGGCAGCCCTCTTCGTTGAGCTTGCGCTCGTCGCTCGACCAGACGATCTCCGGGTTGATGAACACGCGCAACTCTTCGTGCGTATCGGAGACGTCGATCACCACGACGCGCTCGTGCACGTCCACCTGGGTCGCCGCAAGGCCGACGCCGGGTGCGGCGTACATCGTCTCGGCCATGTCGGCCACGAGCTTGCGGATGCGGTCGTCGAAGACCTCGACCGGCTTCGCAATTTTGTGCAGACGCTTGTCCGGGTAATGAAGGATGTTCAGTAGAGCCATGATTTAACGGAGTTTCTCGGGGCGCCGGTAGCGATGGGCGTCGCGCAGACTAGCCATTCGGCCAGCTTGTCGGACCGTCGCAGGATAGCGAGGATAGTCGGACGATACGGCCGGATTCAACGCGCCGCCCGCCCCGCAGGCCTGTGCCAACTGCCAATGTCTACGCAACGCCTCGGGGAAGCGCCGCATTGTATTTCGGATGGTGAAAATTTTATCACGACGGGTTGCAATGCGCCCGGCGTGGGAGTTCCTGCCATGCTCGCCACCTTGCCGCTCGCCGCGGACGAACGTGCCGCCTGGCTGCGCCTTGCCACGGCACGCGGCCTGAAACCGGCAGCGCTACGCGCGCTGCTCGGCGCCTTCGGGTTGCCTCAAAACGTGCTGGCGCAGCCATTCGCCGCCCTCGCCTCCACAGCCGGCACCGAAGCAGCACGCGCAGCGCTGGGCCCCCCAGCGGCAGATTTTGCGGCGCAACTCGACACGCTGGAAACATGGTGCGCAACGCCCGGCAACACGCTGCTCACACTTGCCGATCCGGCCTACCCGCCGCGGCTCTTCAGCACGTCCGATCCGCCACCGCTCCTCTACGTGCAAGGCCGCATCTCGCTGCTGCACGAACGCAGTATTGCCGTGGTCGGCAGCCGCAGCGCCACGCCACCGGCGCTCGAAGACGCCGCGCGCTTCGGACGCGCATTCGCCGCCTCGGGCCTCGTCGTCGTATCCGGGCTCGCACTCGGCGTAGACGGTGCCGCGCATCGTGGCGCGCTCGACGAATCCGGCGCAACCGTGGCGGTCGTCGGCACCGGAATCGATCTCGTATATCCGGTCGCGCACCGCGCGCTCGCCGCGCGAATCGCCGAGCGCGGCGCGGTCGTCTCCGAATGGCCGCTCGGCACGCCCGCGCGTTCCGCAAACTTCCCGCAGCGTAACCGCGTGATCGCAGCGCTCGTCGAGGGCGTTCTGGTCGTGGAAGCCGCCATGCGCTCGGGCTCGCTCATCACCGCGCGGCTCGCCAACGAAATGGGGCGCGACGTATTCGCGCTGCCGGGATCGATACACGCGCCGCTCACTCGCGGCTGCCATCGATTAATCAAGCAGGGCGCGCAGCTCGTCGAGACACCGGAGGAAGTGCTCGAATCGCTCGGCGCATTGCATTCGGCAGTTCGACCCAACGCACGCCCGAAACACGCTGCCCGCAACAGCCGAGGCACGCCCTGCCAACTGGCTTTACCGGCAAGCGCCACCGTGCCCGACGGGGACGCCCAAGCCCCGGCGATGCCACGGGAAACCAAACGGCCCGCCAGCCTCGGCCCCGAAGCCCAGCGGCTGCTCGACGCCCTGGGTCACGCGCCGGCCACGCTTGAAATCCTCGCGCAGCGCACCGACATGGCCGAAGCGGCGCTGCAAGCCATCCTGCTGCACCTGGAGCTGGCCGGCTACCTCAGCGCCTTGCCCGGCGGGCGGTTCGTGAGGGCGACACCTCGCTAGCGCCGGCGTGTTACATTCGCGCCAAATGCAACGCCTCTATATATAAGAGTAAGCAAGGAACGACCATGCCCGCGCTAGACCTCGACACCGACGGCGACCGGATTGCCGGTCGCGTAGCCGACCATGACACGCTGTTCGTGGCATGCCTGTGCGCGCAATGGTGCGGCACGTGCCGCGACTATCGGGCCACCTTCGACCGCATCGCCGACGCGCACCCGACTATGTGCTTCGCCTGGATCGACATCGAGACCCATGCCGACCGTTTCGACGATCTCGACGTGGAAAATTTCCCGACCATCCTGATCGAAGACGGGACCGCCACCCGCTTTTTTGGCACGGTACTGCCGCACGGCGCCGTGGTCGAACGTATGCTGGCCGACCTGACTGCGCTGCCGGGCGTGAAGGACGCGCCCAAGCTTCGCCCAGCGCTTGCCGAGGCGTAGTCGCAGGAACGCCTGCGGCTGCGCGTGTTCCTGTAATACAACATAAACAGCGGCCCTGAGCCGATCATCCAACCCCAGCAGGACCCATGCTTGCAGCCCGGCTTGCGACACCCTTATGATTGGGCGCCGCGCGCCGCGGGGGCCAGATTAGCAGCAGAGACGAAAATCGCCGCCGGCGCGCCTTGTGCTATAAAGCGGTCGAGAACAGCCGCCAACCCGGATTACCCACTTACACCAGTCATGTCCAAAGCTCTGATCATCGCCGAGAAGCCGTCCGTCGCGAACGACATCGCGCGCGCGCTGGGCGGGTTTACCAAGCATGACGAGTACTACGAAAGCGACGACTACGTCCTTTCGTCGGCGGTCGGCCATCTGCTGGAAATCGCCGCGCCCGAGGAATACGAAGTCAAGCGAGGCAAATGGAGTTTCGCGCATCTGCCCGTTATCCCGCCCCATTTCGACCTGAACCCGATCGCCAAGAGCGAATCGCGGCTCAAGGTGCTTACGAAATTGATGAAGCGCAAGGATGTCGAACGCCTCATCAATGCATGCGACGCGGGGCGCGAGGGCGAGCTGATCTTTCGCCTGATCGCGCAGCACGCGAAGGCGAAGCAGCCGGTCCAGCGCCTGTGGCTTCAGTCGATGACGCCCGCCGCGATCCGCGACGGTTTCACGCATCTGCGCAGCGACGACGACATGCTGCCGCTCGCCGACGCCGCACGCTGCCGCTCGGAAGCCGACTGGCTCGTGGGCATCAACGGCACGCGCGCCATGACCGCGTTCAACAGCAAGGGCGGCGGTTTCTTCCTGACCACCGTCGGCCGCGTTCAGACGCCAACGTTGTCGATCGTCGTCGAACGTGAAGAGAAAATCCGCCGTTTCGTGCCGCGCGACTACTGGGAAGTGCGCGCCGAATTCGTCTGCGCGGGCGGCTTCTACGAAGGCCGCTGGTATGACCCCAAGTTCAAGCGCGACGAGTTCGATCCGGAAAAGCGCGACTCGCGCCTCTGGAGCCTGCCGGCCGCCGAAACCATCGTCGCCGCCTGCCACGGCCGCGAAGGCACCGTTACCGAAGAATCGAAGCCGTCCACGCAGCTCTCGCCCGCGCTCTTCGACCTGACGAGCCTGCAGCGCGAAGCCAACGGCCGCTTCGGCTTTTCGGCCAAGAACACGCTCGGCCTTGCCCAGGCGCTGTACGAAAAGCACAAGGTGCTCACCTACCCGCGTACCGACGCGCGCGCGCTGCCCGAAGACTATATGGACACGGTCAAGCACACGCTCGAGATGCTCAAGGAGAGCAACAACTACCTGCCGCACGCGAAGCAGGTGCTCGACAAGGGCTGGGTGAAGCCGAACAAGCGCATCTTCGACAACTCGAAGATCAGCGATCACTTCGCCATCATCCCGACGCTGCAGGCGCCGAAGTCGCTCTCCGAGCCGGAGCAGAAGCTCTATGACCTCGTCGTGAAGCGCTTCCTCGCCGTGTTCTTCCCGGCGGCCGAATACCGCGTCACGACGCGCATTACCGAAGTCGCGGGCCATCACTTCAAGACCGAGGGCAAGGTCCTGGTCGAGCCGGGCTGGCTGCAGGTGTACGGCCGCGACGCGGGAGGCGACGACGCCAACCTCGTACCCGTGCAGAAGAACGAGAAGGTCAAGACCGACAAGATCGCGGCGCACCAGCTCGTCACCAAACCGCCCGCGCGCTACAACGAAGCCACGCTGCTCTCGGCGATGGAAGGCGCCGGCAAGCTCGTCGACGACGAAGAGCTGCGCGAGGCGATGGCCGCGAAAGGCCTCGGCACGCCGGCCACACGCGCGGCGATCATCGAAGGTCTGCTCGGCGAAAAATACCTCGTGCGCGAAGGCCGCGACCTGATCCCGACCGCCAAGGCGTTCCAGTTGATGACGCTGCTGCGCGGCCTCGGCGTGGAAGAACTCACCGCACCGGAACTCACCGGCGAGTGGGAGTACAAGCTTTCGCAGATGGAGCGCGGCAAGCTCCCACGCGACGCGTTCATGCAGGAAATCGCCCGCATGACGCAGACCATCGTGAAGCGCGCGAAAGAGTACGACTCCGACACCATTCCGGGCGACTACGCGACACTGGAAACGCCGTGTCCCAACTGCGGCGGGCAGGTGAAGGAGAACTACCGCCGCTTCGCGTGCACGAAGTGCGAGTTTTCGATTTCCAAAATCCCGGGCGGCCGTCAGTTCGAGATTCCCGAGGTCGAAGAGCTGTTGCAGAACAAGACGATCGGACCGCTGTCGGGCTTCCGCAGCAAGATGGGTCGTCCGTTCTCGGCCATCCTCAAGCTCTCGTTCGACGACGAAACGAAGAACTACAAGCTCGAATTCGACTTCGGCCAGGATCAGGGCGGCGAAGACGGCGAGGCGCCGGACTTCTCGGCTCAGGAAGCTGTGGGGGCCTGCCCGAAATGCGGCGGCCGCGTATTCGAGCACGGCATGAGCTACGTCTGCGAGCATTCGGTGGCCAACCCGAAGACCTGCGACTTCCGTTCGGGCAAGGTGATCCTCCAGCAGGAGATCGCGCGCGAGCAGATGGCGAAGCTGCTCGAGGAAGGCCGCACGGACCTGCTGACGAACTTCAAGTCGTCGCGCACGGGACGTAACTTCAAGGCGTTCCTCGTCAAGCAGAGCGACGGCAAGATCGGCTTCGAATTCGAGAAGAAGGAGCCGGGTGCGAAGACGGCGGCCAAGGGCGCGGCGCGCAAGACCGCTGCGTCGGCATCCACTGGAGCGCCGGAAGCCGCCAACGACGAAGCAGAGGAAAACGCCAAGCCGGCCGCCCGCAAGACCCCGGCGCGCAAAACCGCCGCCCGCAAGACCCCGGCCAGAAAGACAGGCTCGTAAAGTCGAGCGAGCGCGCTACGCCTTGCCGTACAGGCGGGGGTTCGCCACACCAGAGCAAAAGGCGCGACCCATAACGGGCCACGCCTTTTTTATCGCCTTTAAGACGAAATACCTGCCTTATAGCGGAGACATCGCCGAAGTTCGAGTGCGCGGAGCGGAAGCACGAGCCGCTTTCGGTGCGTGCTCGGTGTCCAGCAGCGTCCCCGCGGCTTCGGCCTCGTCGAACGCTTCCTGCGCGACCGGATGCTGCGCCCCTTGGCGTTCCCGCTCAGGCGCCGGGCGGGCGAGGCCGTCCTTCACCCACTGTTCGCCGAACTGGCCGTTCGGCGTCTGGCTGAAATGCTCGACGAGGTGGTCGATGAACGTGCGCACCTTGGCCGGCAGATGGCGGCGGCTAGGATATGCGATGTTGATCTCCACCTGAGGCAGCCGGTATTCGCCGAGCAGACGCACGAGCCGCCCGCGCGCCATGTCGCGGCCAATCAGGTAACTCGGCAGGATCGCAATGCCCATCCCGAGCAACGCGAACTGGCGCAGCATTTCCGTATTGTTCGCGACGATCACGTTGGTCGGACGCACGCGGATTTCACCGTCCGGGCCCGTGAATACACGTTCGTCGCCCCAGAACTCCGAGGGCAGCGACAGGCAGGGATGCTCCGTCATCTGCTCGGGACGCGTAGGCGTGCCGTGTTTCTCGAGGTAGGCGGGCGTCGCGCACACCGTCATGCAGCCCGTCGTGAGGCGCCGCGTGACGATGCTCGCGCTACGCATCTGGCGCGCCGTGACCACACCGAGATCGAAACCCTCTTCGACAAGATCGACCTGACGGTCGACGAGCGTCACGTCCGGCACAACCTGCGGAAAACGCTGCGTATAGGTTTGCAGAACCGGGGCCAGATTATGGAGCCCGAACACCACGGGCGCGACAATGCGCAACGTGCCGACGGGCTCGTGATTGCGGGCCACCACCATCTGCTCGACGTCTTCGAGTTCGTCGAGAATCTGGCGGGCGCGTTCCAGATAAACCTGACCGGATTCGGTCAGCGAGAGGCTGCGGGTCGTGCGATTGAGCAGACGCGTGCCGAGCCGACCTTCGAGGTCGGCAACGTGACGCGTCGCAACCGCGTTGGAGATATCCATCGCGGCGGCGGCCCGGGCAAAACTGCCGAGGTCGGCCACCTTGACGAATACTCGCATCGACTGCAAATGATCCATGAGACAACTCCTGCCTTGTATTACGGTTCGCTGAACACCACTCAGCGGACCGTGAATTCTCCTACGACCAGGGATTTCCTGCAGAAGTTGCCTACAGACTTCAGGTTTTCTTAAGATTTTCTTTAATTATGTTACTCAACGAATTAACCAGGCGTTCATTGTTTCCTGACAAGAAACAATTTTGCGCGATGCAGCAAAAAAGCGTAGCGACAAGCGAATAGCCAGCCTGTCGCGCCGTGCGCAGATGCAGCAATGAAAAAGACCGCCCGAGGGCGGTCTTTTGTCAGTAAGCACTCACATTCTGCCAACTCAGGCTTCCAGACGCTCCCCCAGCTTCTCGCACGTCTGGCGTAGAGCCTGCGGCAATCCGTACGCAAGTTTTTCGAACAGTTCGGCATGCAGCACCAGTTCTGCGCGCCAGGCTTCGGCATCGACCGAGATCACCTGCTCGAATTGGGCCGGCGAGAAATCGAGGCCGTGCCAGTTCAGATCGTCGTAACGCGGCGAAACGCCGAACGCGTGCGCGTCGCCCTGTGCTTCGCCCTCGACGCGCCGGACCATCCACTCCAGCACGCGCATGTTCTCGCCGAAACCCGGCCACACGAACTTGCCATCCGGCCCCTTGCGGAACCAGTTCACGCAGAAGATGCGCGGCAGCGTCGCGCCGAGTTGCGTGAGCTTCGCGCCCACGTTCAGCCAGTGCTCGAAATACCCTGCCATGTTGTAGCCGCAGAACGGCAGCATGGCGAACGGATCGCGACGCACCACGCCTTGCTGGCCCGCCGCGGCGGCCGTGGTCTCCGAACCCATGGTCGCCGCCATGTACACGCCTTCGGTCCAGTCGCGCGCCTCGGTCACGAGCGGCACCGTGGTCGAGCGGCGTCCGCCGAACAGGAACGCGTCGATCGCCACGCCCTTCGGATCCTCCCATTGCGCGTCGATCGACGGACACTGCGAGGCCGGCGCCGTGAAACGCGCGTTCGGATGCGCCGCCTTGCGGCCGGTCTCCTTCGCGATCTCGGGCGTCCAGTCCTTGCCCTGCCAGTCGATCAGATGCGCGGGCGGGGTGTCGGTCATGCCCTCCCACCAGACGTCGCCGTCGTCGGTCAGCGCGACGTTCGTGAAGATCACGTTCTCCTTGAGCGTCGCCATGGCGTTGTAGTTGGTCTTCTCGCTCGTGCCCGGCGCCACGCCGAAATAGCCCGCTTCCGGGTTGATCGCGTAGAGACGGCCGTCGGCGCCCGGCTTGATCCAGGCAATGTCGTCGCCGATCGTCGAGATTTCCCAGCCGTTCATGGCGGGCGGCGGGATCAGCATCGCGAAGTTGGTCTTCCCGCACGCCGACGGAAACGCTGCCGCAACGTGATATTTGCGGCCCTCGGGCGAACGCACGCCCAGTATCAGCATGTGCTCGGCAAGCCAGCCTTCGGCCCGACCCATCGTCGAAGCGATGCGTAGCGCGAAGCACTTCTTGCCGAGCAGCGCATTGCCGCCATAGCCGGAGCCATAGCTCCAGATCTCGCGCGTTTCGGGGAAATGGACGATGTACTTCGTGTCGTTGCAGGGCCACGGCACGTCCTTTTGGCCTGCGGCGAGCGGCGCGCCCACCGAGTGCACGCACGGCACGAACGCGCCGTCCTCGCCGAGCACGTCGTAGACCGCCCGGCCCATGCGCGTCATGATCTGCATGTTGACGACCACGTAGGGGCTGTCGGACAGCTCCACGCCGATATGCGCGATGGGCGAGCCTAGCGGCCCCATCGAGAACGGCACCACATACATCGTGCGGCCGCGCATCGAGCCTGCGAACAGGCCATCGAGTGTCGCGCGCATTTCGGCAGGCGCGATCCAGTTGTTGGTCGGTCCGGCGTCCTCCTTGCGCTGCGCGCAGATGAAAGTGCGGTCCTCCACGCGCGCAACGTCCGAAGGATCGGAGCATGCGAGATACGAATTCGGCCGCTTCGCGGGATTGAGCTTGCGCAGGGTGCCGGCTTCGACCATCTGCTGGCACAGGCGGTCGTATTCCTCCTGCGAACCGTCGCACCAGACGATGCGGTCCGGCTGCGTATGCGCGGCGACCTTCTGCACCCATTCGACCAATTTTCGGTGGCGCACCCAGGCAGGCACCTGCGCTGCGGCCTGGGCCTGGAAGTCGGGATGATTCATCGAGCGTTCTCCATTCAGGGCTGTAAACAGGATTCGGCCCTTTTCGACGCTGCAAGCGAGAGGCGCAACGGCTGCGAAGCGAATGCTTGACGGCAATCAGCATCCTGTTCGGTTCGCGCAGTTGGGCAGGTCGTCAAGGCCCTTTCAGCAGGGGTTCGCAACCGTCTGTAAAGCGGCTTGCATCCGAACCCGACAAGCTGTTAAAAGTTGCAAATTCGCGGCAAGACCCGCGCCAGATACATCACATGCAAGAGCAACCGTGGTGCCCGCAACGACTGGGGATAACGCGAGGCGCTCCGCACGCAAACAGCTTTAGCTATTCATACCAGCCCTGCGCGTGCTGCATAGTGGGAAAACCACCAGATGAACACGAGCCGCACCAATAACGGTGCGGCAGATCACAAACCCGTGCCATGAAAATTGCCATCCTTGACGACTACCAGGACGCCGTCCGCAAGCTCGACTGTTTTCAACTGCTCGCCGACCACGAGGTCAAGGTTTTCAACAACACCGTACGTGGACTCGGGCAGCTTGCGAGCCGTCTCTCCGAAGTCGAAGCCCTCGTGCTGATCCGCGAGCGCACGCGCATCAGCTCGCAACTGCTCGACAAACTCCCGCATCTGCGCATGATCAGCCAGACGGGCCGTGCCGGACCGCACGTCGATATCGAGGCCTGTAGCGAGCGCGGCATTGCGGTGCTCGAAGGCTCGGGCTCACCCTTCGCGCCCGCCGAACTCACCTGGGCGCTCGTCATGGCCGCGCAGCGGCGTATCCCGCAGTACGTCGCGAACCTCAAGCAGGGTGCCTGGCAGCAGTCCGGCCTGAAGACCTCGGCCATGCCGCCGAACTTCGGGCTCGGCCAGGTGCTGCGTGGACAGACGCTCGGCATCTGGGGCTACGGCAAGATCGGCCGGCTCGTGGCGGGCTACGGCAAGGCGTTCGGGATGCGCGTGATCGTCTGGGGTCGCGAGCATTCGCTCGAAGCGGCGCGCGCGGACGGCTACGAAGCCGCGGCGAGCCGCGAAGCGCTGTTCGAGGAAAGCGATGTGCTCTCACTGCACCTGCGGCTGCACGACGACACGCGCGGCATCGTGAAGCAGGAAGACCTGCTGCGCATGAAACCGACAGCGTTGCTCGTCAACACGAGCCGCGCGGAGCTGCTGGAAGAGAATGCGCTGCTCGGCGCCCTCTCGCACAACCGGCCGGGCATGGTGGCGATCGACGTGTTCGAAAGCGAGCCGATCCTGCAAGGCTACAGCCTGCTGCGCATGGAGAACGTGATCTGCACGCCGCACATCGGCTATGTGGAACGCGAAAGCTACGAGCTGTACTTCAGCGCGGCGTTCCGCAACATCCTGGCGTTCGATGCCGGCGACACGTCGAGCGTCGCCAATCCGGACGCGCTGCAGGGCGGACGGCGCAAGTAAGGCAGGCGCGACGACCGGGCGTCGCGTAGCTCACCGCGCGCGGCGCCGCTTACACGTGCGCGGCGGCTTCGAGCACCTCGGGCAGGCGTTCGAGGAAACGCTCGCCATCCCTACGCCCCAGGTTGTACGCGTGCGGCATCTGTTGCGGACTCGTGTAGTCCCAGCTCGAAATCGGCACCCTCGCCGACGGCTGCACGTAAATGCGCTGCTGCTCGCCCTGCGGCCCATGCGGCACGACGAACATCTGCGGACGCGGATAGAGCCGCGTCACCATCACGAGCACGCGGCCGGGCGTGGCGTCGAGCGCGCCCACCGGCACGTTGTCGACCATGCCGCCGTCGAGCACGGGACGCCCGTTGCGCCGCAGAACCGGCGTGAACGGCGGCGTGCAGGAAGATTGCAGGATCAGGTCGGCGAGATCTTCGACACTCGCGCACGCCTGCGCGGTCACGAACTCCGGGCGGAAGCCGAGCGCGCGGCCGAGCGTGGGATGCAGGGTCTTGCGGACGTGCTTCTCGATGTTGTACGCGATCAGACCCGCCGCGACGGCGCTGCGCGCGCCTAGCCAGCGCGGCACGTGCGAAACGCCGATGCGGATCTCGGGCGCGTCCTTGAGCTTGCCGAAGCGCTCGCCGTAGATGTCGAGCAGCGCCTGACGATAGATGCGGTAATGCGGGAACACCGACTCGCCGCGCAGCAGGTTGCCCCAGTACGCGTTGCGCTTGTTGTGGCGCAGCGCGTCTTCGTAATAGCGCATGACCCAGTCGGCGTCGCGCGTGTACAGCATGCACGCCGTGGCGGCGCCTGCCGAAATACCGGTGATCACGCGCGGACGGATCTGCAGTTCGGGTTGCACGACGTCCCAGAAACCGGCTTGCCACCAGCAGCGGTTGCCGCCGCCGGCGAAAACTACCTGATCGAACATGCGTTGGGGTTCCTTCCAGCCTAGGGGCGCGCCTCGTCGAGCAGCGCATAGGTGGATGTTGCATGAACGGCCATGCGGCCGTCTTCGTCGTAGAGTTCCACCTCGCCGAACACCAGATTGCGGCCCATGCGCAGAACCCGGGCGGTGACGAGCACGTCGCCCTTGCGGACGGCGCGCATGAAGTTCGTGTTCAGCGCCACGGTCGTCATGGGCCTGAACTCGCCTAGCGCCGCCGAAATGGCGACGATCATCGCGGTATCCGCGGCGGCCATGAACACCTGGCCGGAAATCGCGCCACCCGCGTGACGCAGTTCGCCGGAAAACGGCAGGCGCAAGGTGACGCTCTCGTCGCTGACTTCGACCGGCTTCAGCCCGAGCGCGCGCACCCACGGCGCAAGCACGCGCTCTAGCAGCGCGTCGATTGCTTTGTCGTCCATCGATTGCCTTTCTGAATGCTGTCCGGGCGGCGGTTCCAGCGAAGCGGCCGGCGCACGGCTCAAGTCAAGTACAGGTGTGGTGTGGCGACATCATACCGGGATGGCGCCGCGCCGCGCGTAATGGACTTAATGCGCGGGGGGCTGCGAGCGAGGGCTTGCGTGGCCGGTCAAGCTTACGGGCAACTTTTCTCAGGAATTTTGCGAAAAGGACTTGGCAAGACTCAGAATATCCTGCATAATTTCGCTTCTGTTGGGGGCGTTAGCTCAGTTGGTAGAGCAGCGGACTCTTAATCCGTAGGTCGAGTGTTCGAGTCACTCACGCCCCACCAAGTATTTAAAGGGTTCCAAGCGATTGGAACCCTTTTTCATTTCTGGCGCCGTAGCTACAGCGTAGCTGCATCTACGAGTACGGAATCCAACCGCGATGCTGCGACAGCAAGGTGATCCGGTGCCAAGTGAGCGTAGCGCTCCACCATCGCCCCAGTTCTCCACCCACCCAATCTCTGTAGCTCATGGGTCGGCGTTCCCGCCTGCCGCTGCCAAGTCGCCCAGGTATGTCTCAAGTCATGCCAGCGAAAGTCCGCGATGCCAGCCCGCATCAAGGCGGCCCGCCAAGCCTTCGTATTCGCTGAATTGATCGGCCGCCCCCTGAAAGTGAAAACTCGCTGGGGGTGCCGCCCAATCTGTCGCTTGAGTACATCCATCGCCGTCTCGCTCAACGGAACCGCAATAGGGCGGCGGTTCTTTGATTGCGTACCCTTCACCCAGGCATGGCGCAGCTCCAGATTCACCTGAGCCCACTCCAGCTTGAGGACGTTGCTCTGTCTCAAACCCGTTGCCAAGGCAAACAGCACGCAATCGCGCTGATGCTCCGGTAACTCCTGAAGCAGGCTGCGGGCCTGCTCCGGGGTCAACGACCGTTCACGGTTATTTGCTTCTTTAAAGAGCCTGACCTTGGGCACCTTGTCGATCCATTCCCATTCGTCTCGTGCCCGAAGAAGGATGGCTCGAACCAGTGCCAAGTAACGGTTGCATGTGCCTTTCGAACCCTCTTTAAGCCTTGCAGACCTGATTCGATCGATCACATCCATCGTGATTTCATCGAGATTCAGGCTACCGAGATAAGCATGCAGCCATACCAGCTTCCGCTTGTCCTCTTTATGCGTAGCCTTCTCCGAGGTTTCCTCCAGCCAGCGAACAACCGCCTCACGCCAAGAACGCTTGGGCTTAACCCCGAGACGCTCTTGCTCCCACAATGACGCCTTCAGCATGTCGTGATATTCCTGGGCCGCTACCTTGTCGGCAGTCCCAGTACTTCGCTGTATTGCCGGTCCACTGCGGGGCGTGAGCTTGACCCACCAATAGGGGGAGTCCTTGCGTTTGAAGAGTGACATATTTCGTTCCTTGCAGTGTCACCCTGCAACGCTCGCCGCGTATATTGTGACCGGATGTGTTCGATCAGGTCAATTTTGAGAAAAACCCAGCGCTTGCCGATCTTGGCACCAGGAACAGACCCGGTTTTCGCCTTTTCCAGCAGCGTGACTGGATGAATCTTCAGGAACTCGGCGGCCTGTTGCAGGGTGAACGTCTCCATGCATCAACCCCCGATTTCCGGGCCGTCATGCCGATGCTGACCGGCTGAATCCAGCTCCAGCGCAGCGCCCTTGGCGCTCTCACGCGACACGGCATCGGACAACATGGAGCGATCATCGGTATAAATCGTGACCTCATCCCGGGCGCGAGAAATCGCGACGTACCACGCGTTCTCGCTCATCGTCATGCTGTGGCTGTCGGCCTCGACCAATACACGATCGACGGTTTGCCCCTGAGATGCATGAACCGTCACGCAGTAGCCATGATCGAGATGCAGCGGTTGCGACGCATCGAGTATCAGTTGCCGGCCGTCTTCCCGGCTGAGCGTCAATGTTTGTCGTTCGACATCGATGCCCGCGACGATTGCCCGATCTCCGTTTGCAATTTCACGTCCGTAATCGTTCGCCGTTAGCCGGACAGCATCGCCCAACGCCAGCTCCCGAGAAACCAGTTGATACGCGCTCAGGTTGGTCTGAATGGCCGGATGCCACTCAACGCGCCCCCCATCACTACGGAGCAGCGTAACGCGCCCTTGAGATACCTCTTCAACCCGAGCCCAGTCGCCCCGACCGATTCCCAGCGATGCGTACGATTTCTGAGCCTGGACAATGTCCCCAGCTTGATACGACAAGGAACTTCGGGCCTGCGCCATCGTCAGGTCCTTACGCTCCATCGTGGCGACCATGACCCCATGCCCCGCCAGCCCCAACGCTGTCCGAACCTGTTCGTTGATAGAGGCTCTAGCCGCGCGGGTGCCAGCAACAATCAACGATGCCTTACGCTCGTCCGGCGACAACCCGGAAAACTCTCGCGCAATGGCCTGGTGGCGCTCGCGGCCATCATTGATTTCGATCACATTCCGGGCGAGAGCCGACAACGAGCGCGCACCGTCGCCACGTGCAGCCAGCTCCACGGCATGGCGCAGACGCGCATCGTTCTGCCGGAGAATTTCGCTCATCTCGGCGCGTGCGATGCCAGCCTCCTGAAGCTGTGCGAATGGTCGACCCGCCTCGATAGCCTGGAGCTGCTGTACGTCGCCAATGAGCACTACCCGCGCATTCGCCTGCTCGACGCGGGACAGAATGGCATGCATGTCTCGGGCTGATACCATACCGGCTTCGTCTACGATCAGTACGGTTTGCGGCGTGAGCCCCGGCGCTTCGCGGTTGATGAATGCTGCGATGGTCTCGCTCTTGATGCCCACCCCGGACAGTTCCCGAGCTGCGGCAGCAGATGGCGCAATGCCAACGAGCTGGTAGCCGCGTTGATGCACGACCGGCGACGCCACGCCCAGCATAGCGGTCTTACCCGTTCCGGCCAGCCCCTGTATGGCGCTCACCCTGCTATCCGTCACCAGCATGAGCGCCGCTGCCGCCTGCTGCCCCGAGCGCAGATTCGAAGCGGACAAGATGCACCCAACCTGTTGTCCATCCATGATCGGCTCGACGGCTGCTCGACCGCGCAACTCCATCGCAAGAATCTCACGCTCGCGCTGCTGAGCCACTGGCGTGGTGTAGCGTCCATCCTGCGCGATCAGCAAGCCACCGGCAAGCTGATGCGAGATTTCGGCCCGAATTGCATCAAGATTGGTACCGCCCGTGCCCACCTCCAATGCCGCACGCAAAATCTGCGCATCAGTCACGACGGACTGGCGCTCGGTCGTATGTGCAATGGCGTGCGCGACGGCTTCTCGTGTACTCGCCGGATCAATCTGGACCGTAGACAGCTCCAGGGCACGCCGCAATGAAAAATCGATGCCAAGCTCGTGGCTTTTTCCTTGCCACGTCTCATGCAATGCAGCTCGATTCACCTCGCCCTTGGCCTCACGCGTGACCAGCGTCGCCCGCTGTCTCTCAGTGTGGGTCGCATCTGCCCTTGTCAGACCGTCATTGGCAAGAGCGGTAGTGATCGCCTGACTGCGCTGGCTGAACGCCTGGACCTGGCGGTCGGAAATATGGACAAGCTCGAATCGGCCATCGGCATGGGTCAAACGTATGTCATACCCAAGCCGCAGAGCCTCCAGCGCCAACTCTGAACGGTACAGTGCGCCGACAAGCATTTTCTGGCGCAGAATTTCGCCCGGCTCCAGCGCCCGCCATTCGCCATCGGCCCGCTGCGTTGCATTGATCAGCACCGCATGCGTGTGTAATTGCGGGTCGGTCTCGCGCGAGAGGTCATGCAAAAAGCTGGCGATCAACAGATTGCCGCTCTTCTGAAGCTCGGTTCGCCCCCCGTCCGTTACACGGTACGCAGCAAGTCCCTGTACGTAATCGAGTGCTCGCCCAACGGCGGTCTGATGCGCCTCGACCAGGCGGCTATCTCCACCAATCAACGCCTGCATCGATACCGATTTCGGCGCAGAGAATGTCAGGTCGATGCCAGCTCGTCGTCCATCGCCAGCATTATGAATGTGGCTTCCATTCGGCAGGTGCCCATCAAGAAGGCGTGTAAACGTCGTTGCGTCCACAGCGTCGGCCAACCCCATGCGCTCGGCACCAGCTCCCATCCACTGCGATGGTGAACGATCCCCGGTGTAGTAATTGTCAGTCTCAGCATAATAGGTGCTCGCAGCACCACTATTTTTTACTATAGCAATGCTCAGCATGAGCCCTCCATGAACGGTATCTGTACGGCAGGCCGGAGCACTGGGGAAAATCCAACCTGCCGCACGGGCTCGTTACCAGCCAGAGCAACATAGGCGGTCAAATCGGCGAGCTGGGTCAGCTCGCTCGGCAATGCCAGACGTTCCGTCGAACGCTGCAAGCTTTCTCCGCGAGAGATTCCCTGCATACCGGATTGAGTGCTGTATTGCACCCGGTCGATTTCACGGTCTCCAAGCGCCTTCGAGAGGATTTCGCTGGTATCCGGATCGCTCCGCGATAACGACAGCACCACCAGATTACGAAAACACGAGCGAATGCTGATAGCCGTTTCGCGCCCATACACGCGGTCAAGCTGAGCCGTCGATTGCAACCCGGCGATCACGCAGAGACCATGTTTACGCCCCCTCGTGAGTGCGCCTTCCAATGAACTCAATTGGCCCAGTGCTCCCAGTTCGTCGAGCAACAACCACAACCGGCGATCCGGAGACGGCTGAAGACTCAACACGGCATTGCACAGCAGATCGACCCAGCAGCCGATCAGGGGCTGCATGACTGCCTGCATGTCTTCTCGCCAGGTGATATACAGATTGCTATCTCCGTCCGCCAGCCAGTCGCGAAGACTGAAGCTCCCTGGCTGCAAATACTGGTGGGAATTCAGATATGTGGTCAGAATGAATCTGGTGCTGGCCAGCGCCCGACCCGCATCGCGGTCGAACAGCCCCTGAGCCTGCGTTCCCGAAAGGAGCTTCGCCAACTCCTCGACCGTCGCACTAGTCAACCGGTCGAGCAAGTGCATGGTCGTGTTTTCTCCCTGCCGCATCAGAACGCGCATGCCCTCGGCAGCGAGGATTTGCGAATAGAAATGCCAGCTCGCGTCGGGGCCGTGACCGTCGGGAATGAGGGATTTTGCCAACCGGAAATAATCAAAATCTTTCCGGATTTCGTTAAAAATCGTCCACCCCTGCCCGCGTTGGTCAAACGGATTCAGGATGATGTCGCCGTCGCCACCGAAGTGGGTTAGGTGATGCGCACCAGGATCAACCACGATGGCGCGATCCCCACGGGAGACAAGGCCCGCCAAGACCTCGTCAATTAGAGTGGTCTTGCCGACGCCTGTCGAGCCGACGAGCAGGGTATGAAGGGTCTCGTTTTTGGGGGGGAGGCTAACGCCTCCCAGCGTGATAGAAGCACGCTGGGAGGCGCGTCTGCCGAAAGTGGCAGGACGCGTACGCATGGGCTCAGCCTCCCCGCTCATCGATGAAGCGACTGCCACGGCGATGCACGACATTTGCTTTGCGAGCCCACCAGCGACCAATAATGAGAAACAGAATGGTCGTCTGCAAAACGCTAGTCCATGCGATCAGCATCGCGAGGAGGCTATTAACCGATTCGAAAGAAAGCGGCCAGACGCTCGAAAGCCGAATCAACGCATCGAGCCACGAGTCTCCCAGCTGCTGCCAACATACCACCCACAGGAGAACGCTCTGGACGAGCACGAACACCACAAAGTGAACCACGCGCAGCAGGATGGTGTGGACTTGCTGAATTAACGGATCATGAGCCATCACAATGCCTCCTGGCGGCGCTGGTTGCAGGATGCGGTGATGCGTGCAGCGGCCTGTGGGTGACCATGACTGGCCATCAAACGCACCAGTTGCAATGTTTCTTGGATCGCGCGCCAAGCGTCAGGGGTAGCCGTCGCAGGCGGGGTCGCGACGATGTCACGGATCGCGTCCACGACGCTGAGCCCCTCAACAGCGCGATCAAGCACGGCCCGCATGAACGCCGAAACTGTTAACCCTTCGGCGTCGGCGCGCTTGCGGATCGCATCAAATTGGGCGCAGCTCACCGAAGTTTTGAGAAAATTGCGACGTGCCATCACAGCCCCCACAAAATCAAGGGGTTGGCGGTTTTGTGGTCAGGTGCCGGACAAAAACGTGGCCATACACGCTCCCGCTCAGACGGGGCAGCCGAGGCAATCGAAGATTGCGCAGGTGTGTTGTAATTTCGGGAGCTGGTTTTACCTTTGGACAGCCTATCCCAGCCCCTAAGCTGAACAGACAGGTTGATGCATGCGTCTTTCATCTGACCTCCAATTTACTGCCCGGAATGGACAGTTTCGGAGCCGATTCTAGAAACCGCAGCGTCGACAAACACGCCCAAAAATTCGGAACACCTCTCAGAAATTTTGTCCTAGAGCCATTGAATGAGCCGCCCCCAAAAATCAGCGCCTGAAGGCGCCCCTCTGACAGAGAAAGGAAAACGAAAGAAATTTCCGTCGACGGAGAAGAAAAAACTTCGGCCCACTATTCCACCTCATCCTGGGAATATTCTTCGCGACTTAATTGGAGAGAAAAATATTTCCCAGAAAAATCTTGAAACCGTTGCCAGAACATTAGCGACATCAAGAATTGAACTGACTAAACTGATTGATGGGGAAATATCCCTATCAGCTGGCATGGCGTTGAGGTTGAGCCGTGTCTTTGAGGGAAGATCTGCTCATCAGTGGATGAAATTACAGATTGATCGAGATTTTTATTTCTCGGAGATATTTTTAAAGCAACTTACTGAAGGTAGATATATAAATTTCAATTACCTTTTACCCCGAGACTCTCGAAAAGAGAATGGGGAACCAAAAACCGATAAAAAATATCGCGCCGCCATGACTACATTCATGTGCAAGCAGATAGTCGAAAACGCGAATAAATCCAGAAAAGAAGCTGGACAGAAGCGTCTAACAGCGAAGGATTTCGAGATAGCGTTCAACCTCGGAACTGGCGCAAGAGGTGATGAGCACTCGGGCCGCCAATGGAGGCGAATGATAAATTCAGGGCAAGGGGTTGTCGATGAGAAATTTCATCAAATAAAGAACAAAGCCATCGAAATGGGATGGCTAGAACAAACAAGATTTCCAATCACGGAATCAATTCAAAATGATTTCCTCGACGAGGCAGATGGGCTTTATCTTAAAGACCTGCTAATCAAATCAGCAATTCATTTAGGCGAGGTCCATAAAATTACAAAAGGTTCACAAAAACTCCGAATCAACCTAGAATTTTCATTAAACGATGATGCTCGAAATTTTATTCTCGAAATTCTGAAAGAAAACATCGAGACGCTATCCGAATTATTGCCGACCACAGGTGTTGAGATTTTGGATGCGCTGCCGAATATGTGGAGACGCATTTAATCTCGCACCAACTGCTGCCTTAATAAGGAATCAGGGGAAACGCCCAATGCCGCTGCAATGCGCCCAATATTGTAGATGGTGACGTTCTTTTCCCCTCTCTCCAGCATCCCAACATAGGTGCGATGCACCCCCGCCCGCTCAGCCAACGCCTCCTGGGAAAGACCAAGCGCTAGTCGATAGCAGCGCACATTGGCCGCGAACAGACTCACAAGCGGACATTCGGAAGGATGGACGGACATATCGACACTGTCCGTCTCCGCATACTATCATTCTACATACTACGATTAGCATTGCGTGCAGCAACGGCCGCATGGAACATTGCCGAGGCTACTCGCAAGCGGCGCTTAACGATGGTTGGACGCAACAATTCCACGAGCCATGCATTAAGTTCCCGAAAGCTACGTCGTAACACCTTGGAGAGTCTGTTGGATTCTTCGCACGAGTAAAGGAGGCCCATGAACGAAGATCGAGGGGGACGTACCATATGCAAAAAAATCTAGCGGCCTTGTTGATCATCGGATGCATAACTGCATTGGCAGGATGCAGCTCAAGTCCGATCTTGATGCGTGAAGGCAACATCAACGTTCTAGCAACCCATGGTCCTGCCACGCTGCAGCATCTCTGGGGCAGCCCAACTGTGCACGCATCGTCGCTTGATGGTCGTGACAACGAAGCGGACCTGCTGAATCAAACCTTGGCGTCAGAAGGATTCAATGTAGAAATGAACAGGAAGACCCAACTCATTACTATCAGGGAAATTTTTGCGGGCGATCCCAAGCATTACCAAACCACTGATGAGCCGTCGAATCCTATTTCAGGAAAAATGGTTGCCGGCGTAATTGGCAACGCCGCGCTATGTATGTTGCTCAACTCCTGCTCAAATGCTGAATTCCTGAGTAACCAGGTGATGGATGCGGTACAAGATCCCACAAACGAGGCGCCCTACACGACCAAAAGCGATAAGGCTCAACGAAGGCTGAATGCCCAGCTACTCGTCGTAAATGAAGCGTGCACCTTTGCTGGATGCGTCACCGCCTACTCTTCAACGCAAGACCCAGCCGTGACACTCAATGAGCTTCGAGCCGCCAACATCTCGGTCGGCATACCCGTTGCGCTACACGCGAAGTCTCCATAAGAAATAGTACGATTCTTGCCGCACAAAACCCACAAATAAAATCTACGCACGGGGATTTAAACATGCATCAGAATTTCAAGAAATTTGTACTTATTGCCTGCATTACAGCCTTGCTTTCGGCCTGCGGCAAGGGTGTGGACCGAAAACTTAATACTAGCGGCACCGATGACGATTTCAAAGCGTCCCTAAACACCGCGAGTGGAGAAATGAGCGACAAGGACAAACAGGCATACAATTGGGCAGTATCGGATTTAACTATCGCCGACATTCGTCAGCGCTATCCAAACAAAACACTACGGGACATTATCCACGGAGAAGCCAAGCTCGTCAGCGATACGTACCCAACTCAGATTAGTGCGCTGCAAGCAAAGATTCCGCAGTACGACGCCACGCTGCACCAGATTACAAAAATTCAAGCTACAGATACGTCATTCCACCTTGCCAAAGACTTCTTTGGATTACAGCCCAAAGTGGAAACGACTATACACAACAATAGTTCACTCCCTGTCAGCGCTCTAAGTTGGCACGCGAAACTGTATATCAATGGCAACGATACCCCCATTGCCGAAAGCGATTTGTCTGATAGATATGAAAACGGCTTGGCTCCCAACCAAACGGTAAATAGAGAATTTACGGTTGGTTTTGTTTCTGGCGATACGGCATGGACCACTTTGGATATTCAGAATGCCAAAATCACGAAAGTGGTACTAACACCGAACCCCGATAGCGTTGAAGATTTCAGTAATCACGAATATATGGATGGTGCGCCATATAACCAGCTTTCTCGGGATAAAGCCACTTTAGATGCAGCAAAGGAGTACATCTCCTACTAGTGCTTGATCTGCACATTAATGTGTGCCACCAAATTGATTTTGTGTGATCACTCCAATATCTAGTAAATCATGACCCGCACTTCCAAACTTGCTATATCACTAGCTATTCTGGCAGCAATACCTACAATTTCTTTGGCCCAAAGTTCAGCTCCGGAGAAAGGGCTATCGGCCCAAGAATTAAACAAGCAAGGAACAGCGGCGTGGGAGCGAAAAGATTACCAGACTGCACTTCGCGACTTGACGGATGCCGCGACACAAGGTAACGCAGATGCCCAGTACAATCTCGCTATAGTGTATGAAAGTGGTCAAGGTGTTTTGCAAAACCATCCAGAAGCTGTGAACTGGTTCCACAAAGCCGCTGATCAGGGCCACATACTCGCGCAGTTCAATCTCGGTGTGTTGTATTTCGGCGGCCAAGAGGTTCCACAAGATTATCAGACAGCAATAAACTGGTTCAGCAAGGCTGCAAATCAGGGTAACACCGATGCGCAAAACAACTTAGGCACGATGTATTTAAATGGTCAGGGTGTCCCACAAAATTATCAGGCGGCGATGAACTGGTTTCGCAAAGCTGCAAATCTGAATAATGCCAACGCACAAAACAACCTCGGTGAGATGTATCGGGATGGACAAAACGTGCCACAAGACTATCAGGCGGCAGTAGGCTGGTTCCATAAAGCAGCTGATCAAGGATGTGCCGCTGCCCAATTAAATCTCGGCAAGATGTATTACGACGGGCACGGTGTATCGCAAGATCGCCCAATAGCGGCTAGTTGGCTCCGCAAGGCAGCTGACCAAAATGATCCCGATGCCCAATTCCACTTGGGCACTATGTATTTCTATGGCATCGGAATTCCGAAGGATGAACAGACTGCGATAAGTCTTATCCAAAAAGCGGCCGACCAAGACTATGGCTTAGCTCAATTGTCTCTTGGTTCTCTGTACTACAACGGCGAATTCGTTCCACAAAACTATCAGACAGCCGCCACTTGGCTCCGCAAAGCAGCCGACCAGGGATACAGGCTCGCTCAGGTAACCCTCGGCGACATGTATCGCGACGGACATGGTGTGTCGCAGAACTATCAGGCAGCCGCCAATTGGTTTCGCCAAGCTGCCGATCAAAATAGCTCAGATGCGCAATACAGTCTCGGGCTGTTATACGCCAATGGTCAAGGAGTTCCACAAGACTATCAAGCGGCCGCGAGTTGGTATCACAAAGCAGCCGACCAAGACGATGCTTATGCACAAAACAATCTCGGTAGCCTGTACCTCGATGGCCAAGGTGTCCCGCAAAATTATCGGTCGGCATTGGATTGGTTTAGAAAATCTGCTACCCAAGGTAACGCCAAAGCGGAACACAATCTCGGATTGATGTATTACAAAGGCTTCGGGGTCAAGTCTGACAAGGTAATTGCCTATATGCTTTATAACCTTGCATCTGCGGCGGGAGATGACTCGGCAATCCGCGACAGAGATGAGCTGGCTGACAAGTTAGCTGCAAGCCAACTAGAGGAGGGACAAAGATTAGCCGTGACTTGGCAAAAAGGTACGCCCTTTCCGATGCGAAGTCGTACTGGCGGATAAGCCCATCTCATGACGCACACCATAAAAATATGAATGATATATTTTCAAATATCAGAATTGCCCTTTCCATTCTATGGAATTGGTATTTCCTAGCCGCTATCAACTTAATAATTTCAATCGTCTCACTTGGCACCTCTATTGCGAATTCCTTCTCGCAACCATCGATACAATGCAATATAAATAATATCATCGCCGCCGTCGCAGAAGGACAATTCACTGCGCTTTCCACGATGCAGCAGGCGGCTAGTTCTCTTTTTTCATTGGAGCACAACGTCCCTGATTTAACCTCTCCACGGATAGCAATTTTCTTTGGGGCTCTATGGGCACTTCGGTGCATTGCCGATGGAGAGGATAGCGGCCCAAACTTTCTCACCAATCTTTTACTCGGGGCATTGGTTGCTATTGCGATTTTTGTAGACTTCAATACTGGCATCAGAAATAGCCAGGCCCAAGATCGTGCGGGCATGAATATATTCTATCAAGCTTCTGTACTACAGGAATTGAAACCCGATGCCATTCAAGTGGCATCCGAATCATCTTCATCCAGTGAAGATCAACCTATTCAAGCATGCAAAGTCGCGCTTGACATGCTATCGGCCATTCGGCTGCGTTATTGCACAACCGGACCAGAATTTCACGATTGCTTCGTCTCCTCGAAGAGTGATCCTGATCGCAGTGCAGCGATCGAAGCCGAAACACAACGCTGGTTATTTTCTGAAAATTGACCTGATGGGCCATCCACAAGGATGCCGCTCAAGCGGTAACCTCAACCAATCGGCATCCAAGAAACCAAGCGGGACTGGTTGGGGCGTAGCGTCAACGTAGCTACGCATAGCTACAGTCACCCGAATTGCAACTATTTGAGACTACGTTCCAAGCTAGCGAGCGAAACAGGGTGTTGATTTTAAAAGAAATTTCCTTTGAATCCTACCCTCTTAATCCGTAGGTCGAGTGTTCGAGTCACTCACGCCCCACCAAGGATATCAAGCAAAAAGCCCGGTCACCGCGACCGGGCTTTTTGCTTTCCGGGTTCCGCATCAGGCGATGCTGCGCACGCAAAACCAATCAACAGCAACGGCGTGCTCAAGCCAGCGCCCGGACCCGAAACGCCTTCTTTTCAGGCCGCGGCAGCCAGCGGCCACGCGCCTCGAAGCCGTCGAGCTGGCGCAGCAGCATGTCGACCGTGGCAAGCTGGACGTGCGTCAGGTGGTTCTGCTTGAGCAGCGTATAGAGGCGTTTGCGCCAGTATGAGACGCCCATCACCGGCGTTTCGAAGTCGCCAGTCAGTGACGGCGGCATCACATGCGCGATGTGCGCAATTTCCTGTTCGACGAATGTCATGGCTAACCCCGTGTGGCTACTGCGTCGTTTCTTATCGTATGGATCTACTTTAGATCGCCACGGTACGCGCACCAGCTATCAGGTTGAATAGGTAGGGTTGGCCAGCAACTCGAACGTTAGCAATCCTTCAGTCGATCCGGCCGCCAGCCACGACATTGCGCCAGGTTCAGGCAGCCCGGCGGCTGCACTCACAGGAACGGCTTGCCGTCCACCTGCTCGTAGACCACGTTGCCCTCGTCGTCCTCGAATTGTTCGAGGTAATTGCGCGCGCCGCAAAGCGGGCAGCGGAACAGCGGCCCCTGGCCTTCGTTCTTGATAACCACGTCGCTTTGTTCCCAAGGCGTACCGCAAGACTGGTTGCGGCAAACGAACGATTCAGACATACGGCTCCTCCTGACGATAACGGCCGCAAAGCCTACAGCAAACGCGGCCCGAGCGCAGAACTTCCTGACCCCGCTGTTCAGTTTTTGAGCAATGCGCCGCGAGACTGTTCAGCCGCGGCGCGCCCCTTACTCCCACTCGACGGCTCCCCGCGCCATGCACCATCCATCCGGGCGCGCCCGTGCCCGATGCGCCACCGCGTCGCGCGCGTTGGCACGGTTCTGGCGTTAACGCCCCGCGGTAGCGCGGTGCGCCGCGCCCGTCCATATCGATATCGAGAACAGAGGAGCACAACGATGAATCACGCGGAAATGCAGTTCCTGACCACCGGATTCCCGTACAAGAAACAATACGGCAACTTCATCGGCGGCGAGTGGATCGTGCCGCTCGGCGGCGAGTACTTCGATAACGTCTCGCCCATCACCGGCCATCCGTTCACGTCGGTGCCGCGCTCGCGCGAGGCCGATATCGAACTCGCGATCGACGCCGCGCACAAGGCCAAAGCCGCCTGGGGCAAGACCTCGCCCGCCGAACGCGCCAATATCCTGAACCGGATCGCCGACCGCCTCGAACAGAACCTGCAGACGCTGGCCGTCGCCGAGACCATCGACAACGGCAAGCCGCTGCGCGAAACGCTCGCCGCCGATATCCCGCTCGCCATCGACCATTTCCGCTACTTCGCGGGGTGCGTGCGTGCGCAGGAAGGCGGCATCTCCGAGATCGATCACGACACCGTTGCGTATCACTTTCACGAGCCGCTCGGCGTGGTCGGCCAGATCATTCCGTGGAACTTCCCGATCCTGATGGCGACGTGGAAGCTCGCGCCCGCGCTCGCAGCCGGCAACTGCGTCGTGCTCAAGCCCGCGGAGCAGACGCCGGCCTCGATTCTCGTACTGATCGAGCTGATTCAGGACCTGCTGCCCCCCGGCGTTCTGAACGTGGTGAACGGCTTCGGTCTCGAAGCGGGCAAGCCGCTCGCGTCGAACAAGCGGATCGCCAAGATCGCCTTCACGGGCGAGACCACCACAGGCCGGCTCATCATGCAGTACGCGAGCCAGAACATCATTCCGGTCACGCTGGAGCTGGGCGGCAAGAGCCCGAACATTTTCTTCGCCGACGTGCTCGATCACGACGACGGCTACTTCGACAAGGCGCTCGAAGGCTTCGCGATGTTCGCGCTGAATCAGGGCGAGGTGTGCACGTGCCCGTCGCGCGTGCTGATCGACGAAAAGATCTACGACCGCTTCATGGAACGCGCGATCAAGCGCGTCGAGGCGATCGCCCAGGGCCATCCGCTCGACCCGAAAACGATGATCGGCGCGCAGGCCTCGCAGGAGCAACTGGAAAAGATCCTCTCGTACATCGACCTCGGCAAGCAGGAGGGCGCGCAATGCCTGACGGGCGGCGAGCGCAACCGGCTCGCCGGCGAGCTCGGCGACGGTTACTACGTCAAACCCACCGTGTTCCGCGGCCATAACAAGATGCGCATCTTCCAGGAAGAAATCTTCGGGCCGGTCGTTTCCGTAACGACGTTCAAGACCGAAGACGAAGCCCTCGAAATCGCCAACGACACGCTCTACGGCCTCGGTGCGGGCGTCTGGACCCGCGACGGCACGCGCGCCTACCGCTTCGGCCGCGCCATCCAGGCCGGGCGCGTGTGGACCAACTGCTACCACGCCTACCCGGCGCACGCGGCGTTCGGCGGCTACAAGCAGTCGGGCATCGGACGCGAAAACCACAAGATGATGCTCGACCACTATCAGCAGACGAAGAACCTGCTCGTCAGCTACAGCGAAAAGCCGCTCGGCTTCTTCTGATCGGGCCGGCGGGCGGCCGTCCGATGCTGGGCGCGCCGCCCGCCGTCTACCTCCCAGTCCAAGGAGTCAGTCCGTATGGTTGAACGCGTCATTGCCACCCCTGGCGCACTCGCGCTGATCGAAGGGCTTGCGCACGAGCATGGCCCACTGCTCTTTCACCAATCCGGCGGCTGCTGCGACGGCAGCGCGCCGATGTGCTTTCCGGCCGGCGAGTTCATGGTCGGCACGTCGGACGTGCGGCTCGGCGAGATCGGCGGCATGCCGTTCTACATGAGCGCGTCGCAGTTCGAATACTGGGAGCACACGCAGCTCATCATCGACGCCATACCGGGCACCGGCGGCATGTTTTCGCTCGAGCGGCCGACGGGTCTGCGCTTTCTCACACGTTCGCGCTTGTTCGACGACGACGAAAGCGCATGGCTTGCCGCGCATCCGGTCGCGCGGGCAGACGCTTGAAATGCGGCGCACTCAGTCGCGCGGCGCGGACAGCGGCGCGGGCGATTCGGTGCGCGCATCGTCGAGCGCGTCGTCGCTGTCGTCTTTGAGGTTGACGCCCGTGAAGCCTAAAGCACGCGCCCGCGTGAGCAGGTAGTGCAGCTTCGCGGCGGCGGCCGCATAGCCGAGCCCTTCCGGCCGCACGTTCGAGATGCAGTTGCGTTCGGCATCCGTGCGGCCGACACGCGGCGCCGCGGTCAGATAAAGACCCATGCTGTCCGGCGAGCTCAGGCCCGGACGTTCGCCGATCAGCATCACGACGAACGCCGCGCGCAGACTCTCGCCGATCTCGTCGCCCAGCGCGACGCGCGACTGGCGTGCGACCACCAACGGGCCAACGCGCCACCCTTCGAGCTTCGGCAGCAACGCATCGAGCAACGGCAGCGCATGCGTGGCGACGGCACGCGAGGAAAGCCCATCCGCGATCACGAAGACGACGTCGGCGGGTTGCGCTACCGCGCTGCGCAAGGCTGCGAGGCTTGCCGCATCGAGCCGTCGGCCGAGATCCGGACGGCGCAGATAGTGGTCACGATCGGGCGCGGCACTGTGGACGTCGAGCGACGCCAGCCCGCGCTCGTGCAACGCCGCGTGCAGCGCGGGGGCGTCGAGCGGCTGCTGCACCGCGTCGCGCGCCTGCGCGTGCGCGAGCTCGAACGCCAGCAGCGGAGCCGTCGGCAGACCGCTGCCCGCACGGCCCAGCGCAATGCGCGCACGCGTATAGCGGCGCAACGCGTCCCATGGATTCGCCTCGACGGGTCCCCGGCTCATGCGCCCTCCACCCAGTTCGCCGCCTGCGCCAGCAGCGGCGGCTCGGCCGACGCGCCCAGCAGCGTGCCGCGCGCATCGACGATCTGCATCTGCGCGAGCCACGCCTCGAATTCCGGCGCGCGACGCAGCCCGAGCACGTCGCGCAGATAGAGCGCGTCGTGGAACGACGTGCTCTGGTAGTTGAGCATGACGTCGTCGGCGCCAGGCACGCCCATGATGAAGTTCACGCCCGCCACGCCAAGCAGCGTCAGCAGCGTGTCCATGTCGTTCTGATCGGCCTGCGCGTGGTTCGTGTAGCAGATATCGCAGCCCATCGGCACGCCCAGCAGCTTGCCGCAGAAGTGATCTTCCAGCCCCGCGCGGACGATCTGCTTTCCGTCGTAGAGATACTCCGGCCCGATGAAGCCGACCACCGTGTTCACGAGCAGCGGCCGGTAGCGCCGCGCAACGGCGTAGGCGCGCGCCTCGCAGGTCTGCTGATCGACGCCGTGATGCGCGTTTGCCGAGAGCGCGCTGCCCTGGCCGGTCTCGAAGTACATGACGTTGTCGCCGATCGTGCCGCGGCCGAGCGCGAGCGCCGCCTCGTGCGCCTCGTCGAGCAGCGCGAGCGAGATGCCGAACCCCGCGTTCGCCGCTTGCGTGCCGGCGATCGACTGAAACACGAGATCGACGGGCGCGCCCTTTTCGATGGCCGCGAGCGTGCTCGTGACGTGCGTGAGCACGCATGACTGCGTCGGCACGGCATAACGCTCGCGAAAGCCGTCGATCATCTCGAGCAGGCGCACGATGGCGGCGAGATTGTCGGAAGCGGGATTCACGCCGATCACGGCATCGCCGCAGCCGTACATCAGGCCGTCGAGCATCGAAGCGGCAATGCCCCGCACGTCGTCGGTGGGATGGTTGGGCTGCAGGCGCACCGAGAGATGACCCGGCAGACCGATCGTGTTGCGAAAACGCGTGACCACAGGCCGCTTCCTAGCCACCGCGATGAGATCCTGATTGCGCATCAGCTTCGAAACGGCGGCCACCATCTCGGGCGTTAGACCGTCCGCGACCGCCGCGAGTGTCGCGGCCTGCGTGCTGTCCGCCAGCAGCCACTCGCGGAACTCGCCGACCGTGAGATGCGCGATGGGCGCGAAAGCCTGCGCGGAGTGGCTGTCGAGAATGAGGCGTGTGATCTCGTCCGTTTCGTACGGGATCAGCGGCTCGTCCAGGAAGGCGCGCAGCGGCAGATCGGCAAGCGCGAGCCGGGCGGCTACGCGCTCCTCCTCAGTCTCGGCAACGAGGCCCGCGAGCTCGTCGCCAGAGCGCGGCGCGCTGGCCTTTGCCAGCAGCGTGCGCAAACCGTCGAAGCGGTAAACGCGGCTACCCAGGGTCTGGACGTGCGACTGCGCGTGGCTCATCGGGCTCGCTCCTGTGCCGGCGGACGTGTTGCCGCCGGCTTCCACGATAGCGCCAAAAAAACGCAGCGTCACGCCAGCGGACGCCTCGCACACGACAGTGCTATCTTGAATCTCTGACCCGGCGGCCAGTGCCGCCTACCTTCACGGAGGCGCCACCATGCAACAGAGCGACGTCAAGATTGTTACCCTCGAACCGATGGACCTGCTCGCGGTAGGACACGTCGGCCCCTATCCGAAAATCGGCGATGCCTTTTTCACGCTGGCGCAGTGGCTGGGCCAGCGCGGCGTGCCTACGGCGGGCGCGAAGCTGGTCGGCATTTTCTATGACGACCCGGATCGGGTCGAGGCGTCGAAGCTGCGCTCGAAGGCGGCCATACACCTCCCCGACGCATCGAAGGTCACACCCGCTTCGCCGGTGGAGTCCCTGCAGTTGCGCGGCGGCAAGCACGCGGTGCTGCTGCATGAGGGACCGTATGAAGGTTTGAAAGACGCCTGGATGTGGTTCTATGCCGACTGGCTGCCGAAATCGGGCCACGAGGGTGATTTCAATGCGGCTTCGTTCGAGGTGTATTTGAATACGCCCGAAGAGGTCGCGCCCGAGGCGTTGCGCACGGAGCTTTATTTGCCGCTGGCTTAAACGTCAAGGTTGGCGCAGTGCTGCCGGAACGGGCTTCGGTGCGCTCGCTTCAGCAGGGTCTTTAAGGGTTTTCTTGTTTACTTGTATATAAACGTAGTAATAGTTAACAAGATCGCGGGTTTCCTGTGGATAAGCGGGGAAAACCGTTGGGCACTCAATAGCTTGGCTGTTTTATAACTGCGCGCGGCGTGCGTGAACAACGTGCGGCTGCCGCTGACAACTTTTGGCGCCGTGCAAAGCGGCGTGACTTGTCCCCATTCCGTTCACGGACATTCAGCCGGGTTTTCCGGGGGTTATCCGCATGAGGGTGTGGATAGTTTGGGGGCGTATCGTCTCCGCGTCCTGAAGAAACGGGCATCGCAGCCACGATGCCCGCCGACACAGCCTACTTCACATGTTGCTGCAGCATCGGCTGCGGCCGCCGATACCAGACGCCGTACACCACGCTCAGCGCGATCAGGAACGGCACGCCGAAGATCAGCGTCATATGAAACTCGGGCGTGAAGAACGTCGTCACCATCACGGCCAGCATCAGCGCCGCGCCGAGCAGCGTCAGCACCGGGAAGCCACGCATCCGGAACGCGGGCGGCGGCTGGCCGCTCGCGGTCCAGCGGCGCCGGAAGAAGTAGTGCGTCACGAAGATCATCATCCACGTGAACAGCGCGCCGAACATCGACACCGCCATCATGATCGTGAACGACGCATCCGGATACAACACGCTCAGCACGGTCGCCAGCGCAATGCCGAGCGTCGACAATAACAGCGCGCCGAGCGGAATCCCGCGCACGTTCACTTCGCCGAGCACGCGCGGCGCGTGGCCCGCGCGCGACAGGCTGAACATCATCCGCGTCGTGATGTAGAGCTGGCTGTTCATCGCGGAGAGCGCAGCAATCAGGATAACGAAGTTGATCACTCCCGCCGCGGCCGGCAGATGGATCGCCTCCATCACCTTCACGAACGGGCTCTCGTCACGGCCCGCTTCGGTCCACGGCACGATCGCGAGCATCAGCGCGAGCGTGACGAGATAGAACAACACGAGCCGCACGACCGTCGAGCGGAACGCACGCGTGACGGCACGCTGCGGATCCTCGGCCTCGCCGGCCGCGACGGCGATCATCTCGATGCTCAGATAGCTGAAGATCGACACGATCACGGCGACCCACATTCCCCACATGCCCTTCGGAAAGAAGCCGCCGTGCGAGGTGTAATGGTGGAACCCTGCCGCGCCGCCATTCGCCTCGCTGCCGACCAGTTCCGGGTTCACGAACACCACGTACGCGCCGAGCGCGATGAAGGCGATGATCGCGGCGATCTTCACGACCGAGAAGCCGTACTCGACCGAGCCGAACACATCGACGCTGCGCGCGTTGACGAGCACGAGCAGCGACGAGAAGCCGACGATCCAGAGCCAGCCCGGCACCGCCGGGAACCAGTACTTCATGTAGAGCGCGATCGCGGTGACCTCCGTGCCGACCGCCAGCACGATGCACGCCCAGTACGCGTAGCGGACCAGAAAACCCGCCCACGGGCTCACGTAATGCTCGGCATACGCGCCGAACGAGCCGGACGTGGGATGCGCGACCGTCATTTCGGCGAGACAGCCCATCAGCAGCAGCGAGATGAACGCGCCGATCGCGTAGCTCACGAGCACGCTCGGTCCCGCGAAGCCGATGGCGAACCCGGAGCCGAGAAAGAGCCCCGTGCCGATGGCGCCGCCGATTGCGATCATCGTCATCTGCCGCGCGGACAGCGTGCGGCGCAGTCCTTGCTCGCGTGCCGCGATCTGCTGGAATTGTCCTTCTGTTTGCACCGTGTGCTCCTCCGGATTGTTGTTGTGGATATGATTTGCGCGCTACGTGCGTGGCAACGTCGGCACCGCAACATACGCAACCAGCTCGACGCGCATCGCCGGGTGCGCGAAGCCCTGCACGCCGACGCAGGTGCGGTTCGGATAGGGCTCGCGGAAATGGCGCCGGTATTCGGCGTCAAATTCTGCCATGTCCTTCACGTCGGATAGATAGACGAGCACCTGCGCGACGTTATCCATCGTCGCGCCGCCCGCCGCGACCGCTTTGGCGAGATTCGACAGCGTGAGACGCGCCTGCCCGGTCATCGTGTCCCCAACGATCGCACCGGACGCGTCGACCGGGCCGTGCCCGGTGAACATCAGGCCCGCAGCATGCGTGGCCCACGAGAACGGCTGGTCGAGCCTGGGCAGATCGACGGGAATGAGTTCGGCCATCGTGGTTTTCCGTTTCGCCTGGTTTAGTTTCGGTTGAGGTTGAATTCCGGTGCCGCTCAATGACGCGTATTACCCAGCACCGTCGCGATCGACGCGGCAACGTGATCGACGTTCGCATCGTTCAGCCCCGCGATGCACATCCGGCCCGAGCGCAACAGATACACGCCATGCGTGGTCCGCAGCCGGTCGACGTCGGCCGCGCCGATGCCGGTGTAGCTGAACATCCCGCGCTGCGTAACGAGCGCGTCGAATCCGCCGCCCGGCAGTTGCGCGTCGAGCCGCGTTTTCAGCGCACCGCGCATCCGCTTGATCCGCTCGCGCACGCCTGCGACCTCGTTCTCCCACTTCGCGCACAACGTGTCGTCGCCAAGCACGGTCGCGACGAGTTGCGCGCCGAACAGGGCCGGGCTCGAATACATGCGGCGCACGCCGGCCTGAAGCTGGCTCAGCACGGTCACCGCTTCGCGCTCGTTCGCGCAGACGATCGACAGCCCGCCGACACGCTCGCCGTACAGCGAGAAGTTCTTCGAGAACGAATTGCTGACGATCATCGGCAACCCGGCGTCGGTCATGGCGCGGATAGCCCACGCGTCGTCCTCGAGGCCGTCGCCGAAACCCTGGTAGGCCATGTCGAGGAACGGAATTAGCCCGCGCCGCGTGAACACGTCGATCACGTCGCGCCACGTGTCGCGGCTCAGATCGATACCGGTGGGGTTGTGGCAGCACGGTTGCAACAGCACGACGCTGCGCGCGGGCAGCGCTTCGAACGTGGCGAGCATCGCGTCCACGCGCACGCCGTTCGACTGCGCGTCGTAGTACGGATACGTGTGCACGTCGAGGCCGGCCGCGCTGAAGATCACGCGATGGTTGTCCCAGGTCGGATCGCTGATCCACACCGCGCTGTCCGGGAAATAACGCTTGATGAACTCCGCGCCGAGCCGGATCGCGCCCGATCCGCCGAGCGTTTGCAGCGTCGCGATGCGCGCTTCGGCAAGTGCCGCGCAGTCCGCGCCGAACACGAGGCGCTGCACGCCCTGCCGGTACGCGGCGAGCCCTTCCATCGGCAGATACGTATGCGGCGCGCGGGCTTCGCGCAGGCGCTCAGCCGCCATGCGCGTGCTGTCGAGCACCGGAATGCGGCCTGCGTCGTCGTAATAGAGGCCGATGCTGAGGTTCACCTTGTGCTGATGCGCGTCGCGCTGGAAGTCCTGGAACAGCGACAGGATAGGATCGCCCGGATAGGCGGGAATGTGGTCGTACATGACTGTCTCGCGATGGGAAAGAGGGGGACGGCCGGGCGGTGCTGCCCACAGGGCGAATGTCGCGCCGCTTTCGCCGGCGCGGGCTCGCTCGGCCATCGTTTGGATCGCATCTTATCGAGGATGAAATAGAATGAGCTTCGTATTTCGCGCACAGAATCCGCTATTCACGGTAGAGTTTGCGAATATTTCGATGCTGACATAAGGAATCTTCGACATGAACCTCGACCGGACCGATATGCGGATCCTGCGGCAACTCGAACAGGACGGACGCATCAGCAACCAGGATCTGGCGAACGCCGTCGCGCTATCGCCTTCCGCGTGCCTGCGGCGCGTGAAGCTGCTGGAGGAGCGCGGCGTGATCGAGGGCTACCGCTGCGCGATTTCAGCAAAGAACGTGGGCGTGGCGTTCGAAGCGCTCGTGCATGTGTCGATGCGGCCCGATGTGCCGGAGTGGCACGACCGGTTCGTTGAGGCGATTCAGGAGTGGCCGGAGGTGGTCTCGGCGCAAATCATTACCGGCGCGTCGAATTATGTGCTTGTTGTGCGGGCGCGGGATCTGGATCACTACTCCGATTTTGTGATCAACAAGCTGCATCGGGCGAGCGGGGTGTTGTCGATCAATTCGAGTATTGTGCTGTCGACGTTGAAGCGGGAGGGGTCGATTCTTGAGCTGGTGGAGGCGGGGTGAGTGGGTGGGGAAATTAAAACGGGCCCATAAGTTGAAAAACTTATGGGCCCGTTTTTCGGAGGTTATGCGGCCTATCTACAAACCCGACACCTCAAACATCAATATTCCCCGCCCGCAGCGCATTGCTCTCAATAAACGCCCGACGAGGCTCCACCTCATCCCCCATCAGCGTCGTAAAGATCCCATCGGCCGCAATCGCATCCTCGATCTGCACACGCAGCAAACGCCGCACGGCCGGATCCATGGTCGTTTCCCAAAGTTGCCCGGGATTCATCTCGCCCAAGCCTTTATAACGCTGCTTGGATACATTCCGTTCGGCATCCGAAATCAGCCACTTCATCGCGCTCTTGAAGTCGCTCACAGCCATGCTGCGCTCGCCACGCTTGATAACGGCACCCTCGCCAATCAGCCCCTTGAACGTATTCGCCGTGTTCACCAGTTGCTGATAATCGGCCGTGAGCTGGAACTCCTCGTCGATCACCGAGACCTTTACGTTGCCATGATGGCGCCGCTCCACGCGCAGCGAACGCAGTTCGCGCACCGGGTCGTACTGCGGCACCACCGTCACCTCGGGCTTCAAAGGATCGTCGCGCAGTTGCGCTTCCATCGCGCGGGCCGAGGCCTCGGTCGAAGCTTCGTTCGAGAGATCGATCGAGACGCCGTCCATGATCGCTTCAAGCGCGCGCTCGTCATACAGACGGCTCAACCGGTCCACCACGCCGCGCGCAAGCTGATACGAGCGCGCCAACTCGCCCAACGCGTCGCCGGCGATCGGCGTCGCGCCTTCGTTCGGCACGAGTTCCGAGCCCTGTAGCGCGAGCCGCAGCATGTGCGCGTTGAGGTCGGCGTCGTCCTTCAGATAGCGCTCGTCCTTGCCCGCCTTGAGCTTGTAGAGCGGCGGCTGCGCGATGTACACGTAGCCGCGCTCGATCATCTCCGGCATCTGCCGGTAGAAGAACGTGAGCAGCAGCGTGCGGATGTGCGCGCCGTCCACGTCCGCGTCGGTCATGATGATGATGCGGTGATAGCGCAGCTTTTCGAGGTTGTAGTCGTCCTTGCCGATGCCGCAGCCGAGCGCAGTAATCAGCGTAACGATCTGCTCCGAGGAAAGCAGCTTGTCGTAACGCGCCTTTTCGACGTTGAGCACCTTGCCGCGCAGCGGCAGGATTGCCTGGAACTTGCGGTCGCGGCCCTGCTTGGCCGAGCCGCCTGCCGAGTCGCCCTCGACGATGTAGATTTCCGATTTCGCCGGATCCTTCTCCTGGCAGTCCGCCAGCTTGCCGGGCAGGCCCACGCCGTCCAGCACGCCCTTGCGGCGCGTCATCTCGCGCGCCTTGCGCGCGGCGTCGCGCGCCCGCGCGGCGTCGACGATCTTGCCGCAGATGATCTTCGCGTCGCTCGGCGTTTCCAGCAGGAACTCTTCGAGCGCCTTCGCGACGAGCTCTTCCACCGGCGCGCGCACTTCCGAAGAAACCAGCTTGTCCTTCGTCTGCGAGCTGAACTTGGGCTCCGGCACCTTCACGGAGAGCACGCACGAAAGCCCTTCGCGCATGTCGTCGCCCGAGGTTTCGACCTTGGCCTTCCTGGCGATCTCGTTGTCGGCGATGTACTTGTTGATCACGCGCGTCATCGCCGCGCGAAGGCCGGTCAAGTGCGTGCCGCCGTCGCGCTGCGGGATGTTGTTCGTGAAGCAGAGCACGCTTTCGTTGTAGCTGTCGTTCCACTGCATCGCCACTTCCACGCCCACGTTGTCCTTCTCGGCCTGCACGTAGAAGATCGTGGGGTGCAGCACGCTCTTTTGCTTGTTGATGTACTCGACAAAGCCTTTCACGCCGCCGCCGAACGCGAAATCGTCTTCCTTGCCGGTGCGCTGGTCGGTGAGGCGAATACGCACGCCGTTGTTCAGGAAGGAGAGCTCGCGAATGCGCTTCGCGAGAATGTCGTAGTGGTACTCCACGCTGCCGAAAATCGTTTCGTCAGCCATGAAGTGCACTTCGGTGCCGCGCTGCTCGGTGTCGCCCAGCAGTTGCATCGGCGAGACCTGCACGTCGTTCCGCGCTTCGAGCACGCGGTTCTGCGGCACGCCGCGGTGGAATTCCATGAAGCGCTTCTTGCCGTCGCGGCGCACCGTGAGGCGCAGCCAGGACGAGAGCGCGTTTACGCACGACACGCCCACGCCGTGCAGGCCGCCCGAGACCTTGTAGCTGTTCTGGTCGAACTTGCCGCCCGCGTGCAGCTCGGTCATCACGATTTCGGCGGCGCTGCGCTTCGGATCGTGCTTGTCGTCCATCTTCACGTCCGTGGGAATGCCGCGGCCGTTGTCGGTGACGGAGATCGAGTTGTCCGCGTGAATGATCACGTGGATGTCGTCGCAATAGCCCGCGAGCGCTTCGTCGATGGAGTTGTCGAGCACCTCGAAGACGAGGTGATGCAGACCGGTGCCGTCCGATGTGTCGCCGATATACATCCCGGGCCGCTTGCGCACCGCCTCCAGACCTTCGAGGATCTGGATCGACGAGGCGCCGTAGCTGTTGTCGGGTTGCGAGTTGTTCGTATCAGTCATGGATTTTTTCCGGTTCTGCTGTACTGCCAGCGTTACTGCTCGGTGCTTTTCGAAAAGCCATAAAAACGCCAAAGGGGCGCTGCGCCCCCTGGAGTTCTTCTTCTGTCGCGCTTTTTAAATGCGCATCGGCATCACCACGTACTTGAATTCCTCGTTCTCGGGAATCGTGATGAGCGCGCTGGAACTGGCGTCGCCCAGGCTCACTTCCAGCATGTCGATCTTCAGGTTCGCGAGTACGTCGAGCAGGTACGTGACGTTGAACCCGATGTCGATGGTGTCGCCCTGGTAGGCGATTTCCAGTTCTTCCTGGGCCTCTTCCTGATCCGCGTTCGTCGACATGATCTTGAGCTGGCCCGGCTCGATGATGCAGCGCACGCCCTTGAACTTGTCGGACGTGAGAATCGCGGCGCGTTGCAGCGAGCGCTGCAGCTCTTCGCGGCCGATCAGGAACGTGTTCTTGTGCGCCTTCGGGATCACACGCTGGAAGTCGGGGAACTTGCCTTCCACGAGCTTCGAGACGAGCTCGACCTGGCCGAAGGTGAATTTCACCTGGGTCGAGCCGATGTCGATCTTCAGCACGTCGTCGATGTCTTCCAGCAGACGCTGGAGTTCGAGAATCGTCTTGCGCGGGATGATGACTTCCTGGCGCGGGAACGAGCCTTCGATCTTCATCGACGAGAACGCGAGGCGGTGGCCGTCGGTGGCGACGGCCATGAGCTGGTCGCCGTCCACGACGAGCAGCATGCCGTTCAGGTAGTAGCGGATGTCCTGCTGGGCCATGGCGAAGTACACCATGCCGAGCAGTTGCCGGAAGGTCTTCTGCGGAACCGCGAGGTTCGCGCCGAAGTCCTTGGCCTGGGCGACCGTGGGGAACTCGTCCGCGGCCAGGGTCTGAAGTGCAAAGCGGCTCTTGCCCGACTGCACGGTGAGGCGCTTGTCGGCCAGCGAGAGCGTGACCTGGCCGTCGGGCATCGCCCGCAGGATGTCGAGCAGCTTGCGCGCGGCGACGGTCGTGGCCACCTGGTCGTTGCCCACGCCGAAGTCGGCGTGCGTGGTGATCTGCAGCTCGAGATCCGTCGAGAGGAACGAGACGTCGGAACCGTTCTTGGTGATCAGCAGATTGGCGAGGATCGGCAACGTGTGACGGCGTTCGACAATGCCACTCACCGTTTGCAGCGGCCTGAGGAGGTTATCGCGTTCGGTCTTGACCAGTTGCATAGAGTTCCTTCGTTGATGTGACGGCCTGCGCACCCCGTCCCGAAACCGCTTCGGCACCCGCTGTTGCGTACCCCGTTGCGTCATTCCGGGCAGCCGCCCATGGCACTGGCCGCGTCGTGAAATCCGCCCGGGAACGCCGGACGGTTAAACCCATATTGTGCCTGAAAACGGTCCACTTCCCTAAATTGGGGCTGATCCGCGAAAAAAACAGGCGGGGCCGCCGAGGCCGCCGCGCAGGCCGGGACCGGGGTCCGGGCCGCAACAGGTGGCCCGTTCGCCCCTTAGCCCTTGAGCGTCTGCTCGAGCACGTGCAGTTCGTGGTTGAGCTGGGCGTCCTTGCCGCGCTCGTCCGCGATCTTGCGCACCGCGTGCAGCACCGTGGTGTGGTCACGCCCGCCGAACAGCTCGCCGATTTCCGGCAGGCTCTTCTGCGTGAGTTCCTTCGCGAGGTACATCGCAATCTGGCGCGGCCGCGCGATGTTCGCGGGACGCTTCTTCGAATACATGTCGGCGACCTTGATGCTGTAGAAGTCGGCGACGGTCTTCTGGATGTTCTCGACCGAAATCTGGCGGTTCTGCACCGTCAGCAGATCCTTGAGCGCTTCCTTGGTCAGCTCGATCGAAATCTCGCGGCCATGGAATTTCGAGTACGCGAGGATCTTGCGCAGCGCGCCTTCCAGCTCGCGCACATTCGAGCGCAGATGCTTGGCGACGAAGAACGCCACGTCTTCGTTCAGGCTGACGAATTCGGACTGCGCCTTGCGCATCAGGATCGCGACGCGCATTTCCAGTTCGGGCGGCTCGATCGCCACCGTCAGGCCCGAGTCGAAGCGCGAGATCAGGCGGTCGTCGATGCCCGAGATTTCCTTCGGGTACGTGTCGCTCGTGATGATGACCTGCGCCTTGTTGGCGACGAGGGCCTCGAACGCGTAGAAGAACTCTTCCTGCGTGCGCGACTTGCCCGAGAAGAACTGGATATCGTCGATCAGCAGCAGGTCGAGCGAGTGGTAGTAGCGCTTGAAGTCGTCGAACGCCTTGCGCTGGTAGGCCTTCACCACGTCCGAAACGTATTGCTCCGCGTGGATGTAGCGGATGCGCGCGCCCGGCTTGTCGAGCAGGAGCTGGTTGCCGATCGCATGGATCAGGTGGGTCTTGCCGAGGCCCACGCCACCGTAGAGGAACAGCGGGTTGTACGAGATGCCGGGGTTGTCGGCCACCTGGATCGCGGCCGCGCGGGCGAGCTGGTTCGCCTTGCCGGTGACGAAGTTGTCGAACGTGAGCACCGGGTTCAGCTTCGAGCGCTCGTAGGTCGGATCGGCCTCGTTGCTCGATGCGGCGGCGGCCGCGCCCTGGCCCGGGCGCCACGTGCGGCGGCCGGCGGCGGCTTCGTTGGCGTCGAGGCTCGGAAGGTCGAGGTCGGCGTCGCTGGCGTCTGCCGCAGCGGCGTGGACGGTTTGGGCCGACGGTGCGGCGGTGGCTGCCTGTTGCTGCGCCATGCCTGCATGGGCCGAAAGGCTAGCGGCAAAGCCCGCGGACAGATTCGCGCCCGGTGTAACGGCGGCTACGGGTTCGGCAGCGCCTGGCGCGCCTGTGAGGGGCGCCCGCGGCACGGCGGCGGCCGGCGCGCGCATGCCGGCCTTCGGATCGAGGACGAACTGGACGTCGACCGGAGCCTGCCAGAAATCGCGGGCCAGATCGGAGATCCGTCCCGAAAACTGGCTCTTGACCCAGTCGAGCTTGAAACGGTTGGGAGCGGCGATCTGCAGCGTGTTCGCAGCAGCGTCGAAGGCAACCGGGGCCAACGGTTTAATCCACGTCACGTACTGCTGGGGCGTCAGCTCGCGCTCCAGTAGTGCGGAACAGTGTTGCCAGAATTCGTTCATCGAGTTGCTGTGTTCGTTTTGTCTGCACGCGTTGCCGCCGCGCCGCTCTTGCTGCACCAGAAACTGGCGCGGCGAGGCCCTGAGGGCCGACGACAAATGCTCCGGACGCCCGCGCGGCAAGGGTTTTGCGGCTGGCAGGCGGGCCGGAGAGGCATGCAGGATTCTTGGGATAGGCGAGATTCTAACGCCGAAACTGCCTGACCAGGAAGTTATCCACAGGGACGGATCATCGCAAGGAGCGGTGCTCCGCAGAGCGGCGTGCGTCCGCCCCGATGCCCTAACCTATTGACGGCTAACAAAAATCAGGCTTAAATAGCGGGTTCCGCGAAAACCAATCCCTAGTACCACCGGCCATTGCCTTTTTCCGCGATGCTCGCCGCGGTCAAACTCAACAAGTGAGAGCAACATGAAACGTACTTTCCAACCCTCCGTTACCCGTCGCAAGCGTACCCACGGTTTCCGCGTGCGCATGAAGACCGCCGGTGGCCGCAAAGTGATCAACGCACGCCGTGCGAAGGGTCGCAAGCGTCTCGCCGTCTAAGTTGCGCAGGCTCGCCGTCGGCGAACCCACCCGCAGCGCCGCGCGCGCTCGCAGCGAAAGCAGGCATGGCGGACATGGCAGACGATAAGTTTCTCCTTTCGTCGCCGGTGCCGGCCGCTTTCCCGAAAGCCGCAAGGCTACTGAAAACGGATGAGTTCTCATCCGTTTTTCGTTTGCGCCCGTGGCGCCGCTCGGCACACTTCGTCGTGTACGGCCGGCCGACAAGCGGCGCGGCGCGGCTCGGACTCGTGATCGGCAAGAAGTACGCGCCGCGCGCGGTCACGCGCAACCTCGTGCGCCGCATCGCACGCGAGGCGTTCCGGGTGCGGCGCGCGCAGTTCGAAGGCTTCGACCTGTTGCTGCGCCTGCATACGAAGTTCGATCGCAAGGCGTTGCCGGGCGCGTCGTCGTCGCCGCTCAAGGCGCTGTGCCGCGACGAGATCGAGATGCTGCTCGGCAAGGCGGCGCGCGAAGTCGCACGCCGCGGCGCCGTGCCGCAGGCAGAGGCGCCGCAAGCCGCGCAGGCAGCAACGGCGCCGGCGGAGAACGCCGGCATGCCGCCGCTTCCCGGCACGCCGGCCGCATCATGAGTGGCGCACGCGAGCCCGGTCATCCGCCGCGCCCGCGCGCGCGGCAAGACGTTCGTCCTTCGGAGCGGCGCAGTCCGGCCGCCACGCCATGCAAACGGTACTGATCGCACTACTGCGTTTCTACAAGCTGGCCGTGAGTCCCCTGCTCGGCAGCCGATGCCGTTTTTATCCTTCCTGTTCGGATTACGCACGCGAGGCAATCCAGTATCATGGCGCCGCGCGCGGGACTTACCTCGCCGCGCGGCGGCTGTGCCGCTGCCACCCGTTTAGCGCGGGCGGCTTCGATCCGGTTCCGCCCGTTACCCCGAACAAGCGCTGATGCGCCATTCCATCGACACTGAGACCACGCATGGATATCAAACGCACCGTCCTATGGGTCATCTTCTTCGTGTCAGCGGTCATGCTGTACGACAACTGGCAACGCGACCATGGACGCCCGTCGATGTTCTTCCCGAGCGCGACGCAAACCCAGGGCGCCGCCAGCGCGACGCCTGAGGCCGGTACCACGGGCGCTTCGGGCGCCGCTTCCGACCTGCCGGCCGCCGCCGCGGGCCAGGCGCCGGCGGGCACGTCCCAGCCGGCCGAAGCCGCCGCGCAGCTCGTGCACTTCCACACCGATGTCTACGACGGCGAGATCGACACGCGCGGCGGCACGCTCGTGAAGCTCTCGCTCGTGCAGGAAAGCGACGGCAACAAGCCCGACCAGTACGTGACGCTCTTCGACCACACGAAGGACCACACGTACCTCGCGCGCACGGGGCTCCTGGGCGGCGACTTCCCGAACCACACCGACGTGTTCACGCCAGCGGCCGGCCCCCGCGACCTGACGGGCGACGCCAGCTCGCTCCAGATCAGCCTCGACTCGCCTGACAAGGGCGGCGTGAAGGTCACGAAGACCTACACGTTCACGAAGGGCAGCTACGTGATCGGCGTGGATACGAAGGTGCAGAACGTCGGCAGCACGCCGGTCTCGCCCACGCTCTACATGGAGCTCGTGCGCGACAGCCAGCCGGTGGAAACGCCGCGCTTCTCGCACACCTTCATCGGGCCGGCGGTGTACTCGAACGAGCACCACTTCCAGAAGATCACCTTTGGCGACATCGACAAGAACAAGGCTGACTACGTAAGCCAGGCCGACAATGGCTGGGTCGCGATGGTGCAGCACTACTTCGCGACCGCGTGGATTCCGCAACAGGGCGCGAAGCGCGACATCTACGTCGAGAAGTTCGACAACGACCTCTACCGCGTCGGTGTCAAGCAGCCGCTCGGCACGATCGCGCCGGGCGCGACCGACAACGTGCAGGCGCGCCTCTTCGCCGGTCCGGAAGAAGAGCGCATGCTCGAAGGCGTCGCGCCGGGTCTCGAACTCGTGAAGGACTACGGCTGGGTCACGATCATCGCCAAGCCGCTCTTCTGGCTGCTCGAAAAAATCCACAGCTTCGTGGGCAACTGGGGCTGGGCGATCGTGCTGCTCACGCTGCTCATCAAGGCGGTGTTCTTCCCGCTTTCGGCGGCCAGCTACAAGTCGATGGCGCGCATGAAGGAAATCACGCCGCGCATGCAGGCGCTGCGCGAGCGCTTCAAGAGCGACCCGCAGAAGATGAACGCGGCGCTCATGGAGCTCTACAAGACCGAGAAGGTGAACCCGTTCGGCGGCTGCCTGCCGGTGGTGATCCAGATTCCGGTGTTCATCTCGCTGTACTGGGTGCTGCTCTCCTCAGTGGAAATGCGCGGCGCGCCGTGGATTCTCTGGATCCACGACCTCTCGCAACAGGATCCGTTCTTCATCCTGCCGGTGCTGATGGCCGTCTCGATGTTCGTGCAGACACGCCTGAACCCGACGCCGCCGGACCCCGTCCAGGCCAAGATGATGATGTTCATGCCGCTCGCGTTCTCGGCCATGTTCTTCTTCTTCCCGGCTGGCCTCGTGCTGTACTACGTCGTCAACAACGTGCTCTCGATTGCGCAGCAGTACTACATCACGCGCATGATGGGCAAGGGCCGGAGCCAGGCCAAGACCAGTTGAGGCAGCATGCGCGGACGGCGGTAACGCCGGCCGTGCGAGCTTGCGCAGCAGCCGTGAAAGACGAAGCCGCCCGGCTTGAGCCGGGCGGCTTTTTTGTTGGTGCGGCAATCGGGTATTGACGCGCGTCAGCGCCGTTCGGCGTCGCCGTAGAACTCGGCGATCAGTTCCTGAACCAGATAACGGTGATGAGGACTCAGCGCCTCGATCTTCGACGCGAGTTCGATCGACTCCGGCGAAAGCGGGTACTGCTCATCGCGGCGGATCGGCTTGGGCACCGGCGCCGACCCGCCCGGCGAGGGACCATAATGCAGCCAATGGACATCGATCTTGAACCACTCGGCCAAGGTGCGAAGCTTGTCGTCGGTGGGAATGGTGCGGCCGCTCAGCCACTTGTGCGCGGTCTGCGGAGAGACGGGATGCTCGCCGCGATGACGCAGGTTGAAGTGCAAGGCCAGGTCGGTGCTGCCACGCAGCTTCTCGGGTGCGCGCTTCATCGCGAACCTCAGACGTTCTGAAAAGGCGGCTTTTTCTTCGGGGGTCGGCATGACCGGGATTGTGCAATCGACTTTCGAAGAAGAAGACAACCATTCACGTCATATTTAGCGTATTTAAGATATAAATGGCTTGACCAGTGAGTGCGTATGAAACCGCCTGTTACGGCAGACGCATGCAATTAACCCTTTATCTGACGGATTTCCCCCTCATTGCGCCCAAGAATCTGACGGAAGAAAATAAGATCAATCTTATCTAATTAGAGATAAAGGGGATTCGTCCTGGCAGCCCCATGCCTGAAAAGCCCGTGCCGTCGCGCGATACAATGCCACGCACTTTGCGCCGGCCGTCGGCGCGTTGCTTCTCACCGTTCCAGTCCGCCATGCTTGCCACCGATTCCGATCCCATCGTCGCCATTGCCACAGCGCCCGGACGCGGCGGAATTGGCGTCGTGCGCGTGTCGGCCGGCCGCGCCGGCGCGGCGGCCGCCGAAGCGCTGATGCAGGCCTTGACCGGCCAGACGCTCGCACCCCGCCACGCGAGCTACGTGCCCTTCCTTGACGGCAACGGCGAGGCGCTGGACCGAGGCATCGCCCTCTACTTCCCGGCGCCGCACTCTTACACCGGCGAGCACGTCGTCGAACTGCAGGGCCATGGCGGTCCGATCGTGCTGCAGCTCGTGCTGCAACGCTGCATCGAGGCAGGACGCGCATTCGGCCTGCGGCTTGCCGAGCCCGGCGAGTTCACGCGCCGCGCATTCCTCAACGACAAGCTCGACCTCGCGCAGGCCGAAGCCGTCGCCGACCTGATCGAAGCCAGTACGGAAGCCGCCGTGCGCTCGGCGGGCCGCTCGCTCGAGGGCGCGTTTTCGCGCGACATCCACGCGCTCGTCGACGACGTGGTGACGCTGCGCATGCTCGTGGAGGCGACGCTCGACTTCCCCGAGGAGGAAATCGACTTTCTCGAAGCCGCCGACGCGCGCGGCAAGCTCGCCAGCATCCGCGCGCAGCTCGATCACGTGCTCGCGGAAGCGCGTCAAGGCGCGCTCTTGCGAGAGGGTCTCGCGGTGGTGCTCGCGGGGCAGCCGAATGTTGGCAAGTCGTCGCTGCTGAATGCGCTTGCGGGCGCGGAACTCGCCATCGTGACGCCGGTGGCCGGCACGACCCGCGACAAGATTTCCCAGACGATCCAGATCGAAGGCATTCCGCTGCACGTGATCGACACGGCGGGCCTGCGCGACACGGAAGACGAAGTCGAGAAGATCGGTATCGAGCGGACGTGGGGCGAGATCGGGCGCGCCGACGTGGTGCTGCACCTGCTGGACGCACGCGTGGACATGACTGCGGAAGACGAGACGATTGCAGCGCGCTTTCCGGCCGGCGTGCCGGTGGTGCGTGTGCGGAACAAGACCGATCTGACGGGCGTGGCGCCGGCGGTTGCCACGCTCGCGCTGCCTGACGGCGGGGAACTGCGCGAAGTGCGGCTATCGGCGAAGCAGGGAGACGGCATTGCGCTGCTGCGCGCCGAACTGCTGCGCATTGCGGGCTGGCAGGCCGACGCGCAAAGCGTGTATCTCGCACGCGAACGTCACCTGATCGCGCTGCGCGGGGCGCGCGAGCATCTTGCGCAAGCGGCCGCGCATGCGGAGCAGAACGCGCAGTCGCTCGATCTCTTTGCCGAGGAGCTGAGGCTTGCGCAGGAGGCGCTCAATTCGATTACCGGCGAGTTCACTTCCGATGACTTGCTGGGGGTGATTTTTAGCCGGTTTTGTATTGGAAAATAAGCCGTCACCCAAGGTTGCCCAAGGTCGTCTAACCAGGCTGCTCAAACCCCCACCACTTCTAGGTTTCTTCACCTAGCGTTGCCTTACTATGTCTATTGACATCTAGGCATCTATGGTACACATTTAGGTACACAGGTGCGCCGTGTACCTACCTGCTGTGTACCAACATGCCGAAAACCGTCGTTCCGCTGACCGACACCCGCATCAAGGCCCTGAAGCCGAAGGCGGCGCGCTACCGCGTCTCGGATGGCAACGGCCTCGTGCTTGAGGTAATGACGTCTGGCTCCAAGGTCTGGCGCTTCCGGTACACACTGCACGCCGAGCGCCAGCCGATGGTCACCATTGGCGACTACCCGGCGGTGAGTCTGCTGGAGGCCCGAGACAAGGCTCGCAGGTACACAGAGATCGTCGCAAAGGGCGTTTCTCCCATCGCGGACGCCAAGAAAGACCGCGGCGCGGTGAAACGCTTCGACACGCTCAAGGAGTTCGCCGAAGATTGGTACACAAGCCAGGTGGTCCCCATGTCGCCGGAGTACCAGCGGACGATCAAGCGCGCGCTCGAGAAGGACGTCTACCCGGCGATCGGCAACAAACCTCTGGCCGATGTCACGCCCGGCGACGTCCTCGCCGTCTGCGACAAGATCAAGGCCCGCGGCGCCCCGAAAATGGCGCTCTCCACGCGCAACGTCATCAAGCGTCTCTACGAATACGCGATCGCCCGCCAGCTCGCGCTCACCAATCCCGCGCAGGCGGTTGTCGCGCGCTTCATCGCCACGCAGGAAAGCCGCACACGTGTCCTGTCACCCGACGAGATCGCGACACTGCTGCGCGCGGTGTACGCGTCCGATATTCGTCGGCCGCTAAAGCTTGCCATTCACCTGCTGGTGCTCACGATGGTTCGCAAGAGCGAACTGACCGAAGCGACTTGGGGCGAGTTCGATCTCGACGCGGGCGTCTGGCGCATTCCCGCCGACCGCATGAAGAAGGACAAGGAGCATTGGGTCTACCTGTCCGCGCAGGCTGTCGCCATGCTGAGAGAGCTCCACGAGCTCAGCGGCAACCACGATCATGTTTTTCCGACAACGCGCGGCCGCGGCGACCAGCCAATCGCCAAGAGCACGCTGAACCAAGCCGTGCGCTCGCTCAGTCTCGACGTCCAGCATTTCGTCCTGCACGACTTCCGGCGCACCGCCAGCACCCACCTGCACGAGATGGGGCAATCGTCGGACGCCATCGAGAAGGCCCTTGCGCACACGATCAAGGGCATCAAAGGTGTGTACAACCGGGCGGAGTACGCCGACGAGCGCAGGAAGATCCTGCAGCTGTGGGCTGATTTCGTCGAAGCGCAGATTGAAGGCGGCCGGAAGGTGGTAATCGGGAACTTCGGCCAGACGGCCGCGTAGATTGCACGACCGGGCCCGGCGGCTACTGGGCGAGAGCGGTGACGGAGAGTGCGCCAACACAATCCGCCACCTGACCACGCAAAACCTGTAGTGAGGTTAAGCAATGGCTACCGAGCATTCTATCCAGCCCCCGCCAGCCCTGGTGGCTCTTCGGGTCACGTCACAGGAAATGTTCCCGCGGTTCCTCGCCGGCGAGTACGTCCTTTACGAAGAAACTGACGACGCAGCGCCGGGCGATGAAGTCGTCCTCGTGATGCGCGACGGCTCGACCAAGATCCGCAAGCTGGTCGAGCGCACTGATTCGCGCGTTCGAGTGGCGATGTACAGCCCGAGCTCGGTTGCGACTTTCGAAGCGTCGAGCATTTCGACGATTCACCCGGTTGTTGGCTGCCGGAAAGAGCCGGAACTGGCAGCGCTCGGCTTCGTGCCAGAGAGCGAATTGCGCTGAAAGGCGCGATTGAAGCGGCGGCCAAGGTGCTACCAACACCGTGACCGCCTGACCACAACACGACCTATATAGGAGGTCCGTACCATGGCTAAGTGCAATTCTACCGAGCTTGTCCCCGTTGCTATGCAAAGCCTGAATGATGCTGTGAGCAGCCTGCATACCTTGTGGACTCTTGTCGAAAAATCGCTCGACAACGGGACAGATTGGGCGGCATGCGAGATGGTGCATGAAATGCTGCCCTTAATCGGCGGGAAAGTGGATGCGGCGGCGCGGGTATTGGGTGGCTGTCCCACTGGTGTGTTCGATGAGGCTCTGGACGGGCGTGGCATAAAAATCACTTTGGCGCTCGCAGAAGCATCCGCCGGCGCCTGCCAACAATAACTCTTTGCTACGGCGCGCAATTGTGCCGCTCTTATTGAGGAGCCGACTATGAGGCTCGAACTGTACGAAAGTCGCGATCGTGCCTACGGCACCTGGCATCGCGCACCCTCGATTCGCCGGTATCTGCATGCAGCCCAAGCCGAGTCGTTGACAATGGTCGACCTCGATTCCGTCCTCTTCGCGGAGTACGACCACGCGGGAAAGGTTCCGCTAGCGCTCATCGAGGTTGCACGCGACATCGGGCAAGAGAAGCCAGCCGGCGTTATGCAGCAGCTCGCACGACTTGCGAACGTCCCCGCGTATGTCGCCCTCTATACTGCGGCGCCGACGGCCAATCCTATCAACCCGAACTGGGACGATATCGAAAGCTTTCGCGTACGGCGCATGTGGCCGCGCCCTGAGGTTGGGTGGCGTGTTCTCACGCCGGGGCAGTGGGCTCGCGCGCTCGTTCAGATCCGTGGCTGGCAAATGCGCAGGTTCGAAGTGCGGCAACCAGCAAACGAGGACCACTATTAGGATGACAAGCGGGCCACCGATTACGCCGAGTGCGCTCGAAGCGCTTATGGGGTTCCCCAATGATCCCGCTGCACGGGCGGCGCACGAAATTTATCTCCGGTGCGATGATGCTGCCGCGAGAGATACAGCCATTACGCTGTCGGCTGACGAATACCTGACAATCACCTCCCCCAACCTCTCTCGGACGGACATCATCACGCGCGCGGTACACGCGCGGCGCGCCGGCGTTGCCGCTGCGTTCCCGTTCGTGCACATGTATCAGGCCTCCCCGCACTCGAAACCGTCATTGGCAAAGGCCTACCGGGCCGCAGCGGAGATAAAGGCCGACGTCTACGCGAAGACAAAGAAAACGTTGACCGAGGTCTATCCAGACGTACATTCCGATCGGGTGGACCGAAAATATTTTGAGGAATTGCGGCGCGAATTCGAGCCAGTCCTGCACTTCTGGATGGCGCTCTCACTTCTCGTCGGGGACCTAGGCGCCTCACCGAACATGCGCAATACCGAAACGTTTAGCCGGCTTTTGGCTGACGCGGAGAAGTGCGCGGAATACCTCGCGTCGATCAAGTTCGGTAACCGCAGCGCGCCGCCAATAGATGTCTCCAAGCTGATTCGCTTCTCTGCGACACGCCGCTAACCCTTATCCGGCATCGGTCCTATAGGGAAAATCGGATTCCCTCACTTCATGGCCGAAAACACCGCCGGCATCCTGCAAGCACGCAAACAACGCCTAGGAGCGCCAAAGCATGAGTGCGAATGCCGAAACCAACAACGCCCCCGCGACGCTTCCCGCAGTCGGCTTCTCCCGCTGGAACCAGCTTCAGCAGTTCATTCCAGTCAGTCGTGAAACGTGGCGCAAGCTGGTGAAAGAAGGTCGTGCCCCACAGCCTCAGCGCTGGACCGAGCGCTGCACCGTCTACAGCAACGAGGAAGTGCATCGCTGGATGAAAGATCCGGCAGGCTACCAAGCGCAGCCGCTTGCCGCGTAAGGGGCTCGCCATGGCCCAAAAACAAAAAGCCGCGACTCGAGCGAGCGCGGCCAAAGAGATCTTCAAGCCGCAGTATAGCAACGACGCTGCGGCTCAACGCGGCCGCGTGCTCGAATTTCTGCGGTGCAACGGTTCGGAGGCCGTGCGCACCTCCGTCAGCAACGAAATTGCTTGCATAGGTCGCATTCGTCGGAATAATCTGTCACTGCAAAACCCCGCCTCGGTATGAGGCATCGACCGAAATCAGCTGCGATATCTGCAGCCATGAAGTGGAAGCTCGCTTTGCGGGCGCGGTGGTTCGCTCCATCGCCATAAATTTTCAAGTTGGGCCCGACACCCAAAATCCGTCCATCGCTTTATGGTGGACGATGCAACTGCTTCGTCGATAGACGAGGCGTCCTGTTCGCCTTTTTGCTTCCTGCGAAAGGCGCGCTGTGTAATCCCCCGTTCGCCGCTCCTGCGGCACATCAATCCGTGACGTGCGCTCCCCAGCGCCTACGCCGGGCCTTGCTGCGTCTGTCGTTTTCGTCCTCGTGACGAACGGCGGCGCGCAGGGCCGCGGTGTCTGCAATTTCGTGCCGGCTTGCCCGGCACCTATCAATTCGCGCGGTCAGGGCATTGGCGCCCCCTGATCGATCGCTCAGCCAAATTCACGGAACGAACGGGGGAAGCGTTCACCTGCTGCGACTCTCGCCTATGGCGACGTCGTGCAGGCTGCGTCGGCTTGCTGGCGCAGCACGCTCCCGAACTCACCGGCACTGGCTCGTGCCTCCGTTCGTTGTCTTCCTTGCGCGTCGCGCGCAGGCATCCCGTGGCCCATCGAGGGAGACAACCTGGGGTCGAGCCTCAACGCTGGATTGACGGGGTACACGCATGTCTCACAAATCACTCACGGCCGACCTGTGCCGCGCTGCGCGCTCGGCGCGTGGGAAACAGGCACACCACACCCGCAAGGGGCGTGAGCAATCGCTCGCGCGCTTCGCTATCTTCACCTGGGAGGAGGGGTTTCAGGTCCACACCGCGAGCCAGCTCAAGGAGAAGCACGTCGAGGCGTGGGCGGCAGATATGCTCGCGCACGGGCTCAGTAAGCGCACGATCGCGAACAACATGGCGCACATCCGGACTGCGCTGGAAGGCATCAAGCGCCGGCCGTTCGCGGACAAGATGAGCAACGCCGCGTTGGGTGCTGGCGGAGCGAGCCGCGCCGGAACCAAGCGGCCGATGACACGCGAGGCTTTCGAGGCGTACCTCGCGATCGTCGCTGCGCTCGATCCCGGTGTCTCGATGGTGCTGGAGCTGCAGGCGGAATTCGGCCTGCGCGCCGAGGAGGGCGTGCGTTCGGTAAAGTCGCTCGCGGACTGGCAGCGCGCGCTGGTGAATCCGGTGGCTGACGGCTTCGTGAGCGTGATCCACGGTACCAAGGGCGGCAAGTCGCGACGCAGCCCGCCGCTAGATCGCCAGCGCGCCGTCGCGCTTGTGCTCCGCGCGATCGAACTCACCCAGCGGTATGGGGGCAAGCTGGTGCGCAAGTCCGATCTGGCGGCTGCGATGAACCGTTATCACTACGTGGTGCGCCAGGCCGGAATGACTGGCGAGAACGCGCCACACAGCCTTCGGTACGCGTACACGGTCGAGCACCTGCAGCGTATGAAAGCGGCCGGTGTCTCGCGGCGGGAAGCTGCTGCAGGCGTGTCGACTTGGCTCGGGCACGGTGATGGTCGTGGTACGTGGGTGGAGTACGTCTACGGGCGCGAAGCTCTCGGCGCCGGGGAGGTGCGCAATGCATAAACACGCCGATACGCTGCCGCTGGTTGGCCACTCCCGCTGGGCGCAGATCGCCCCGTTTGTTGGTGTCTCGCGGGAAACGTGGCGCCAGCTCTGTCTGGCCGGACGCGCTCCAGCGCCGATTCGACTGTCGTCCCGTTGCACTGTCTGGAAGAACGCAGACCTTCACGCGTATTTGTATGACCCGCTCCAGTACCGTGCACTCCAGATCCCTCAACTTGTTGCCGTAGTACAGGCAACCAGTCAGTAACCACCGAAAGGCAAAAGCAACAATGGCGCAATTCAAGCTAACTTCGCTCGCGGAACTCCTCCCCCGAATGACTGCCGCAGACGTGGATCGTGCGCACTTTCGGCTTCGGCTACACAACGGCCACTTTGACGTTTTCGTTTTCGTCGATGTTGATCCGTATGTTGTCGCGTTTGGTGCGCTTGGCGAGAATTTCTATTTTGAGTTGAATGTGAATCCGCGAACGCTAGAGACATCGAACAAATTCGAATCGGACGTTTATTACAAGCTTCTCGACATTCTCGGTCTTCGTGGTTCAACCGAGCGATTCACGCCGAGCGCCTTCCTTACCCACCTGAATGAAGCGATGAAAGGGGTAGCTTTCCGCAAGGCCACGCCACGCGACTTGGCGCCCTACCGGCGAGACGTCGAGGACTCGAAAAAGGTGTGGTTTTGCGGCTGGCACGACAATACAAAGAAAAAAGAACACGTGCGGCCCAAAAACCTTGAGAAGACGCGCAAGTGGCTGGGCGAGAAAGCGTATGCGCGCGCTGTCGAGCGCAATCTCAGTAGTTGCTGGACCGACGATCCCAACCAAGCCATCGAGTACTATCTTCCCGAATGACGTGCGTACCGGGGCAGAATTGAAGAATTGCGAGACTTTGCGTAGACCATTGAATCGGCAGGTTTTCACGAGAGAGATTGAAGATGGGAGTCGAAGATAGGTTCAAATCAAGCCTGATCGTCACGCTCGCGAAGCGTGCCGCAAACCAATGCTCCAATCCCGACTGCGGTGCGACGACAAGTGGCCCTGCGGAAGACCCGAACGACGCCGTCAACGTCGGAGAGGCCGCTCATATATATGGAGCGAATCCGGGTTCCGCGCGATACGACCCGGAGATGACTTCGGCCGAACGGAGCGCCATTACTAACGCGATCTGGCTGTGTGGCAACTGCCACAAGTTAATCGACGACGATCCTCTTAGGTACCCCGCCGGCCTGATGTTTGAGTGGCAACGAGCACATGAAAATCGTATCGCCGAGCAGGTCGGGAAAGCGGCCGCTGAAATTCGGCACCGCTATGAACAGCGGCATCTGGAGGAGTTCGGGCGCTTGAGCTATCTCGCCGAACGAATCATCCTTGAGAAGGGCTCTTTCTGGGAATATCGCTTGACCGTAGAGATGCTGCGATTTGAGATGTCGCCGGTATTGCAGAGATGGTCTGCGCTCAAACGCGGTTTGTACATTAGGCCCACAACGCGGATCGAATCCTCCGAATTCCCCTTGTGGCTGTCCGAACGAATGCAGGAGCTTGAGCAACTCGCCGCGGCGTTCACCACATTGGCAAACACGGAATTTACCCGAGCATGGGGTGAACCAGGCATTGCCGGCTCAGATGTAGAAATTGTTGCTGTATGTAGACTGGTCGCTGAAATGTGTGCGAGCGCACTTGCCTGGGAGGAAACGGTGCGCTTTTCCCGCGTCAGCGACCCTTTCGCTGAGGTGCATAGGTTGCTGAGTGGTGCCGCCGCCGACTTCATTGAGCAAGCTAACAAAATTCCCGAGTTCATTTCGAGCGTGATCGAACAAAACCCCGTCGGTGGAAACCATCATCTTCAACTGGTACTCGGTCTTCCCGAGCATTTTGCAGAGAACATCATGACGGCAACGGAACGAGCAATCATTGCAATGCAACGATCCCATAGAGGCTGAACAGTCCCGACGAGCTGATCAGCGCAAGCCCACACCTCGGTGTAGCATGACGCCCGAGAGGCCGGGATCGACTTGGAACGGGTTGACCGGCACCACAGAACTAATTTGAGGACAGGGATGACGGGGATCAACCTGAGCGAGGGCCGTGCTGCTGCGCGTGTATTGGGCGCGCTTCGACGCGGCAGTCTCGTAGCCCTGTTGGCGCTGGCCAGCACCGCCCACGCTTACCAGCCGACCTCCCCCGACGAGTCCCAACTGCAGGAGCACGGGCACTACGTGAACCACGACGGACATGTCGTTCATTCGCCCGCACACTCCCGAAACGGCCACGTACCGGCCGGTGCCACCGCGAGGTGTGGTGACGGAACATACAGTTTCAGCCAGCACCACTCTGGCACGTGCTCGCGTCATCAAGGTGTCGCCGAGTGGGAATGAATAACGAGGAATCGGGTGCGGTCAATGACGCCCGGAGTGACAGGTGTCGTCGCGACTCCGTCGGTTAGTGCCAGCGTCACGGTTCACCTAAGCTACGTTCCAGGTTAGCACCGCATCGCTGACGACAACGCGTCGCCCAAGGCCGGCACCAGATTTAGGTAGAATCGGGCGTCTTTCGAGTACCGGGGGTTTCCCGGCGCGTCAATTTTCTGGAGGGAGGGGTTATGCAGCTTACTGGCATCGGCCTATACACCTTCCCTGAGGCGGCTCTGCTGACGAAAATCCCGGTCCGGGATCTACGCCGCTGGCTGGATGGATATTCCTACCGGGACAAGAAGCACGAGCAGGTCTCCGTTGACCCACTCTGGGAAACGGCACTCGCCGCCGATGAGCTCGACGGCATCAGCTTTCACGATCTCCTTGAAGTCCAGTTCGTGCATGCTTTTCGCGAGCACGGCGTCAGCCTGCAGACGATTCGTGTGGCGAGTCAGCATGCCCGCGAGCTTTTCAAGACGGACTACCCGTTCACCTCACAGCAATTCCGCACTGATGGCCGAACGATTTTTGCATCGGCCATTGAGAAAACCGGGGAAACCGAACTGCTGGATCTGGTGAAACAACAGTATGCGTTCCGGAAGATCATTGAGCCGTCGCTGCGTACCGGTATCGAGTTCGGCGCTGACCGATTGGCCGCCCGCTGGTACCCGTCTCCGCGTAGCAAGGCGATTGTGCTAGACCCGGCCATCGCCTTCGGCAAACCCATTGTCACCCACGGTTCTGTCAGGACATCAGTTCTGTCCGAGGCGTTCAACGCGGAGGGCGACAGGAACTTCGTCGCAAGGCTCTACGAAGTGCCCGTTGCCGCAGTCGATGCGGCGATCGCCTTCGAAGAAAGTCTGGCTGCGTGAAGTTCTTCGTCGACAACAATCTTCCTCCCGCCCTAGCAAGGGCCCTCCACGCATTGAGCGAGTCCCGCGGGCACTTCGTGGTGCATTTACGGGAGAAATTCGAACAGGACACCAAGGACGAGGCCTGGATCAAGGTGCTATCGACAGAGGGCGGCTGGTCGGTGATTACTCACGACAGGCTGAACAAGGGATTGGAACGTGAAGTACTGAGCCGGGCTGGACTAATCGTTTTCTTTTTGGACAAGAGTTGGTCGAAGCGCACTTTTTGGGATATATCCCACAACATTGTGCGCTGGTGGCCGAGGATCATCGAACAGTCAGAAGGGATGCAGGGCGGCGCTGCGTTCAAGGTCCCCTACAGTTTCTCCGGCAAAGGACGATTCGAGCAGGTCAAACTGTAAGTCCGATGCCGGACCCAGCGCTGATACACCGCAGTATTGCGATGTGGATAACTCCAGTCAGCCAAGCTTTTTGGTACACACTTCGGTACACAAAATTTCCCGAGTTCTCTACGAGCTAGACGCAGCAAGCCTCAGCGGCCAATCAAGAGGTTCTGTATCGAAGCCGTCACCCAAGGTCATCTGGCCAGATCCCTCAACGCCCCATCCCTGCAGGGTTTCATCGCCTGGCGTTGCCTAACCCTGTCTATCGGCATCCAGGCCTCTGTGTACCAGCATGCCGAAAACCGTCGTCCCGCTGACCGACACCCGCATCAAAGCACTGAAGCCTAAGGCGCCGCGGGCATCCGGCGCATAACGCGCAGACAAAAAAAGCCGCGGCGACGCCGCGGCCAAAGAGCTTGCCACTACTACGCGGCGCGAGGGGACGTCGCCGCCGTCTCATTCTCATGGCTCGCGTAGCGGCCTTCAACGGGACGAGTGCGATTTTGACAATTGTTAACCTTTCCGGCGCGCCACTCCCGGCCGGCATCGCAAAATCCCCCCTTTTTCCTCAGCATAAACGCGCGTGGAAGCACCGCTGCGGCACGCTCCCCAGCCTCTTGAAAATGCCCTATGCCCCCTGCATGTACTGCGCACTTTCCATCGGAGAAATCTGACCATGGGGCGCCGTCCTTCCTTTATCGACGATCTGTCTCGCGTCGCCGCCGACGATCCTGCTCCGCGCGCAGACCCTAACGACGATGTCCTCCTCGATGCCTATTCGCGCACGGTGATCGGTGCGCTCGAGCGCGTGCAGCCCGCCGTCGCCTTTATCGCCGTCGAGCGCCGCGCAGCAGGCAACGCCAACGTACGAGGCGGCAGCGGCTCGGGTTTTCTCTTCACGCCGGACGGCTATCTGCTGACCAACAGCCACGTGGTCCACGGCGCGAGCCGCCTGCGCGTGACGCTCGCCGACGGCGCCACCTACGCGGCGGACCTCGTCGGCGACGATCCGAGCACCGATCTCGCCGTGCTGCGCATCGGCGCGGCCGAGGCGCTGCCGCACGCCGCCCTCGGCGAGTCGGCAAAACTGCGGGTCGGGCAGATTGCGATTGCAGTCGGCAGTCCGCTCGGTCTTGCGCAAACGGTGACAACCGGCGTGGTGTCGGCCCTCGGGCGTTCGCTGCGCTCGGACTCGGGCCGCATGATCTACGACGTGATCCAGACCGACGCCGCACTCAACCCGGGGAACTCGGGCGGCCCGCTCGTCAACTCGGCCGGACAGGTGATCGGCGTGAACACGGCGATCATTCCGGGCGCCCAGGCCATCTGCTTCGCGACGGCCATCGACACGGCCAAATGGGTCATTACGCAACTCTTCGCCCACGGCCGGGTACGGCGCGCTTATGTGGGCATCGCGGGGACCAACGTCCCACTCGCGCGCAAGGTGCAGCGCTACTTCGATCTGGCCGCCGCGAGCGCGGTGCGGGTGATGGAAGTGGCGAAAGATAGCCCCGCCGCGCTCGGCGGATTACGCGTGGACGACACGATCGTCGCCATCGACGGCGTACCGGTGGATGGCATCGACGCGCTGCAACGCCTGTTCGACGCCACGCGTATCGATCGGGAAGTGGAGATCGACGTTATCAGGCTCACGCGCAAGCTCACGTTGCGCGTCACGCCCGTCGAGCAGACAGGCTAAGGGCGGTATCAGATGAGAGAAGGCTAAGGGGACGACGCGGGCGCGCTCCGCGCCCATTCAGGGCGCTCGCTCGCTGCCGCGGTGCTGCCCGGCGCCCTCATCCGACGCATCCGGACCGTACCGGCGGCCGCGAGACGGCGAAAGCAGACTCAAGGCGATCGACAGCACCACCAGCACGAAGAGCGAGACGAAGTACGTCATCCAGGGGAACTCGGCTTCCACGAGTGCCTCCTCGGTTCAACGCGTCATCGTGTCTCCGGGGTGCGTCGTGCCCGGACGGCATCCTTCAGTGATGAAGGATGCTGCGCAGCGGATGGCGCCAGTCGATATGCGTTGCTCCCGCTTCCACGCGTTGCCTGTGCTCCTCAAGAATCTCGTCCGAAAACAGAAAGACGACGATCACAAGGGGGATCACCAGAAACGCACCCAGTATTACGTGTTCGATCACGATAACCTCCTGGTTGTCAAGCGGTTGCGATTCTATTGTAGCCGTTACGCGACAGCTTGCACTGTTTGCGAGCACTCACTTGCATTGCGACCCGCGCATCCGCTTTAACGATGGGAGCCGCAGAACGTGTGCCTGCCGTACCTGGCGCCGCTTGCCGGTATTCCGAACCTCAGGCGGCGGCTTTTTTCCACGCCGCGGCGAACAGTCCGGCGCCAATCAGCAATGACCCGCCCGTGCGATTGACGGCGCGCTGTACGCGCGGGTTGCGCACCGCCTTGCGCGCGGCGGCGGCCAGCATGGCATAGCCAAATACGTTGAGCGTCGCGAGCGCGAGAAACGTCGCCTCGAAGACGACGATCTGGGGCAGTGCCGCCGTATGGGGATCGATGAACTGCGGCACGAACGCCACGAAGAAGATGATGCTCTTCGGGTTCAGCGCCGTGACCGCGTAGGCGTGCGCGACGATGCGGCCGGTGCGCGTTTCGGACGTGTCGGGGGCATCGGCGTCCATCACGGGCGCGCGCCAGAGCTTGATGCCCAGATAGATCAGGTAGGCCGCGCCGATCCACTTGAGCATCGAAAAGAGTGCCGCGGAGGCCGCGAGGATCACGCCGAGCCCGAGCATCGAGGCCGTCATCGCCGTGAAGTCGCCCAGCGCGACGCCGGCCGTGGTCGCGAGCGCATAGCGTCGGCCGTGCCCTAGCGCGTAGGAGACGACCAGCAGGACGGTAGGTCCGGGAATGGCGACAAGGATGGCCGAGGCGATCGCGAACGGCAGCCAGTGTGCGAGAGTCATGGGGGTTCTCCAGAAGGAGCTCCGATTTATCCATGAAGTGCCGCAGCGCGCAAGCGATCCCGGTGGCAATCGTCTCTCGGGCAGCGCGGCGCTAATGCCGTGAGCTGGCATCGATTTTGTTTTGCGGTCGACGGATTAATCGCCCATTTTGCAATCGGATCGATTGCGACCTTATGTGCGCCGCGTCATTGGCTCGCGGCGTTGTATTAAACGGTTTAATTCGTCGGCGATTTCCCGGTCGATTAATTCACCTGAATGTAGTGTGCCTTGCCAGACAGGGTCGGCAGCCTGATCGAACGTTTCGGATTGCTCGCTATTCCCGCGGCAAGCGCCGCCAAACCGGCCAACTTCCCCACTGGGGCGTGTCGCTCGCCGTCTGCGGCAATCCGCCGCTGTTGCAGTCGCACACGAGTTGTTCTTGAAGTCTCATCGCGTTCTTCTAGATTGAAAAACGCGTGTTCGAGGTGGAAGTTAAATACATAGCTAACCTGAGTAATTTCACGCAGGAGGCAGAACATGAAAATGCTATCCGCGGTAGCTATCGCCACGGCAGGTTTGTTGTGCACCGCATCCGCACTCGCTCAGGACGCCACCGTCAAGCCGCAGCAAACCGTGCAGTTCAAGCCGGGCTCGTACGGCTGCCTGTCGAAGGACAACCTCGACGCTGTCGCTCAGCACGAGCAGGCAGGCGAGCAGCAGCAGATGCAGGAATATTTCTCCGGCTTCCAGTGCATCTCGACACCCGATAACCAGTCGTTCCGCATCGTGCGCGTGGTCGGTCACGACGTCGAATTCGTGAACGCCGCCAATACCGACCAGCAAGGCCTCTGGACCAGCGATCGCTTCATCAGGCAGTAACCACGCGCGTCCTGCGCGACGCACCCTGATGGGCTTGGCGCATGCTCGCCGGGCTACAGCATTTTCAGGCCTGCGAACGAAGCGGGCGAAGGCCACTCCCCCCCGCTGTCAAACCGCCGTCACCTTCCCGACCCATTATCCGCCTGAGCACGGTACGCCCGCGCGCGTTCGGCATGCCACTTGCTCGCTGAAACTTCGCTATCATGTGCGGCTTTTGCGCAGCCCGGGAATCGGCATGGCACTCAAATCGACCATCTTCAAGGCGGAACTGCAGATTGCGGACATGGACCGGCACTATTACGCCGACCATGCGCTGACGATCGCCTGCCACCCGTCCGAAACCGACGAGCGGATGATGGTCCGCCTCGCCGCCTTCGTGCTGTTCGCACATGAGCGTCTGGAGTTCTGCAAGGGACTCTCCGATACCGACGAACCGGATCTCTGGCGCAAGGACTATACGGGCGCGATCGAAACGTGGATCGAAGTCGGTCAGCCGGACGAACGGCGCATCGCGAAAGCCAGCGGGCGCGCCGAAGAGGTCATCGTGATCGCCTACGGCGGCCGCGGCTCGGACATCTGGTGGCAAGGCGTGCGCGGCAAGGTCGAGCGCTTGCGCAATGTGACCGTCTGGACGCTCGCGGAAGGCGTGGCCGAGGCACTCGGCAAGCTCACCGAGCGCACCATGCGCCTGCAGTGCACGGTGCAGGACGGCACCGCGTGGATCGGCAACGGCAGCAGCGAGCCCGTAGCCGTGGAGTGGGCCGTGCTCAAGGCGCCCGAGAAAGTCTGAAACGAAGCTCGTCCGGCCCGAGGTTCAGGGGGAAGCCGGCGGCCCTTTCAACTCCACCATGTTGCCTTCGGGATCGAACAGATAAAGCGAAGGCCCCAGACCTTCCGCGCCGTAGCGCTCCACCACGTCACCCGGCCGCGCGCCGAACGATTCCAGATGGGCCTTGAGCGCGTCGCCGTCGAACGGCTCGACGCGCAGGCACAGATGATCCATGTTCCGGCCCGCCGGATCGCCTCTGCCGGACTCGCGATCGAGCGGGCCGCCAATTGCCGCCAGATCGATCAGCGAGCGCCCGGCGCGCAACTGCACGAGCCCCAGCTCGCGCTGTTCGCGCTCCACCCGGCAGCCCAGTGCATCGCAATAGAAACGCGTAAGCGCCGCAAGATCCGCGGCGCGGATAACGACGTGATCGATTTCGCGGATCTGGATCTGCATGATGCGCCCCTCCCGACCGGACGACGGCGATGATGATGGCGGTTCCGACTGCATCGTACACAAGCAGGTCGGTGTGCGTGCCGCGAGCAGCGCGGGTGCGAAAAGAGGCGGAAAATCGAGAAAGAATGGCGATGGAAAATCGCTGGACGAAAAAAAGCCCGCTACTGTGAGCGGGCTTAATCCATATCAGGAGGAGACATGGAGGAGACAGGAACCACTATACACAGCCGCCTGACGCGACGCAACAACTTTTTAAGGGAAAACCCGCAATGATGCCATTTTGTCGCATCAATGCCGGGCACAGCTCCCCGAGGCCAAAATGAGGGGCAAAGCGTGAGGAGCAAAGCGGGCTTCAAATCGTGGCGCGGCAGACCGGGCGGGCGCCGGAATGACAGAGCAAGATCCGGCGCGCCGCGGCAGCGCCCTGCGGCTACAGTGGGAACCGTCGAAACTGTTCATTCCTGGAGTCAAGCCATGACCGCCGCTTCGTCCCCGCTTCATGCCCCGGCATCCTCCTTCGCCACCGACGCCGCACGCTGGGAAGCCGTCGCCACGCACGATGCGAGTGCCGACGGCGCGTTCTTCTACGGCGTCCGGACGACCGGCGTGTTCTGCCGGCCCTCGTGCGCGTCGCGGCTGCCGCGCCGCGAAAACGTCCTCTTCTTCGACAGTGCCGACGCCGCCCGCGCCGCCGGCCTGCGCGAATGCAAGCGCTGCCGTCCGGGCGGGCTGCCGCGCGAGCTGGAGATCGTGCGGCGCGCGTGCGCCGCGCTCGACGCCGATCCGCAGGCGCGCCTGACGCTCGCCGAGCTGGGCGACGCGGTGCACCTGAGCCCGTTTCACCTGCAACGCCTCTTCAAGCGCGTGCTTGGCGTTTCGCCGCGCCAATACCAGGCGGCTCGCCGGGGCGCGGCCCTGCGAGAGGCCCTTACCCAAGGCGCGGGCGTCACGCGTGCGAGTGCCGATGCGGGCTTCGGCTCGTCCTCGCGGCTTTACGAGAGCGTACCGGCCGAGCTCGGCATGGCGCCGTCGGCATATCGCCGCAAAGGCGCGGGCCTGACGATCCGCTACGCAAGCGCGCCAACGCCGCTCGGCATCGTGCTCGTCGCCGCCACGGGCCGCGGTATCTGCCGGATCGCGTTCGGCGACGATGCGGCCACGCTCGCCGTCGGCCTCGCTGCCGACTTCGCGAATGCCGACCGCATCGAAGACACCGCAGCCGTCGCGCCGTTCATCGCGCAGATCGATGCCTACCTGCACGGCCGCCGCGACCGCTTCGACCTGCCGCTCGACGTCGCGCCAACGGCGTTCCAGCAGCGCGTATGGGAAGCGCTCCAGCGCATTCCGTACGGCGAGACGCGCAGCTATACGCAGATCGCCGAAAGCCTCGGTGCGCCGCGCGCGGTGCGGGCGGTGGCAAGCGCTTGCGCGTCGAATCCCGTGGCGCTCGCGATTCCGTGCCATCGCGTCGTGCAAAAAGGCGGCTCGCTCGCGGGCTATCGCTGGGGGCTGGCCCGCAAGGCCGCGTTGATCGACGCCGAAGCGAAGGGCCGCGCGGAACACGGCGCCGGGCCGTCGACCGGTGAAACGACCGCGGCCCGAACGCGCGATGGCCGGCGCCCTGCCCGCATAAACGCGCCGGAGACCGCGGCTTGAGCAACGCCAAACCGCGAATCGGCGCACGGGAGCAGGCTAGGGTCGAGGCCAGCGCCACGCTCGAATTGCCGTTCCGGGCCCCCTACGACTGGCCGCGCCTGCTGCGCTTTTTCTCCGGGCGCGCAACGCCGGGCGTCGAAAGCGTCGAGGACGGCACGTGGCGCCGCGCCATCGACTTCCTCGGCGCAAGCGGCACGCTCGCGGTGCGCCGCCATCCGCGGCGGCGCTGTCTCGTCGTCGAGGTCGAAGGTCCGGCGAGCGCGCATGCGGCCGCACTCGCCGCGCCGCTCGCGCGCATGTTCGACGTACAAGCCGACCCCGCTGCCATCGCTGCGCACTTCGCCGCGGATCCGTGGCTCGCGCCGCTCGTCGGCGCCGCGCCCGGCCTGCGCGTGCCGGGTGCGTGGTCGGGCTTCGAGCTCGTGGTGCGCGCGATCGTCGGCCAGCAGGTCAGCGTGAAGGCTGCCACGACGATCGTCGGACGCCTCGTGCAGCGCGTCGGCAAGCCTATCGACGGTCATCCGCATACCGGCACCGCGTGGCGCTTTCCGGCGCCCGCCGACCTCGCCGCCGCCGACCTCGCGGGCATCGGCATGCCGGGCAAGCGCGTCGCGGCGCTGCAGGGCTTCGCCGCGGCCGTGGCGAGCGGCGCGGTGGTGATCGAACGAGGCCCGGAGAAAACGAACCCACCGCAAGGCACAGCCGCAGACACCTCTCCCGACCTCGACGCAATGCGCGAAGCCCTCCTCGCCCTGCCCGGCATCGGCCCCTGGACCGTCGAATACGTCGCAATGCGCGCATGGCGCGACGCGAATGCCTGGCCCGCCACCGACCTCGTGCTGATGCAGGCCATCGCCGCGCGCGACCCCGCGCTCGTGCGCGCCACCCAGCAGCGTGCGCGCAGCGACGCATGGCGTCCGTGGCGCGCGTATGCGGCCATGCATCTGTGGAACGAAATCGCCGATCGCGCAGGCGCCGCACGCGGCGGTTGAGCCGCCAGCGGTATGACGAAACCGGCCAGGCGCGGCCGGGTCACGGGATGCGAACGAGGTACCAGCGGGGTGCCAACGGCACGCTGCGGCCGCCGGATTCACCCTGCGGAGCGGGCCGAATCGACCGCAAGCAGGTCTTACGGCGAGATGTTAAAGTGCCCGCTAACGAAAATATTCAGGCTGGCGCGCGCAGGGGAACATGACGCCGCCGGCTTGCGCCCCGACCTGCCTCAATGCCAGACACGACCTCTACAAGCACGCACGACGTTCTCGCACAGCGCCTTTCCGTGCTGAGTGCCGGGCCGCACCGCGACGCGCTCGCGCGCGGTCTGCGCGGCATCGAAAAAGAAAGCCTGCGGGTGACGCGCGACGGGCAGCTCGCGATGACGCCGCATCCGGCCGCGCTCGGTTCGGCGCTCACGCATCCGTCGCTCACGACCGACTATTCCGAGGCGCTGCTCGAGATCATCACGCCCGCGGAGCACGATCCGTCCATCACGCTCGCACGCCTCGACGAACTGCATCGCTACGTCTACGCCGTGCTCGCGCGCGATGGCGAAGTCCTCTGGAACGAATCGATGCCGGGCCTGCTACCCGCCGCCGACGAGGGCATTCCGATCGCCGAATACGGCGCCTCGAACATCGGGCGCCTCAAGCACGTCTACCGCCTCGGCCTCGCGCTGCGCTACGGCCGCACGATGCAATGCATCGCCGGCATTCACTACAACTATTCGCTCAGCGAAGACGTCTGGCAGGCGCTGCATGCGCATGAGCGGTCGTCGTCCACGCCCGTCGACTATCAGTCGGAACGCTACCTCGCGCTGATCCGCAACTTCCGCCGCACGAGCTGGCTGCTGATGTACCTGTTCGGCGCCTCGCCTTCGCTCGACGCGCGATTTCTGCGTGGCCAGCCGCACAGGCTCGAAACACTGGACAACGAAACACTCTACCTGCCGTACGCGACGAGCCTGCGCATGAGCGACCTCGGCTACTCGAATACGGCGGGCCAGTCCGCGCTGCATGCCGACTACGACACCCTCCCCGGCTATCTCGAGGCGCTGGCCGACGCGGTGAGCCAACCCTATCCGCCGTATGAGGCGATCGGCACGCACCGCGACGGCGAGTGGGTGCAGATCAACACGAACGTGCTGCAGATCGAGAACGAGTTCTACTCGACGATCCGGCCCAAGCGCGTGACGTATCCCGGCGAGCGCCCGCTGCATGCGCTCTCTGCGCGCGGCGTGCAGTACGTCGAGGTGCGCTGCATGGACATCGATCCGTTCGAGCCCACCGGCATCGCGCTCGAGACGACGCGCTTTCTCGACGCCTATCTGCTCGCCTGCGCGCTCGACGAAAGCCCGCTCCTGCCCGCGGCAGCCGGCACCGAAGCCAACGAAAACTTCGGTCTGGTCACGAAAGAAGGTCGGCGCCCGGGCCTCTCGCTCAAGCGCGACGGCAAGGACGTGCCCTTTCAGGAGTGGGCCGAGGAACTCTTCGCGCGCATCGAGCGCACCGCCGCCGCACTCGACGCGCTGCGCGGCGGCGACGAACACGCGCGCGCCGTAGCGGCACAGCGCGCGAAACTGGCCGATGCCTCGCTCACGCCCTCGGCCCGTGTGCTGCAAACGCTGCGCGACGAAAAGCAGACCTTCCTGCAGTTCGCGCTCGCGCAAAGCCGCCACCACGCCGACTACTTTCTCTCGCGCCCGCTCGATGCCGGAACGACTGCGCATTTCGAAGGGCTCGCACGCGCATCGCTCGACGAGCAGGCAAAGCTCGAACGCGAGGAAGTCGGCTCGTTCGATGCCTTCGTCGCGGCCTATCGCGCCTATACGCTCAATCGCTACAGTGTCTGAGCGCTGATTGACGGACATGGCGGGCATGTCGCTTGCTCGAAACGAACGCGCGCCTGCGCGGTCCAATACTTATACCCATGATCGTCGTGCCGGCAGCCACGCAAGGCGCCGCGCGCGGCGCCTGAAGGGAGGACTCCATACCATGAAACGAATCCTGCTGATGCTGCTCTGCGTAACGGCAGCGGCCTGCTCCACGCGCGGCCAGGTGAACCCGGACGTCATGCAGATCGCGACCGCACCGCTCACGTGCCCGGACAAGACACAGTGCGATCTGTGGTGGCAACGTGCGCAGGACTGGGTGCGCACCCATTCGAAGTACGAAGTTCAGACTGTGACCGACACGCTGATCCAGACGTCGGGCCCGGGCGGCGGCAGGCGGCTGCTTGCGTACGAGATCACGAAGACGGCCAACCCCGACGGCACCGCGACGATCGGCTTCGCGGCGCACTGTGACAGTTCGCTCGGCTGCAAGCCCAACCCGTGGGAAGCCGGCGCGGCATTCAAGCAATTCGTGCGCACGGGTGTCGAGACGACCGTTCCCGGCGACGACGCCGACGAAGCGGCAACGACGGGCGGCGCACAACCCTCCACGTCCCCCTGACTTCGGTTCACCGGCGCCAACTTCGCCGGCCCCGCGCGGAACCGTCAATGCCCCATCGACGGTCCGCCGCCTTTCTTCGGTTTCGTGATCCAGACCAGCACCGCCAGTACGAGAAACATCACGCACGAGATGCGGAAGAAGTCGTTGGTCGCCATCATGTAGCCTTGCTGCGTGACGATTTCGTTCAATTGCGCGGTCACGCTCTGGCCCGCGAAGCCGAGGCTCGTCAGCGTGTCGCTATATGAATTGGTGTTCTGCGAATACTGGCTCACCGACTCCGAGAGCACCGCGTGGTGGTAGATCGCGTCGTCTTCCCAGAACGTCGTGCTCACCGCGGTCCCGATCGCGCCCGAGAGCGTGCGTAGAAAATTCGACAGTCCCGAGGCACTCGCGAGCCGTTCGTCGGAGATGCTCGATAGCGTGATGGTCGTCATCGGCACGAAGAAGCACGCGACGCCAATCCCCTGCACGAGACGCGGCTGGATCACGTGACTGAAGGGCACGTCGAGCGTGAAGGTCGAATTCCAGATCGAGACGAACGCAAAAATAAGGAATGCGAAACTTGCGACCATCCTCAGGTCGAGTTTGTGCATGTTGCGCCCGATGAGCGGCGAGAGCACGAGCGCAAGCAGTCCGACCGGGGCCGTTGCGAGACCCGCGATGCCGGCCGTGTAGCCCATCACTGTCTGCAACCAGAGCGGAAAGATCACCACCGAGCCGAAGAACGCCATGAAGCCGAACGAGATGATCAGCGCGCCCAGCGCGAAGTTGCGGTCGCGGAACAGCGATAGGTCGACGACGGGTTCCTTTTCCGTGGCCTCCCAGACCAGCATGAAGGCAATCGACACCGTGGCGACGATGGCGAGCGTGACGATGAACTTCGAGTTGAACCAGTCGCGGTCCTTGCCGAGATCGAGCATCATCTGCAGGCACGACACGCCGATCACGAGCAGCGCAAGACCGACCGCGTCGATGCGCTGTTTCGTGGTTTTCGTCTCGCGTCCGCGCAGCAGCAGGTACGCGCAGGCGCCCGAGAAAAGGCCGATTGGCACGTTGATGTAGAAGATCCACGGCCACGTGTAGTTGTCGGTGATCCAGCCGCCCATCACGGGGCCGAAGATCGGCGCGACGATGACCGTCATCGCCCACAGGCCCAATGCAAGGCCGCGCTTTTCCAGGGGATACGTACGGATCAGGATGGTCTGCGAAAGCGGCACCATCGGCCCGGAGACGAGACCCTGCACGAGACGGAAAAAGATCAGCGTCTCGAAGTTCGACGCAAAGCCGCAAGCCGCCGACGCGAACGTGAACAGCACGACGGAAAGCGTGAAGAGCCGCACTTCGCCCACGCGGCGCGCGAGCCAGCCGGTGAGCGGCACCGCAATCGCGGACGCCACCGAATACGACGAGATCACCCACGTGCCTTCGCTGTTGGCAACGCCCAAGTTGCCGGAGATGGTGGGTACCGCAACGTTCGCGATCGAGGTGTCGAGCACCTCCATGAACGTGCCGAGCGCGAGGCCGACGGTGAGCAGCGCGAGCGTGCCGCCGTGCAGCGGCGCGGGCTCGGCGGCTGCGGCGTCGGGCGCCGTGGTGGAAGCGTTCATCGGTCCTGGATCCTTGTTCGTCGAACCGTCGGCGCCGCTTGCTGCCCAGCGTCTCCAGCTCTTCTATCGATGCCCCGGCATTTTCTGCCCAGACAGTTATTGGCCCGCACAAAGGGCGCTGCTCAGGCGCGCGCCGCCCGTTACGGGGTTCAGCCTTCCGGATGCAACGCCTGCGCCGCCGGGCAGGCGAGTTCTTCGCTGCAAAGCGGGTCGGTAGCCGGATCGTTGGCAATGAAGCGCTGCAACAGGCGCACGAGCGTCGCGACTTCGTCGGCGGCAAAGCCGCGAAGCTGTTCGCTGAGCACCTGCGAGATCAGATCCGGCAGTTGCTGCGCCGCGTCACGGCCAAGCGGTGTCAGCGTCAGTTCGACCACGCGCCGGTCCGCAAGGCTGCGCTGGCGCACGAGGAAGCTTTTCTTCTCCAGCCGGTCCAGCATGCGCGTCATCGATCCCGTGTCGTACGAAAGCACGCGCGACATCTCGTTCGGCGTGCGTGCGCGCTCGAACCACAGCAGCAGGATCACGCCGATCTGCGAGGACGTGAGCCCGAGCGGCGCGACCGCGCGGTCCATTCGCGCGGCCAGCACGTTGCGCGCCGTCGAAAGGAAGTAGCCGAGGCTCGAATCCACACCGGGCTTCGTAGGGACGAAAGGGGCTTCGCTCGTCATGACGCGGGAATCCAGATGCATAGAGGCAATCGGCGTATTTTAGCTGCTCAGGCAGATACGTCAATCAGGAAAGAAGAAGTCATCGCCTGGACAAAAAACAACAGGAAGATTGGTGCAGTGCAAATAAGTTTGTTATTTGATTGCTTAGTCAATATTATGTCAGGCAATCACTTCAACGCCATCACGCCTCATTACGCCTCGGATCGCACCATGCCGTACCTGAAAAATGCGCTCGGCGGCTTTGGCCGCTCCGTTACCGACACCGCCCGGCTCGCGCTCGCGCAAGCCAGCGCGGCGGGTTGGCGCAAGCTCGCGGTCTATGCGGCGGTGTTTGCTTTGCCGGGCGGCTCCCTCGCGGTCCTGCTGTTCATGTGGGCGCAACGCCGGCGGGCAAAGCGCGCCGTGTCGTCCACGCAGGCAGCCCGGGCTATCGTCGCGGCGCCGCTTTGCGCGGACCGCCGGGCCGCGTGCCGCGCGGCTTGCGCCCAGGCGCGCGCGGGCTACACGCCGCGCACGCGGGCGGGCGCCTACGCGCTCGACGCCCTGCGCCGCTGGCGCCGTAACCGCGCGTAATCTGCGCGGCATCGGTCGTAACACACCGCAAGGCAACCCTGCATTAACCTTACGCGTTCCGCGCGGCGCGTGCGCTACCATTCCCGCGACACGACAAACCCGCTGCGTGCCCCCGCGACCGGCCATCCGCTGCGCCTCGCGCGCCTGATGACTCCGGCCGCCTCGACAGGATTGCTTGCATGCCGCGTTCTTCCCACCACGCTGTCCGTCTGCCCGGATTCCCGAAGCGCCGCGCACTCGCCTGCGCCGCGGCCCTGGTCGTAGTCGCGTTCCAGTTGGCCGGCTGCGCGGTCGGCCCGAACTATCAGCGGCCGTCCACGGGCGCCATGCCGGCTTCGTTCAAGGAAGCGCCCGAAGGCTGGAAAGTCGCGCAGCCCTCCGATGCCGCCGACCGCGGCGACTGGTGGACGATCTACAACGACGCCCAGCTCAACGCGCTGGAAGACCAGCTCGACGCGCACAACCAGACCATCGCGCAATATGCCGCCGCGTACCGGCAGGCGCGCGCGCTCGTTGGCGAGGCCCGGGCCGCGTATTTCCCGGTCGTCAGCGCATCGGCCGCCGGTACGCGTTCGCGCACGCCCACGCGCGTGAGCAACGCGAGCGGCAGCTTCCCGAGCGGCACGATCGACAACAACTTCAATCTCGGCCTCGACGCGACCTGGGAGCCCGATCTGTGGGGCAAAGTGAGCCGCACGGTGAGCTCGCAGGAGGCCAGCCAGCAGGGCGCCGCCGCCGATCTGGCCAACGCGCGCCTTTCCGCGCAAGGCACGCTCGCGCAGACCTGGTTCACGCTGCGCTCGCTCGACGCCCAGCAGAAGCTGCTCGACGACACCGTCGTCGCGTATCAAAAGACGCTCGATCTCACGCAAAACCAGTACGCGCAGGGCGTGGCGGGCCGTGCCGACGTGGTCCAGGCGCAGGCGCAACTGCAGTCGGCGCAGGCCTCGGCGATCGACAACGGCGTCGCGCGCGCGCAGAACGAGCACGCGATCGCCGTGCTGGTCGGCCAGCCTGCCTCGACGTTCTCGATCCCGCCGTCGCCCCTCGCGGCCACGCCGCCCACTGTGCCGCTCTCGATGCCTTCGGCACTGCTCGAGCGGCGCCCCGACATTGCTTCGGCAGAGCGCAAGGCCGCGGCGGCGAACGAGCAGATCGGCGTGGCGATGTCGGCGTTCTTCCCGTCGCTCACGATTTCGGCGTCGGGCGGTTTCGAGAGTTCGGTGCTGTCGCAGTTGCTGCAGATGCCGTCGCGCTTCTGGACGCTCGGGCCGTCGCTCGCCGGCACGATCTTCGACGGCGGCCTGCGCAGCGCGCAGACCGAAGCGGCCCGCGCCGCCTACGACCAGCAGGTCGCCACCTACCGCGGCACCGTGCTGGCCGCCTTCCAGGACGTCGAGGACAACCTCGCTTCGCAACGCATCCTCGCGCAGGAAGTCGGCGTGCAGCAGCAAGCCGTGGAGTCGGCGAAGCGTGCGCTCGACATCGTCGTCAACGAATACAAGGTGGGCACGACCGACTACCAGAACGTGCTGTCCGCGCAGACCACGGCGTTCCAGGCCCAGCAGAAGCTGGCGAACCTTGCCGGCGAGCGCATGGTGTCGTCGGTTGGGCTCGTGAAGGCGCTCGGCGGCGGCTGGAGCGTCGCGCAGATGGATCGCGAAACCGGCGCGATGAGCGAAACGGCCAAAGCGGGCGAGGCCGCCAGGGCGGACTAATGCCCTAACGCCCGAACACCCGCCGCAGCGCGGGCCGGTTCAGCGCACGAAGGTCAGCGCGACCGTGCCTGGACCGGTGGGTCGCCCGAGCAGGTTCAAGAGGCCCGCAAGGTTGTCGCGCTGATCGGGCGCCGCGCTCGCGGTGCCTTCGAACGACGTCGACGCGCGCGAGAACACGCCGCGGCCGTTCAGCATTAGCGGACCTTTGCGCGTGGAGAGATCGAGCGTCGACGACGCCCCCTGTGCCTGGATCACCGCCTCGTACGAGCCGAGCGGCTTGACGAGCGAGACCCGCGAACTCATGTCGGCGAGCGAAACGGTGAGCCGGCCGAAGGCGTCGTTGCCGAACGTGCGCCACGGGGTCCACGTCAGACGCACGCTACCGTCGAAATCGAGCGTGTTGAACGGCGCACCCAGCCCCGCGAGCAGCGAGGCGGGCACCGCGATCGAGCCGGCCGTCACGGTGGCGCTCCTCGGCGTGGCTTCGACCACGACGGGGTCGGGCATCGCCTGGGTCTGGCGCATTTGCATGCGCACGCGGCCCGTCAAGAGCGGCCAGAACGCCGTCCGCCATTCGATGCGGCCGGGCAGCAGGGTCGCTCCGGTGTCGTCCTGGCCCGCCGCGAGCATCAGCGTGGCGGAGCCTTGCCAAAGCGAGCCGGCGGGATCGACGAGATTCACGTGGCCCTGCGTCGCGCGCGCGAATTGCGGCGCGATCCAGGCGGCCGGCAGACGGGCGAGCAGCACCATGCCGCTCGACAGCGCGCCCACCAGAAGCCACGGCAACGCGGCGCGCACGCGCCGCATCCAGTACGTCATGCGAGGGTCTCCGGTCCCATACCAGGCGGTCGGCGCATTTACCGCGCGCTCGCCGGCTGCAGCGAGGCGGTCAGGTCGACCTGGCCGTCGGTCTTCAGCGCGCTCATATGCGCTTCGACCACCTGTACCTTGTACTGCTTGCGCGCATCGTCGAGCCAGTTCGTAAAGGCCGGGAACGAGGCGTTCTTCATCTGCACCTGCACCGTCGCGCCGATCAACTGCACCTGCGCACCCTGCAGGCCGTGATCGGCCAACGACGCCGTCAGCGCGTCCTTGAGCGCCTGGCCGTCCGGCGCGACGCTCGCCGCCGCGCCCGAAAGCCCGCGGGCTTCGTTAGCCTCAGCCGTCATTTGCGCGAGCTGCCGCTGCAGTCCCGGCAGGCTCTCGTGCAGACGCGCGCGGCCGTCGGAGGCGGGCGCCCACAGCACCGACCAGCCGATCGCCACGGCCAGCAAGGCGCCGCCCCACGTCAGCATGGTCTGCTCGCGCGGCGAACGCGCCTCCCAGAATTCGGCCCATGCCTCGGTCAAAGCCGTTGTATTCACGATGCGCTCCTGATGGTCCACTTGCCGCTGCTGCTGTCCTGCGTGCCTTCGAGGCCGTTGCGCGCGAGCCGCGCAGCGAGGCCGGCGTCGACGTTCGCGCCTGGCTTGAACGTCACGTCGAGGCGCCGGTCGTGATAGTCGAGCGCGGCGATGCTGTTCGGCGGCACCGGGCCCAGCGCGCGCGCAAAGCCGTCGGAGAGCGCGAGGAAGTCGTCGGCCGAGGGCTCGCCGGCCGCGACACGCAACTGCTGCAACTGGCGCGCCATCTGGCCAGCGGGATCGAGCACGACCGTCGTCTTCGGGAAGGTGTTGAGCAGAAGCTCCGTCATCTGCGTTTCCATCGCGTCGCGCTGGCGCGAAAGCATCAGCCATTGCAGGTTCGCGCCGACGATCGCGATAACGAGCGAGGCCGCGAGGAGCGCGATCGGCAACCGCAGGCGGCGCAGTGTCGCGCGGTCCAGACGCCACGGCTGCGAGGCGAATTCGAACTGGCAGAGGTCGAAGCGGCAAGTCAGTGCGCGGCGCGCAAGCGCTTCGAATGTGAGCGGCTGCGCGCCGGGCAGCCGCGCGATCCCTGCCTTCGATGCGTTGCCCGCCGGTTCGCCCGGCAGGCCGGTCAGCGCGTAGAGCGTCACCGGCGTGTCGCCGGCCAGCGCCTCGATGGTGGCGGCCACGCTCGCCGCGGGCACGGCGAAACCCTGCGCCGTCGCGCCGCGCACGATCGCAAGCTCGAGCGCGACGCCCGGCGCCGAGAGCGCAAGATCGGGCGCGGTGCCCGCAAGCAGTGCAGGCGCGGTCGACATGACCGGGCCGAACACGCAGGCCGTCACCGGCTCGGCAGGCAAGGGCGCGGAAGGCGCAGTTGCAGCCGATCCGGCGGATTCGGCCGTTTTCGCCGCCTCGGGCGGTTCAGCAGTCCCGGTGGTTTCAGCGGTTTTTGCGGTCCCGGCCGTCTCGGGCAGCGGGAGGCACCGCGCGACAGGCACCGCGCGCAAGTTGCGATGGCCGGCGGCAGCGAAACCCTCGACGAGAAAGCGGAACCAGCCGCGATCGATCGCCGCGACCACCTGCCGGTCGTCCGGCAGCGCCTGCGAGTCGAGCGCGAGGTGACAGGTCTGCGGGTCCTGGATCAGTTGATCCTCGACGACGTTCGGCAGTGCCTGGCGCAGCCGCGGCCCCTTGAGCGGCGGCACGGCGGCCGGAATCGTCAGCAGGTCGCGCGCGGCGACGAGCAGGATCGTGGCAGACCCGCGCGGCAGGAGCGCCAGCGCCGCGCGACCCGCGCGCTGGGTGCGGCCCGTCTTGTCGAGCAGCACGAACGGCAGTTCCGGCAACTGCCATTCCTGCGAGTGGACCGCCGGGTCTCGCGGCGGCATCAGGACGATCAGCGTGCTCAAAGGCACCTCGTTTCGATGTTGGACTGAAGCGGTTTCATGGGTCGTCGCTCACGCGCACGACGCGCGTCGTATGGGTGAGCGAGTCGCGCCAGACAAGCGTGGTGCGGTCCAGTTCGGCGCGCTCGTGTTCGACGCGCCCATGAACCAGAAAATAGCTCGTGTTGACGTCGCACAGCGACGTATCGATCGCGGCCTGCGGCACGCCAACACCTTGAAGCGCGAGCTGCACGTCGCCCACGTTGCGGAAGAACACGCTCTGGCGCCGCGCCACGAGCGCCTGCGCGCTCGACAGGCTCATGCCCGGCATGATGGCCGCGATCACCTCGGCGCTTGCCGTGTTCATGTTGACGGGCGTCGTGGTGGGCAGGATCGTCACGAAGGGCCGCAGGCGCGCGAGCACGTCGGGCGTGAAGCCCGGCACGTCGAGCAGTCCGTCCACGCTCGTCATCACGATCGGGGCGGTGGCGCTGCTGTTTTCGGTGTCGTCGAGGCCCGGATTGTCGCTGAACGTCGCGCCGCCCGCGGCGCCTCCCACGACCTGCGGCGTCGTGGTCGGGGCGCCGGGGACCGTGGCGGTCTGAAAGCGCGTCGCGGAATAGGCGAGGCCCGAGCGCAGATAGACCGCCGTGCTCTGCGCGAGCTGGCCGTTGAGGCCGAGCAGTTGCAGGAGTCGCGCGAACGCCTGGATCTGCGTGAGGTCCAGTTGCAGGGCGCCGGGCGCGGGACTCGACACCAGGTTGCGCAGATTGAAGCGCGCTTCGGCGTCCTCGATGGAACCCGAAAGGTAAGTCGTCGCGCCCTGGGCGGAGCGCACGTCGCCGATCTGGCCGAGGAAGTCCGAGAGGCGCGTGCGCGCGAGCGGCACGCCCCAGGTGCCGCCGAGATAGGTGATGCCCGCCGTGGTATCGGCCTCCGAGCGCAGCACGAGACGGGTCCAGTCGAGCGCGCCGCGCGCGATCCACTGCGCCTGCGCGATGAGCCGCTGGTTTTCGATGCGGCGTAGCTGCACCTGCTGGCGCCACAGGATCCCCGAAACGAGAATGGCCGACAGCGCGACCACGAGCAACGCGGTGATGATCGCCGCGCCGCGCTGGCTATGCCGATCCCGCCGGTTAACGAGGCAGGTGGGACGGGCGGGGCGGCGCGGACGGGCCGCAGGAAGGGGCGCGCGCAGGTTCATTCGCCCACCAGAAAAACCCGCGTGACGGGCGACTGCAGCGACGTGGCGCCCACGCGTATCTGGAGCCCCGTCACGGAGCGCGGCATGGGCGCGTTGCCGAGCTGCGGCACCCTCATGCTGTTGATGTTGGCGGTGAGTTGCGCGCGCACGTCCTGCATGTTCGAGGTCCAGCCGACCTTCGGCACGTAGAGGTCCGCGTTGATCGAACCCACGCCGCTCATCATCGGCAGCGCGCTCCAGTTGTCGCCTTCGCCGCCGCGCGTCGCGCGCCGCAGCTCGCCGAGGTTGGCGATGGGCGGCGAGGCATAGCGCACCACGCGGCCCTCGCTCACGCGATAGCGCACGACCTGCAGCCGCGGCGCCGCGCCGGGCGGCACGGCGAACGCGCGCACGATCTGCAGCACGCCGCCGTCGAGCGAGATCGCGGGCGCGCCGGCTTCGTCGTCGGAGGCGGCGCGCTGGCAGTCGATACGCATCTGGTCGAACATCTGCGCGAACACGCGCTCGTCGGCCATCTCGCGCGAGATCGTCTCGCGGCCGCGCATGATCTGGTCGAGCCCGCGCCACGACAGGATCGCCACCACGGCGAGGATCGCAATGGCGACGAGCAGTTCGATCAGCGTGAAGCCGCGCGCACCGGTGCCGCGCGAGGCGCGTGCGGCACGCGCACGGTCACAGCGAGCGGTTCGTCTCATTGGCGACCACCGTGACGAGTTGCGCGAGATTGCCGGCGCGGCCCGGCGTCATGACCGACACCTCCACGCGGCGAAAGACCGGATTGGGCGTGGTGCTCACAGTCTGCACGCAAGTGAGCTCGAGATTGCCCTGCGAGCATTCGAAGCGGCTCTCGCCCACGTCGGGCCACGCGTGCGCGAGATGCAGCTGCGCGAGGGCATTGTCGGCGCTCCAGCCGGCGAGCAGGCGGTCGTGCAGATCGGCTTCGCTCGCGGCGAGGCTGCCCACCGCGCGCATGGAAGCGGCAAGCGCGATGGCGACGATCGCCAGCGCGACCAGCACCTCGATCATCGTGAAACCGCGCGCCGCTCGCGCGCGGGGCAGGCGTCGTGCTTGCCGCATGTCAGCGCACCTCGTAGCGGCCGCTGCCGGTGCCGACGATCGTCGCGCGCCCGGCTGCGGAAAAGAGCGTGACCTCGACCGGCACGTCGACGGCCTCGGTGCCGAACACGAGTCGGCTGGCTCCGTTGTCGTCGTCGCCGCCCGGATAGCTGATCGCAACGCCCGTCACGCCGCCTTCCCACTGGCGCGGACCGAGCAGGTCGTCGCGCAGCGGGCGCCAGCCATCGTCGGTGCGCACGTCGAAGCGAAATCCGCCCTCGACCGGCTGCCAGGCGATGGGGCGTGCGCGCACTTGCGCTTCGTCGCCGGCCGATTCGAACAGGAGCGCAAGGCGCTGGGCCTCTTCGTTGAGGTCGGTGCGCGGATTGCGCGAGAGCGACAGCGACGCGAGCGAAACCAGGATCCCCGCGATCAGCAGCACCACGAGCATTTCGAGCAGCGTGAAACCGCCCGCGCGGCCGCGCGCGAAGGCGCGCGGCGTCGAGCGGGCGGCGTGACGAAGCGGGAAGGGCTGGCGCATGCCTCGCGAGAATCCGCTACTGCCAGGAGCCGATGTCGGCGTCGTTCCCTTCGCCGCCAGGCTTGCCGTCGGCGCCGTAGCTGAACACGTCGATCTCGCCGTGCACGCCCGGATTCAGGTACTGGTACGGATTGCCCCAGGGATCGCTCGGCAGGCGTTCGAGATAGCCGCCGTCCTTCCAGTTATTCGGAACCGGATCGGTGGTCGGCTTCTGGATCAGCGCCTGGAGGCCCTGATCCTGGGTCGGATAGCGGCCGTTGTCGAGACGATAGAGCTTGAGCGCCTGCATGACCGTGCCGATGTCCTGGCGCGCGGCGACGCGCCGCGCTTCGTCGGGACGGCTCATGATCTTCGGCACGATCAGCGCGGCGAGAATGCCGAGAATCGCGATCACGACCATGATTTCGATCAGCGTGAAACCGCGTTGGCGGCGAGCGCGCAGCCCTTCGATTCCGGCACGGTGCTGGTCCCGGCGCTGGTCCCACTTGGTGGCCCACATGGACATGGCTTGCTTCCCTCCTGGCGATGATTTCCCGCGGCGCCCGTCCTGGCGCCGCATCCGACCCTGCGTGTCATGAGGACACGTGGCGGGTCATTGTAATGTCACGCGGTGACGGCTTCCGGGCATACCCGCACGCCGTCGAAAAATTCACAATACTCCGTACAATGGAACGCATGAACGCACTGCAAATCCGACTCGTCTCCCTCGCCGCCTTCGCGGTGCTCTGCGCCACGGCAACGTGGTGGGGTATCACGCTGGCCACGAGCCGCGCGGCACCGATCGTTGCCGCCGCCGCGCACGCGCCCGTTTCGCTCGACGAGGCCTCGACGCTGTTCGGCGGCAAGCTCGACCGCAGCGCGGTGCAGGACATCCACCTCTTCGGCATCCTCGCGCTCCAGCACGGCGCGGCCGCCATCGTCAGCATCGGCGGCGATCCGGCCAGGGCCGTCTCGCTCGGCGGTCCGATCGGCCAGGACGCCACGCTCGCCGAAGTGCGCCCCCGCTCGATCGTCGTCGACCGCCACGGCGTGCACTCCGAAGTCTTCCTGCCGGCCAACGCCGCCGGCCCCACCATCTACGTTCGCTGACGCCGCCTCTGCCGTTATCGCTACTGCACGAGGTTGTTCAGCTCGATGATCGGCAGCATCACCGCGAGCACGATCACGAGCACCACGCCGCCCATCGCCAGAATCAGCAGCGGCTCCAGCAGACTCGTGAGGAACATCGTGCGGCGCTCGAGCTCGCGCGCCTCGCCTTCGGCGGCACGGTCGAGCATCGTCGTCACGTCGCCGGTCGCCTCACCCGACCGGATCAGGTGCACGAGCACCGGCGGAAACGTCTTCGTGTTGCCGAGCGCCCGTGAGAGCGACGTGCCTTCGCGCACGCGCACGATGGCCTCGTCCACGTTCGTGCGCATCGCGCGGTTCGAGAGCGTCTCGCCCGCCGCCTGCAGCGCGCGCAGGATCGGCACGCCGGCCGCGGAAAGAATCCCGAGCGTGCTCGCAAAGCGCACCGTGTTGTAGCCGCGCACGAGCTTGCCCGCGAGCGGCGCGGTGAGCACCCAGCGGTCGAACGAAAGACGCGGCCCCGGCTGGCGCAAAATCGCGCGCACCGTCCACGCAAGTATCGCCACGACGATCAGCACGGCCCACCACCAATGCCTCACGAAGCCGGAGAGCGCCATCATGACGATGGTGAGAATCGGCAACTGCTGCTTCGTGCTCGCGAACACGTTCACCACCTGCGGCACCACGTAGCTCAGCAGGAACGTCACGATGCCGAACGCGATGATCGTGACGATCGTCGGGTAGGTGAACGCCAGCACGATCTTCTGCTTGAGCGCGTTGCGCTGCTCGATGTAGTCGGCAAGACGCGAGAGCACGATGCCGAGCTTGCCCGTATGCTCGCCGGCCGCCACCAGTGCGCGGTAGATGTCGGGAAAGTCGCGCGGATGCTGCGCGAGCGCGTTGGCGAACGAATGGCCGCCCAGCACCTCGGCGCGGATCGCCGCCATCAGCTCGCGAATGTAGTCGCGCTCGGCCTGCTCGGTGAGCACCGCGAGCGCCTCGCCGAGCGGCAGCCCCGCCACCAGCAGGCTCGCGAGCTGGCGCGTGAGGATGGCCTGCTCGCGCTGCGACAGGCGCCGCCCGAGCGCCAGGCGCTGCTGGCGCTCGCCGCGCGTGCGGCTGGCCGCCGGCTCGACGACGAGCGGCGTGAGCCCCTGGCCGCGCAACTGCGTGCGGGCGCTGCGCGCGCTGTCGGCCTCCAGTACGCCTTTTTGCGCCTTGCCCGCGGCGTCGATCGCTTCGAAACGGAATGCCGGCATCTTGCTTAACGCCCTTGCTTAGTGACAAGCCATCGGACGGCCCATCATGCGCCGCCCGTAACGCGCAGCACTTCTTCGAGCGAAGTCGTGCCCGCCTCGAGCCAGCGATCGCCGTCCTCGCGCAGCGTGCGCATGCCCTGCTCACGGCCAGCCTGGAAGACCTCGGCGTCCGCGGCATTGCGGTGGATCAGGGCGCGGATCGGTTCGTCGATGAGCAGCAGCTCGTACACGCCGCGACGGCCCGCGTAGCCCGACTGGCCGCAGCGCTCGCAGCCCACCGGATGCCAGCGCCGGTCGCCATTTTCTTCGGTGCGCTCGTCCTTGCAGTGCGGACACAACTGGCGCACGAGGCGCTGCGCCAGCACGCCGAGCAGCGATGAAGCCAGCAGGTACGGCTCGACACCCATATCGGTCAGACGCGTGACGGCCGAAGCCGCGTCGTTGGTGTGCAGCGTGGCGAGCACGAGGTGGCCCGTGAGCGAGGCTTGCACGGCGATCTGCGCGGTCTCCAGATCGCGGATTTCGCCGATCATGATGATGTCGGGATCCTGACGCAGGATCGAGCGCAGCGCACGCGCGAACGTCATGCCGATACGTTCGTTCACCTGGGTCTGGCCGATGCCCGAAAGGTCGTATTCGATCGGGTCTTCCACGGTCATGATGTTGGTCGTGGCCGTTTCGAGCCGCGACATCGACGCGTAGAGCGTGGTCGTCTTGCCCGAACCGGTCGGCCCGGTCACGAGCACGATGCCGTGCGGCTTCGCGATGAGCTGGTCGAACTTCGCGAGCGTGTCGGTGGCCATGCCGAGCGCCTGGAGATTCAGGCGCTGCGCATCCTTTTCCAGCAGACGCAGCACGGCGCGCTCGCCGTGGCCCGTAGGCAGCGTCGAGACGCGCACGTCCACGGGGCGCCCGCCCACGCGCAGCGTGATGCGGCCGTCCTGCGGCAGCCGCTTTTCGGCGATGTCGAGCTGCGCCATGATCTTGATCCGCGAGATCAGCGCGCCGTGCAGCGCCTTCTTCGGCCGCACGACGTCGCGCAGCGTGCCGTCCACGCGAAAGCGCACCACCGAAGCGTTCTCGAACGGTTCGATGTGAATGTCGGAGGCCTGCTCGCGCGCGGCCTGCGTGAGAAGCGCATTGATCATGCGGATGATCGGCGCATCGTCTTCGGACTCCAGAAGATCTTCCACTTCCGGAATGTCCTGCATCAGCCGCGACAGATCGACTTCGCCTTCCACCTCGCCCACCACTTGCGCGGCGCTGCCGTCGTGGCGCGCGTACGCCTGGTTGATCGCCAGCGCGAGTTCGTCGGCGGGGATGCGCACGAAACGCACGGCGCCGAAATTGCGCGCGACCTCGGCGATCGCCGCGCCGTTCGTGCGCTCGCCGATCCACACTTCGAGGCCGTCGGCGTGCTGCTGCGCAACGAGAATCTGGCCGCTCTTCGCGAAGCCGTAGGGCAGGAGTCGCGCCGCGAGCGGCGAGGGCGCCTCGCGCGGCGCCGCCGCATGCGGGGCGCCCGCCGTGGCCCGCGACTCGCTACCCGGCGTTCGCGGCGTGCTCACTGTTGCACTCCCGGCGTAGTCAGCAAAGGTTGCGCGGGCAACGTCTGGACGGGCACGGCGGGCTGGGACGGCGCCGCGCCGTTGGTGGGCACGGCGTAGCTGCTCGCGCCGCCCGCCGTACCGGCACCGCTCGTGCTGTTCGTGCTGTTCGTGCCGTTCGCCCCGCTGGCAGCGGCGGGCGCCGCGGGCAACATTCGCGTGGCCTGCTCGCGCCGCATCTTGTCGAGATCGAACAGGTTCAGCGCCGATCCGCCTTCGTTGGGACCGACCGGCATCGGCGGCACCACCGGATCGTCATTGTCCTTGATCAGGTTGTTATCGGACTTGTAGGCGCCCGTCATGCCCTGGATGTAGTCGTAGCGGTTCGACGTCACCGCACGCGCCGTGTCGCTGTCGCCGATGATCACCGGACGCAGGAACACCATCAGGTTGGTCTTCGTGCGCGTCTTGTTTTCCGAGCGGAACAACTGGCCGATCCAGGGAATGTCGCCAAGCAGCGGCACCTTGCTGTTGCTGACCTGGTAGTTGTCCTGCATCAGGCCGCCGAGCACGATGATCTCGCCGTTGTCGGCCAGCACGGTCGACTGGATCGAACGCTTGGTGAAATCGGGACCGGCGGGATTGGTCGTCACGTTGGTCGTGCCGGTCACGATCGCCGAGTCCTCGGTGTACAGCGTCAGCTTCAGGATCCCGCCTTCGGTGATCTGCGGCTTGATGTGCAGCGTCAGACCGACGTCGACGCGATCGTAGGTGTTGAACGCCGAGCTCGCCGTGCTGCTCGTGAGGTTCGAATACGAGCCCGTCTGGATCGGCACGTTCGTACCGACGACGATCTTCGCTTCCTGGTTGTCGAGCGTGACGAGGTTAGGCGTGGACAGCACGTTGGCGTCGCTCGTCTGCGACAGCGCCTGCAGCAACGCGCCGAGCCCCTGCACGCCGAACAGATTGTGGACCCAACCTACGTTCAACCCCTGCTGGAGGGTGCTGTTGGCGAGCGCGCCGGCCAGGCCCCCGGTAGCGCCGGCGGCGAGTGCTGCCGACGTCAGGTTGATGATGCTGTTGCCGCCGCCGGTGGCAAGATTGGTGCCGGCCAGCACGTTGCCGCTGCCGATCTGCCACTGGATACCGAGGTTGGCGTTCGTGTCCGAGTTCAGCTCGACGATCAGCGCCTCGATATAGACCTGGGCGCGCCGCGCGTCGAGCTGGTTGATCACGGAGCGCAGGTTGCGGTACACCGCGTCCGGCGCCGTGATGATCAGCGAGTTGGTGGCCGGGTCGGCCTGGATCATGCCGCCCGCCGGGTTGTCGTCGCCCTTGTCCTTGTTGTCGCCGAGGAATGGCGCATCGTCGTTGCCGTTGGCCGAACCGCCGCCCGTCATCGGGTTGCTCGACGACGTACTGCCGCCGCCGAGCGAGCTGCCCGGCAATGGCGGCGTGCCCGACGTGCCGGTCGAGCTGTTGCTGCCGTTGCTGCCGCCGCCCGTGTTCTGGTTGAACGAGTTCGCATTGTTGCCGGACGACGAGTCGTTCCCGCCTTTGCCCATCATCCCGCGCAGCGTCTTGGCAAGCTCCACGGCGTCGGCGTTGCGCAGCCGAACCACGTGGATGTTGCCCGGCATGCTCGTGGGCGCGTCGAGCTGCTTCGCCAGTTGGGTCGCGGCGGCGAGGCGCTGCACGTTCGAGGCGCGCAGCATCAGCGAGTTGGTGCGCGGGTCGGGAACGACCGAGACCTTCAGCGTGGGATCCGAAGCGCCGATCGCGCCCGGATCGAGCATCTTCGAAATGAGCGGCGCGATGTCGAGCGCGTTGGCGTTGTGCAGCGGCACGACCTGGACCTGCTGGCCGGCGGCCGTATCCACACCCGCGATAATCGCGGCGATGCGGCGCACGTTGTCGGCGTAGTCGGTGACGACGAGCGTGTTGTTCGACGGGTAGGCCGCAATCGTGTTGTTCGGCGAGATGAGCGGGCGCAGCACCGGCAGCAGGTTGTTCGCCGACTCGTTCCTCAGTACGAACACCTGCGTGACCACCTGGTCGCCGCGCGCCACCGGCGTGTTGCCGACATAGGTGGGCACGCCCTGCAGCTTGGCGTCGGCCTCGGGCACGACCTTCAGCACGCCATGATCCTGCACGAGCGCGAAGCCCTGCATGCGCAACGCCGACTGCAGCGTCTTGAGCGCCTGGTCCTCGGGAACGGGGTTCTCCGAAACGAGGTTGAGCTGCCCTTTCACGCGCGGGTCGACAATGATGGTTTTGCCGGTCGCGGCGCCAATCGCTTTCGCCACCTGGTCGATGTCGGCATTGACGAAATTAAGCGTCACCTGAGCGTGCGCGACCTGCGCCGAGATGATTCCGCTCACGAGTAGCGCCGTGGCAACGCGGCGCAAAGCCATACGATTTCTTCTCATGGATGTCATATCGAAGCCGATGGCGGGCGTCACCGGCTGTTCGTGCGGAATGAGCGAGCGGCGGTGAGCGCGTGGCGGGCCTGCGCGCCTGCCTGCCTCCACCGGCCGATCCGGGCAGCCGCCTCTCTCGTCCCCTCGGCCACCAATGATCTACAAAAAAACGCAACAGTAGCAGCTTTTCGTGTCGAATTTGTCACAAGGTTAGGCAGTCCGTGGATTTCTTCTACTCTCCTCTACTCGTTTCGCAGACTTAAAAGCATTTTGTAAGCCATTGGGCCGCGTGATCCGCGTTTATCCTTACCGTTCCTTACCGTCTTTTCGGCGGGACCGTGTTTGCCGGGCCTCATCCGGATGGGACAGGCGGCTTGACGCGTCATAAGCGGCCGGTATCATACGGGCGATCCGGATGCCCATATTGCTTGCCCTGCCATGAAGAAGGCCTGGTCCCGCCCGATTGCCCTTGCTGCCGCCGCGCTCGCGCTGGCCGGCGTCAGCACGCTCGCGCGCGCCGACTGCTTCGATGCGGCCGCCCATTATCAGCAGGTCAATCCGCTGATCCTGCGCGCAATCGCATGGCAGGAATCGCATAATCATCCCGACGCAGTACACAGGAATGCTAACGGATCGACCGATTACGGCGTCATGCAGATCAATTCCGTGCACCTCCCCACGCTCGCGCAGTACGGCATCTCGCAGAGCACGCTGATGGAACCCTGCAAGAACGTCTATATCGCCGCGTGGCATCTGCGCCAGCAGATGAACAAATACGGCAACACGTGGGCCGCGGTCGGCGCCTACCATTCGGAAACGCCGACGCAGCGCGACCGCTACGCGCAGCAGATCGCCGCTATTCTTCGGCAGTGGCATTTCCTCAAGTAAGCCGCAACGCCTGCCCGGTCTGAAAGACAGGGCCGATCAGCGCAGGGCGCGCACATGATGCACAATGCGTTCTAGCGCCGCATTCGTGCGGCCCGTCTTTCGTCCTTCTGATTGCCACACTGCGATGAACCAGCCGCCACTGCCCGTCACCGTGCTCGCCGGGTTCCTGGGCGCGGGCAAGACCACGCTGCTCAACCACATCCTCGCGAATCGCGCCGGCCTGCGCGTCGCCGTGATCGTCAACGACCTCGCGGCCGTCAATATCGACGCCGCGCTCGTGCGCGATGCCTCGGCGCTTTCGCACGTCGAGGAAAAGCTCGTCGAAATGTCGAACGGCTGCATTTGCTGCACGCTGCGCGACGATCTGCTCACCGAGATCCGCCGTCTCGCGCAGGAACAGCGATTCGACGCGATCCTGATCGAATCCACGGGTATCGCCGAACCCATGCCGATCGCCGAGACCTTCACTTTCGTCGACGACGACGGCACTTCCCTTGCCGACATCGCACGCCTCGACACGATGGTGACCGTGGTGGACGCGTTCAACTTCCTGCGCGATTACGCCTGCGCCGACGCACTTGCCGAACGCGGTCTCGCCGCCACAGAAGAAGACGACCGCACGCTCGTCGAGCTGCTGATCGAACAGGTGGAGTTCTGCGACGTGCTCGTCGTGAACAAGGCCGACCTCGTGAGCGACGACGAACTCGCGCACCTGCAGCACATTCTTGCGCGCATCAATCCGCGTGCCATCCAGGTCGTGAGCCGTTTCGGCACCGTGCCGCCCGGCGAGGTGCTGAACACAGGGCGCTTCGATTTCGACGCGGCCTCGAGTGCTCCCGGCTGGCTCGCGTCGCTCAACGATCACGATCACCACCACGGCGAAGCCGACGAATTCGGCATTGGCAACTTCGTCTATCGCGCGCGGCGGCCGTTTCATCCCGAGCGCCTGTGGGCGCTGCTGCACGAAGAATGGAAGGGCGTGCTGCGCACCAAAGGCTTTTTCTGGCTCGCGACGCGCAACGACGTGGCCGGTTCGCTTTCGCAGGCGGGCGGCACGTGCCGGCATGGGCCGGCCGGCACATGGTGGGCGGCGCAGCCGCGCGAAACCTGGCCGCAGGACGCGGAGCTCGAACAGGAAATCGCCCACGACTGGTACGGCGACGCGAACGACGCAAGCATCGGCGACCGGCGCCAGGAACTCGTCATGATCGGCGTGGATCTGGATCGCGCAGCGTGGCAGGAGAGGCTCGACGCCTGCCTCTTGTCCGATGCCGAATTCGCGGCCGGCGCACCGGCATGGAGCGCTTTCGCCGATCCGTTTCCGTCTTGGGACCTCGAAGACGATCACGAAGGCGGCGAGAGCGAAATCGTTCACCGACCGGAATAACGCTAAAAACGCGGACGAAAAAAACCCGCCAGGGGGCGGGTGTCAACTTAAAGCGGCAGTACCTTAGCGCTTGTTGACGGCGTCCTTGAACGCCTTGCCAGCCGTGAACTTGACCGTCTTGGCTGCCGGAATCTTGATGGTTTCGCCCGTCTTCGGGTTGCGGCCCGTACGCGCTGCACGCTTGCCCGAACCGAAGCTGCCGAAGCCGATCAGCTGCACGGCGTCACCCTTCGCCACAGCCTTCTTGACCACTTCGAGGAGCGTGTCCAGCGTCTCGCCGGTTTGCGCCTTGCTTGCGCCCGTCTGTGCTGCAACGGCGTCGATCAGTTCCTGTTTATTCATTGAGAAAGTCCTTATCAGTTTAGGTTGACACGAACAGCGCGAACGCGCCGATTATACGGACGCGTGCCGCGCCGTCGAGCAGCGACGGTTCCGGAGCACCCCGGCGTTTTTCGTTGCGGCGCAGAGCGTAGCGCCTCACCGCAACGGCCGTGCTGCCGCTTCCCTGGGCGGCGCTTGCTATGATAGCGCAGCGCAAACCCAATAACGACAAGGGTTTCGAAGATTTGCAGTGGGATTCTCCCGAATTCGCGCTAACGCCTGCATTTTTTGGCCGCAATCCCTCGAAAAGGCCGCTGCATTGACGATTTCTAACAGTCGTGCGTTGCGTCCGGCCAACGCCCCGATGCCGCAAAACCAGGCTGGACGGGGGTTTTGAGAAGTCGAGCCAGGTCTTTGCCGCGCCCTGGTCTCTGGCGCCAGCGCGTTTTTCACTGCACGTTCCAGCCCGTTCGCGTTCCTTATGACCGCCATCCTGACTCCCGCCACACTCGCTTTTCGCGAGGACGGTACGCCGTTTTCTCCCGCATTCGGCGACATTTATCACAGCGCATCCGGGGCATTCGCCCAGTCCGAAGCTGTCTTTCTGCATGGCAACGGCTTGCCCGAACGCTGGCAGGGCCGCCGCATTTTCACCGTGCTGGAAACAGGCTTCGGCATGGGCGTGAACTTCCTCGCCACCTGGTCGGCATGGCGCAACGATCCCGCACGTTGCGAGCGGTTGCATTTCGTTTCGGTGGAAAAGCACCCATTTACATGCGGCGATCTGCGTGCCGTGCTCAATGCGATCGTTGCTCACGCACCTCTTTCGGCGCTCGCGCACGAACTCGCCAACGCCTGGCCGATGCTCGTGCCGGGCACCCATCGGCTCGAATTCGAAGGCGGACGCGTCACGTTGACGCTCGTTTTTGGCGACGCGTCCGAGGTGCTTCCCAAAATGTGGTTACGTGCGGATGCTTTCTATCTCGACGGCTTCGCACCGGCGAAGAATCCCGATCTGTGGTCGCCGGCGCTTTTCAAGGCGCTGGCCCGCGTGGCCGGCGACGACGCAACGTTCTCGACCTGGAGCAGCGCCGGCGAGGTCAAGCGCGCGCTCGAGGCGAGCGGCTTCGAGTACCGCAAGGTCGAGGGCTTCGGGTCGAAACGCGCGATGCTCGTGGGCCGCTTCGCACCACGCTGGCGCGTGCGGCGTTATGAACCGCCGCTGCCGGCCGCGGTGCGCGAGCGCCATGCGGTCGTGATCGGCGCGGGGCTCGCAGGCTGTGCGCTCGTGGAGCGGCTCGCGGCCCGCGGCTGGCGCGTGACCCTCGTCGAACGCCGTGCCGCGCCGGCGCGCGAAGCGTCGGGCAATCCCGCAGGCGTCTTCCATCCGCTGATCTCGCGCGACGACAGCAGCGCGTCGCGCATCACGCGCGCGGGCTTCCTCTACGCACTGCAGCGCTGGGCCGCGCTCGACGCGGCAGGCGAGGGACCCGTGCGCTCGAATTCCGGACTCCTTCATCTCGCCACCGACGACGAATCGCGCGCCGTGGCCGCGGCCCTCGGTTCGTTCGGTTATCCCAACGAATACGCTCATGCGGTTTCGCGTCAGGAAGCCGCGCGAATCGCAGGCATCGAACTCGCTTACGACGGCTGGTTCTATCCGCTCGGCGGCGCAATCGATCCGGCTTCGTTGTGCCGCGCACAATGCGCGGCGGCGGGCACGCTGCTCGACGCGCGTTTCGGCACGAACGCGGCGCGCGTCGAGCGCACGGCAAACGGCTGGGACGTCTTCGACGAAACCGGTGCGCTCATCGCCCAGGCCGAGGTCGTGATCTTTGCGAACGCGCACGACGCCGCGCGCGCGGCGACGCTCGATTACGCCCCGACACGCCTCGTGCGCGGCCAGCTCACGCTCGTCGCGCCCAGCCCGATCGCGCCGCTGCGCGTGCCCGTGATCGGCGACGGCTACGCGGTGCCGCTCGCGAACGACGTCACGCTCGCGGGCGCCACCTACGAAGTCGACGACGCAGGGACCGAGCTACGCGCGGCGGGACACGTGGAGAACCTCGAACGCGTTGCCCGGATGCTGCCCGGGCTCGATGCCGCGCTCGCGTCCGGTCGCGCCGGCGAGCTGGACGGGCGCACCGCATTTCGCTGCGTGACGAGCGACCGGTTGCCGATGATCGGCCAGCTCGGCGACGAGGCCGAGGCGCGGCGCTCTGCAGAGCGTCTCGCCGGCGCGTGGCCGCTCGACCTGCCACGCGTGCCGGGCCTCTACGGCGCTTTTGCCTACGGATCCCGCGGCCTCGTATGGTCGGCGCTGGGCGCCGAACTGATCGCCTCGCAGCTCGAAGGCGAGCCGTGGCCGCTCGAACGCGAGCTCGCGGAACAGCTCGATCCCGCGCGCTTCTTGCAACGCGCGTTGCGCCAACGGAATCTCTAGACATGTTCGATACGCCATCGCGTACCGCGCCAAGGTTATCCACGCCATGTTGTGGATAACCGCGCGGATTGCAGGTGAAGCACGTGTGGAATCGATGTGGACGTAAACGGGGTAACTCGCGGCTCCGCCCAGATGGCCAAAAAGTTGCTCCACGATCCCAGACCACACCTCACATGCTTTGCGACCGGTTGTGCGAGCGCCAAGTCACTGATCTTTTGGAGCTATCCACAGTTGTCCACAGGAAAGAGGCCCCTTTGTTAACTTCTACTATGTATACATACGGTAAACCATAAATTCAAAGCTGACGCCATCGCTATCGGCCGTCATTCCTTTTGTACGGTTTGCTTCGAGATCCCCGTATAGCGGTCAAAATTTCCATCTGTGCCATCAGTCAGACGTAATTACCGCTCCGACAGCCGGCTGCGGCCAGTGGGGACAATTGCAAAAAAGCTATGGCACAATCGCCGTTCTCCCTGCGTCGCGTGCCGTATCTGACGGCCGACGCATCCATGGAACGGATGTCGCTTGTCCTGACTCTTAGTGCTCAGGAGAAGCGGCGGCGTTCGTTCATCCAACGCGGGCGCCGCCATCCACACGTACGCGCCCGCACCGGTTGTCTGCCACTTCCGGCACGCCGGCGCTGTGCTTTCCCGTAGTTGCGCAGTTGAACCCCGCCCGGCGGGGCGCGCACCGTCCGTGGAATTTCGGCCTTGTATTCTGGCCGGCTGCGCCACGCGCCGAATGACGGAAGCCCGGGCTGAGCGCCCCGGTGCGGCACGCGGCTTGCCTGTATTGGCCCGTGCGTGAGCCGTTGTCGATCACCCGCAGTTGGTCGCCTGCAGTCGGTCACCTGCTGTTGATCACCGTCGGACAGCCGGACCGTCTTCCGTGTCGACCCGAGTTGGCGCTCGAGCGCCTCGCTCCGGTCCCATGCAAGACGTTGCACAAGGAGAAGCCACCACGATGAAGTCGGCGTTTTCGTTCTTTCCTGCCTGGCCGCTGCAGCTCGACGGCATTTTCTGGGCGGGCCTCGCATTGCTGGCCGCCGGGCTATGCGGCGAACTCTGCTACCGCGCCTGGCGTTTGCCGCGCATTTCGGGGTATGCCGTCATCGGTCTCATTGCGGGCTCGGCGGGCTTCGGCGTCATCGATGCCGACGTTGCGCGAGCCGCGCGGCCGCTCCTCGACGTTGCGCTCGGCCTGTTGCTGTTCGAGCTTGGAAGCCGGCTCGACCTGCGCTGGATCCGCCGCAATCCCTGGCTGATCCTGTCGAGCCTCGCGGAAGCGACGTTCACGTTCGTGCTCGTGCTGATCGTGCTGCTGTTCCTCAAGGTGCCGCTGATGGTGACGCTCGTGGTCGCGTCGATCGCGATGGCCACGTCGCCCGCCATGGTCATTCAGCTCAAGACCGAGTTGCGCGCCGAAGGCCAGGTCACGCAGCGGCTTCTCACGCTCACCGGGCTCAACAGCATGTACGCGGTGGTGGTGGAAAAACTCGCTTCGGGCTGGTTGCATCAGGAGATCTACGGCAACGTGATCGCGACGATCCTGCAACCGCTTTATCTGCTGGTCGGATCGCTGATCCTCGCGTATCTGCTCGCACGCGCCTGCACCTTGTTCTACCGGCGGCTCAGCCCGCAGGACGAGCATTCGTTCGTCGCGCTGTTCGGCCTCGTGCTGCTCGCTATCGGCATCGCGCATGTGTTCAAGCTATCGACGATTCTGAGCCTGCTCGCAGCCGGCATCATCGTGAAGAACCTCGAAGCGCGGCCGCAATTGTGGCCGCAGCATTTCGGCACGGCCGGCTGGCTGCTCACCGTGATCCTGTTCGTTCTCACACTGACGACTTTCGAGTGGCACGACATTCTCGTTGGCGGCGCGGCCGCGGCCGGACTGATCGTCGCGCGGTTCGTCGGGAAACTGGTCGGTGTGCTGATTTTCGCCAAGCCGAGCGGCCTCGAATGGAAGCAGGGCGCGGCGCTTGGGGTCGCGCTGACGCCGATGTCGGCGCTTGCCTTGCTGCTCATGCAGGACACCTACGAACTCTATCCGAACTTCGATCCGCGGCTGCGCGCGATCGTGATGTGCGCGGTCGTCGCGCTGCAACTGCTCGGACCGTGGCTCGTCTATCGCGCGCTTGCACTAGTGGGCGAGCGGGGCGAAGAATGAAACCGGCGGCGCTGCGGCCACGCCGCGCGCCGCCGCAAGTGGAACACTGCGCACCTCGCCCGCTGCCATCCGGGGCGATGCGCCTGCACTAGGGGACGCCATGTCACTGGAATCATTTGTCGACTCGAAACCGTTCACGTTCGGTATCGAACTCGAAATGCAGATCGTCAACACGCACGACTACGATCTGACGAAGGCCGGCAGCGACCTGATGCGCCTCGTGAAGGATCAGGAGATTCCGGGCAACATCACGCCCGAAATCACCGAAAGCATGATCGAGCTCTCCACGGGCATCTGCACGACGCACGAACAGGCCGTGACCGACCTGCGCAAAATCCGCGACACGCTCGTTGCCGCGGCCGACCGGCTCAACGTGGGTTTGTGCGGCGGGGGCACGCATGCTTTTCAGCAATGGAGCGACCGCCGCATCGTCGATACGCCCCGATTTCAATACCTTTCGGAACTCTACGGATACCTCGCGAAGCAGTTCACCGTGTTCGGCCAGCACGTTCACATCGGCTGCCCCGACGCGGACAGCGCGTTGTTCCTGCTGCACTCGCTCTCGCGTTTCATTCCGCACTTCATCGCGCTTTCGGCGTCGTCGCCGTACGTGCAGGGCGTCGATACCGGATTTCACTCGGCACGCCTGAATTCCGTGTTCGCGTTCCCGCTGTCCGGACGCGCACCGTTCGTGCTGAGCTGGGAGGCGTTCAAGGGATACTTCTCGAAGATGGTGCACACCGGTGTTGTCAACAGCATGAAAGACTTCTACTGGGACATCCGGCCGAAGCCAGGCTTCGGGACCATCGAGGTGCGCGTGATGGACACGCCGCTTTCAGTCGAGCGGGCGGCAGCCATTGCCTGCTACATCCAGACCCTCGCCCGCCATTTGCTCACCGACCGGCCGATCATGCCGCTCGAAGACGATTACCTCGTCTACACCTTCAACCGCTTTCAGGCATGCCGCTTCGGGCTTGCCGGCACCTGTGTCGATCCGCAGACGGGCGAGCGGCGCACGATCTCGGAGGACATCCTGGCGACGCTCGAGCGCATCGCGCCGCACGGCGAGGCACTGGCTTCGACCCGGGCGTTGACCGAGATCGGCACGATCGCCCGCGGCCAGGCCAACGACGCCACCTGGCTGCGCAGCGTGGTGGCCGAGGAAAAATCGCTGCACGAGGCCGTGCGTCAGCAATGTCTGCGCTGGCGCGCTTGAACCGGGAACTGGTCCTGCCAAGAATGGCGGAAGGAGGGCAGCCTGCAGGCTGCCCTTTGCATTTGAACAATCCGATGTCCAAGTCCCGCAACACTATTTTTCGCGGCGTTACGGTTCATTTCGATGTCCTCCAGGATTTTGCTTAGCGTAATGTTTAGGTTTTCGATGCAATCGAAATCGACAAAAGCGGGGGACGTGTCGCCGGCAAGCGAGAAAATGCCTGAAAACTCAAGGGATTACGCTAATGCCGGGAGCGTGAAGCAGTGCGACAACCGTGTAGATTCCAGTTGCGTTTGCGCGAAAAATACGGGATAACCTGCGAAGGTCTGATCAGCGCGCAGGTGTTATCAAGAGCTTACCCACATACTATCCCTGCGCTTATCAACTGGTTATCCACAAACTGCGCGGGATAACTTAGCTGTACGATTTGCTACTCTCGCATAGAATGTCGGTTTGTTGCGGAGGGGCAGGGCAGAAACGATGTCCGAAGCCTCAGCGGCGAGAGAAAAACGACTGTACGAAGCCAGCCGGAGCACGGCGAAGCAAGGCAGGGGTGGTTTGAGATAGTATGCGGTCCGGAATACTGGACGCAGGGTTCCCACAAGGCCGTCGCATTGCGCGGCGGCTGACGATGCAGCGCAAGCTGCCAATAACACCAGCGAAAGACTATGAGCGAAGGCGTATACGGAGAGCAAGCAGCCGGGCGAGTGACCCATAGCCTGCTGCGACTCAGCACGGCGATGCGGAGCCAGGCATGGGACTGGGCCGAAGGGGCGGGACTCACGCCGACCCAGGGCGAAATTCTCGTGCTGCTGATGCAGCGGAAGGGGCCGATGCGCCTCGGCGAAATTGCGCGGGAAACGGCACTGACCGCCGCGACGACCAGCGACGCGGTGAGCACGCTCGAAACCAAGGGGCTCGTCGAAAAGCGTCGCGCACTCGATGACGGTCGCGCCCTCGCGGTGCGCCTCACGTCGCGCGGCCGCACGGCAGCAAAGAAGGCGGCGCAGTGGCCGGACTTCCTGGCCAAGGCCGTCGGCACGCTGCGCGGCGACGAGCAGGCGGGGTTCTACCGCACGCTGCTGAAAACCGTCTATCAGCTCGAAGTTCAGGAAGCCATTCCGCAGCACCGGATGTGCCTGACCTGCTCGAATTTCGAGGTCAGCAAGAACCCGAAGAAGGCGCCGCATCACTGCCGCCTGCTCGGGATCGACATGTCGGACACCGATCTGCGGCTCGATTGCTCGGTGTACGAACAAGCCGATGCGACGACCCAGAAGAAAAACTGGAAGATCTTCGCGGCGTAACACCTGCGGTTTCTGGTCGACTGCGCAGGCCGGCTGCGGGCCGCTTCGATGAGTGGTCCCGCCGTGCGCCGGCGGCTTACGGCTGCCGGCCCGCCTGTTTTTAGCGTGACACGCCCTATGAATCAGCCGATGAATCGCGAAGTATTGGCCGTGCGCCATGTCTATTTCGAGGACCTCGGCAGTTTCGAGCGCGTGCTCGGCGAGCGCGGCCGGCTCGTCCGTTACCTGGACGTGGGCTTTGCGCGCGTCGGTGCGCTCAATCCGGTATCGGCTTCGCTGATGGTGATACTCGGCGGCCCGATCAATGCCTGCGACGACGCACGTTATCCGACACTGGGTGCGCTCGCGGGGTTGATCGAAAAGCGCATCAGCGCGGGCCTGCCCACGCTCGGCATCTGCCTCGGCGCACAACTGATCGCGCGGGTGCTCGGCGCGCGGGTCTACGCGGCGGCGCAGGCCGAGATCGGCTGGACGCCGCTCACGCTCACCGACGCCGGCCGCGCGTCGCCCATACGTCATCTGGACGGCGAAACAACGTCCATGCTGCACTGGCATGGCGATACCTTCGATCTGCCGCAAGGCGCCACGCGTCTTGCCTCAACACCGCTTTGCGAGAACCAGGCGTTTGCGTGGGGCAAGCATGTGCTCGGGCTGCAGTGCCATCCCGAAGTGCGCGCCGACCGCTTCGAGCCCTGGCTGATCGGTCACGCGGCCGAGATCGCGCAGGCGGGTGTCGACGTCAACGCGCTGCGCGCCGATACGGCAAACTTCGCTCCCCGGCTGGAAGCCCAGGCGAGCCGCATGTTCGGCGAATGGCTCGATACCGTCGATGTGACGGATGTCGCGGTGAAGCGCCCCTGAGCGACAGGTAGCCGCACCGTCTCTACCGGTTTGCGAATCGCCTTCCTGCCGGTATTGCCGCCGCGGGATGTCCTGGTTGCGCGTCTGCGCGCGAAAAGTCGGCGTGCTATTCTCAAACGCTCCTTTTTTCGTTCGCGATTTCCTCATGAGCCCGCTCTTCACACCGTTGGCGCTGCGTGGCATGACGCTCGCCAATCGCATCGTCGTCTCCCCGATGTGCCAGTATTCCGCCGACCGCGGCGAAGCCACCGACTGGCATCTGATCCATCTGGGGCATCTCGCGCTTTCGGGAGCGGGGATGCTTTGCATCGAGGCCACCGCGGTGGAGCCGGACGGGCGTATCACGCCGGCCGATCTCGGCTTGTGGGACGACGTGACCGAAGCGGCGCTCGTGCCGGTGCTCGCTGCCATTCGCCGCCATTCGCCGATCCGCGTGGCCATGCAGCTCTCGCATGCGGGGCGCAAGGCATCGAGCCATGTGCCCTGGGAGGGCGGGCAGTTGATTCCGGTGGCCGAAGGCGGCTGGTTGCCTTGCGCACCCTCCGAGCTGCCTCACAAGGACGACGAAACGCCGCCGCTCGCGCTCGACGTCGCGGGCCTGAACCGCGTGCGCGAAGCGTTCGGGGCATCGGCACGGCGTGCGGCGCGGCTTGGCATCGACGCCATCGAAGTGCACGCGGCGCACGGCTATCTGCTGCACCAGTTTCTTTCTCCGCTCGCGAATCAGCGCAGCGACGAGTATGGCGGTTCACGCGAGAACCGCATGCGCTTCCCGCTCGAAGTCTTCGACGTCGTACGCGCCGAGTTTCCCGGCGATCGCCCGGTGGGTGTGCGCGTATCGGCAACCGATTGGGTGGAAGGGGGCTGGACGCCCGACGATACCGTCGCGTTTGCCGAGGCCCTCAAACAGCGCGGTGCGGACTGGATCGACGTATCGTCGGGCGGCGTTTCGCCGTTGCAGAAGATTCCGCTTGAGCCCGGCTACCAGGTGCCGTTCGCGCGCAAGGTGAAGGCGGCAACGGGCTTGCCGACCATCGCGGTCGGGCTTATCACCGATCCGCTGCAGGCGCACCAGGTGATTGCGGACGGCGATGCCGACATGGTGGCCATGGCGCGCGCAATGCTCTACGATCCGCGCTGGCCATGGCATGCCGCGGCGCAGTTCGGTGCGAGCGTGAGCGCGCCGCCACAGTATTGGCGCTCGCAGCCGCGCGATCAGAAGAGCCTCTTTGGCGAGACCACGCTCGGGCAGCGTTGAGGCACGCCGCACGCGTGCGCGCGATGGCTTGAACGAAAACGCTGCGAACGTGTACGATTCCAGTTGTGGCGCGCCTTTAGCGTGGCACGCGCGCGGCGCCTCTTCGGCGCCGCGTTTGCGTGAAGCCTCCCCAGTACTTCACAAGGATTCAATCAATGAGTGTACGCAAGATCGTGGTGCGCCAGTCCGGCGTGCACGGTAAGGGCGTGTTTGCGGCGGTGTCGCTCGAAGCGGGCACGCGCCTGATCGAATACAAGGGCGAGCGCATCTCCTGGAAGGAAGCGTTGCGGCGTCATCCGCACAATCCGGACGAGCCGAATCACACGTTCTATTTCGCGCTCGACGAGGGCGGCGTGATCGACGGCAAGGTGGACGGCAACAACGCACGCTGGATCAATCACTCGTGCGCGCCGAACTGCGAAGCGGAAGAAATCGAGGGGCACGTGTATATCCACGCGCTGCGCGATATCGAAGCCGGCGAGGAGCTGTTCTACGATTACGGCCTCGTGATCGACGCCAGACAGACCAACAAGCTCAAGCGCGAATACGAATGCCGCTGCGGCGCACGCAAGTGCCGCGGCACGATGCTCGCGCCGCCCGAGAAAGACAAGGACAAGAAATCCGGTAAGTCCGGCAAGGCCGCGAAGGGCAAAAAGAAGAAATAAGCGCGGGCGTCAAGCCCGTTAAGCCTGTTGAGCCTGAAACGAACAAGGGCCGCATAAGCGGCCCTTGTTGCATTCGCGTGATGCGCGAGCGGCGCCAGGAGCATGCGTCAGGAGTCGACAGGCGCCTGGTTCGTGGTCCTCTTCGATGACGCGGCCGTCCGCTGTTCGTGTTTTTCGACCGCGGGCGCAACCGGGTTCGTTTCGGCATTCGGGCCTGGGCGGCCCGAGAGCGGTACACGCACGATGAAACGTGCACCGCCTTCCGCAGCGTCTTCGTAATGCACGCTGCCGCGATGGAGCGCCATGATGTCGTGGACGATCGCGAGACCGAGACCCGCGCCGCTATCGACGCCGCTTTCGGTTTGACCGTCGCCGCGGAAGAAGCGCTTGAACAGATCGGCCTGCTGCGCGAGCGGCACACCGCCCCCGTTGTCCTCGACGATGATCTCGGCCATCGACACGTCGTCGTCGACGGTCTGCGTCACCGTCACCGTGATGCGGCCGCCGTCGAGACGGGCGGGCGGTACGTATTTGAGCGCATTGTCGAGCAGGTTCGCGATGACCTCGTGCAGCAGCACCGGGTTGCCGCGCACCATCAACGGCCGGTCGTTCTCGGGCGCATCGAGTCGCTGGAAGCCGAGGTCGACGTGGCTCGCGAGCGCGCGCGGTACCCATTCCGCACCGGTCTCGAACGCGAGCGCGGCCATGTCGATATCGACGAAGCGCGCCGCCTGCTCGCCCGGTTCGGCACGCGCGAGCGAAAGTAGCTGATTCGACAAGCGCACGGCGCGATCGGCGGCCGCGCGCAACTCACGGACCGCATTGTTGACCTGCTGGGGTTCGCGCGCGTTGGCGGCCTGCTCCGCGTGCAGCTTCACGGCCGTGAGCGGCGTACGGAGCTGATGCGCGGCATCGGCGATGAATTTGCGCTGGGCGTCGAGCGCGGTCTTCAGGCGCCCGAGCAGCGCGTTCAGCGCGCCGGTGAGCGGGCGGATTTCGACGGGCACATAGGTCTCGTCCACGGGCTCGAGCGAAGTGTGGGTCTGGCGATTCAGCGAATCGGCGAGGTCCGTGAGCGGGTTGAGCTGCTGGTTCACGACGCGCCACACGATGACCCAGCCCGCGAGCAGCAGGAGCAAAAGCGGCATCATGATCGCGACGAGAAATTCGGCGGCGATCCGCAGGCGGTGATGCACCGGCTGACCGACTTCGATGACGATCGGATTGCCCGAGGGCTGCGGCACGCGCACCTGGGCCACGCGCACCGTTACGCCCTTGTACACGGTTTCGAACACGTAGGCGTAGTGCATGCGGCGCACGTTCGTGCCCTGCAGCGGCAGGTCGTGGTCGCCGGCAATCTCCGCATCTCCGTTGCTGATGCGATAGATGAGGTCCTCGACCGGGTCGGAGAACATGGCTTGCGCAAGCGGCGGCACGGTGATGGGCGCGTCGGGGCCGGCGATCTGGATCTGCTTGGAGATGGCCGTGGCGAGGTCGGCAAGCGAGCGGTCCACGACGTGCTGGGTGTACTGCCACGCGAGCCAGTAGGCGATCAGGCCGCTCATCAGCGCGAGCAGCGACAGCGGGGCGGCCAGGCGGCGCAGCAGCGTACGGCGCAGACTGTTAGCGGCCGGATGAGGCATGGTGGATTCGGGTCATGAATGAATCGAGTGCGCCGGGGTAAACGACACGGCACACCGCACGGCATGCCGTGCGGTAAGAATCCATTCATTGTACGCGGGCGGCCACCCGCGCGGCAGAGGAGGAGGGATTGGGCTGCGCCGCGCCGCAGCATGGCGGCGCGGTGGGGGCAGAGTAGTGGAGCGACAACCCCGCAGCCGCCGCGTCAGGCTGCCTGGCGGATTTCCTGCAGCAGGTAGCCGAAGCCGCGCACCGTGACGATTTCGACACGGCAGTTTTCGAGCTTCTTGCGCACGCGGTGCACATAGACTTCGATCGCCGTGTCGCCGAGATCTCCGCCGAAGTGCGTGAGGTGGTCTTGCAACTGCGCCTTGCTGACGACGCGGCCATGACGCAGCAGCAGCATTTCGAGCACCGCGAATTCGCGCGGCGAGAGCTCGAGCGGCTTGTCGTCGTTGAAGATGCGGCGGTCGACGCCCGAGAGGCGCACGCCGCCCAGCGAGACTTCGGGGCGCGGCACGTCGCCGTGCGGGCCGCTGCGGCGCATCACGGCACGGATGCGCGCTTCGAGTTCGGCAGGCTCGAACGGTTTGAGCATGTAGTCGTCGGCGCCCGAATTCAGGCCCTGAACACGGTCGTTCAGTTCGTCGCGTGCGGTGAGCACGATGACGGGGGTGTGGCGGTTGCTTTGACGGAAGCGCGACAGCAGCGTCATACCGTCGATGCCCGGCAGGCCGAGGTCGAGAATCACGAGTTCATGGCGGTTCTGCGCGAGGGCTTGCTCGGCGAAAATACCGTCGTGGACCATGTCGACCGTAAAGCCGGCTTGTTCGAGGCTGGACTGGATGCCGCGTGCGATGGGGCGGTCGTCTTCGATCAGAAGGAGTCGCATGGGATTCGCTCAAGTACAATGGGTTTAGCGTTTCAGGCACGCAGTTCGCGAAGCGCCGCTCATCTCACCTGATTCGCACAGCGGCTAAACGGCGCCGCGTGCGAGGGTTGCGCGAGTCACGACCAACATGTCCGATATTTCGATTACCGAACTCGAAGCCGCGATCAACTTCTGGCGCAACCGCTCGCCATCGAGCGGCGACGAACTCGCGTTGTGCAAGGAGGCTAGCGCGCTCTCCAAGCCGTATGCGCTGCTGATTGTACAGCGTCAGAACGCCATATCACCTGAACGTTTGGACACGTTGGCGCGAGCGGCCTGGGAATCTTACGTATCCCTCAAGAACGGCCTTCAGCCCTGAAGGTTTGAGCGACTGACGTCCTTCATTATGCTTTCATTTCCGGCTTTTCGCCGCGTTCTTGCCGCGTATTCATTCAAACGCTGAGCGGCCCGGGGGCGATCGAGTCGATAAAACGCGCGAGTGCGATATCGCGCGACGTGAGGCCATTGGCCTCGTGGGTGGAAAGCGTGATCTCGACGCGGTTGTAGACGTTGAACCACTCGGGATGGTGGTCCATCTCCTGGGCCTTGATGGCCACACGCGTCATGAAGCCGAAGGCTTCGTTGAAATCGGCGAAACGGAAAGTGCGCTGGATTGCGTCGCGGCCGGCCACGGCCTGCCAGCCATGCAGTTCGGCGAGCTGCGAGACGCGTTCTTCGGATGTGAGTCGATTGATCATTTCTGCACCTGTCATGAAGCGGGCCCGGCGCGCGCGCGGCGCGGCGGCCGGTCAGGAAGCCGCGGAAACCGGCGTGACGAGTCTGCACGCGGCGCTGTCATCGGCGGCTAATCAGACATTCTTTCACGGATGGCCGTAGGGTGCGAGCTATCCGGGCGGCGCTATTGACGTGAGGGCGAGGCGCTTCAGACGTCGCCTTCGTCGAGCCAGCCCGCGCCCGTGCCGCGCGTGAGGACGGGGTCTTCCGCGAGTACTTCGCTCGCGCCGAACGGCTTGGCGTCCAGCAGCGACGCCGGATCGGCGAGGCGCGCTGCGACGCCCGCGCCTGGCGCGTCGAATAGTTGCTCGAACGAATCGATCACGAAATAGGTCTTCTGGAACGTATCGATGCGGTAGCGCGTGCGCAGTACCCGGTCGAGATCGAAGGCGACGCGATTAGGCGCCGCGCTCTCTACGCTGTAGATCGACTCGCCCCTGCTCGACACGATGCCCGCGCCGTAGATCGTTACGCCGCCGGGCGCGCCGGCATCACGCATCAGCCCGAACTCCACCGTGTACCAGTAGAGGCGCGCAAGCGGCGTGAGCGCGCGCGGATCGCGTGCGTGCGCGGCCAGCGCTGTCTGGCCATAGGCCTCGATGGCATCGGCGAACACGGCGTTGGTGAGCAGCGGCACATGGCCGTACGGTTGCGAAGACGCAAGTGTAGAGCGAGCCGCACGCGGAATGCGCGCGTATTGGGCGTTATATCTTATGAATATGCAATAATCGCGCATCGATTAACGAATCAATGCGAAATCCCTTCATGCTCGAACTCGATCACTTCGATCTCGCGCTGCTCGACGTGTTGCAGCGCTATGGCCGCGCCACCCACCAGCAACTCGGCGAGCAGGTGCCCCTGTCGCCTTCGCAGATCGGCAGGCGGCTGCAGCGCCTCGAAGCGTCGGAGGTGATCGACGGCTATCGCGTCGTGCTGCGGCCCGAGAAGCTGGGCCTTGGTGTCACGGCGTTCACGAGCCTGAAGCTCAAACATCATGGCGATTCGATCATCGAGCAGTTCCAGCAGCAGATCGACGTGCTGCCCGAAGTGCTCGAATGCCATGCGGTGGTGGGCGACGCCGATTATCTGCTGCGGATCGTGGCGCCGGATCTGAACGCGCTGTCGTCGTTCGTGATGAAGAAGCTGATGCGCGTGCCCGGCGTGGACAGCGTGCGCTCGAACATCGTGCTCACGACGTTCAAGCGCAACGGGCCGCTGCCGCTCTCTCACCTGGAGCCGGGCGCGGGTTCGCCCTGACTCCGCGCTTCGATTTCGCGCTTTGGCCCCGAGTCTGGGGCCAAAGCACGCGGCTTACGCGCTAACCGGCGCGTTCAGCAGATCGACGTAGGCCACGGCCACGAGATCGCTTTCATCCACGCCGAGCTTCTTGAACATCGCGTGGGCTTCGGCTTCGCCACCCTGTTCGTCGTCTTCCGGGCCGAGCACGACCTCGAGCTCGACGAAATCGCCCAGGCCGTCCACGCGGTCCAGATGAATGCGCGTGCGGCCCGCCAGATAAACGTGGCGCTCCTTCGAGACGATGCCGCGCGTGGTCAGCGCCGTCGCCAGCAGCGAGTGCATGGCTTCCGCATTGGTGACCGGGCTGCGCGTGTAATACGAGGCCTTCGGGCCGTCGCGGTCGTCGCGCTGATAGAAGATCAGCTCGGGCGGCGTGCCGTCGTCGAACTGGCGCAGCTTCAGGCGCCCGCGCGGGACGTCGTAGAAGAAGTCCTGCTGGCGAAAGATCAGCGGAGCGTCGGTGGCGATCTGGGCGGCGCGCTCGCGCAGCGCGTCGAATTCGCGGGCACGGGCTTTGATTTCGATGTTGCGGGCCATGCAAAGCTCCTGTCGAACGAGAAAAAACGGGAAAAAAACAGGGGAAACGATGAGCGAGAGTCCAGGCTCGCCGCGCGGCTCGCGCGAGGTCGGCAGCGTAGCCGACTGTACGGTGCCAGGCTGGTTTCGCGTGGGCGAAAGCTCAATCTAGCAAATCTTGTGTGACGCTGCTGTTACACCGTGCCACCAGAAGGGACGTTGTGTGCGGCGGCGCCCTCATGAGCGGCGCTCATATCGCCCACTGCGTTTCGATCGCCTTGAGCGCGGCGGCAATGGCGGGCTCGTCGCGGCGCGAGGCGAGGGTGATGAACGTGAGCTCGGTGGGCACCGTCACGCCTTCGACGATGGTGAGCGCGTGGGCGTGCGCCTCCGCAAGGGCGATGGAGTCGCGCGCCAGCGTGAGCCCGACCCCCGACTTCACGAGGTCGAGCATCGACGGTTCCTGGTCCACTTCGGCAACCTTCACCGGTCTCGCGTCCGCGGCTTCGAACAGGCGCGTGAGCAGCCGGTTGTGGGCGGAAGCGGGCGGCGTCCAGATCCACGGGAAGGCGGCCAGCGCGCGCCAGTCGCCGGCGCCTTTCATGCGGTCTTTCCAGCCGGGGGGCGCGAGCACGCGGTACTGGAAGCGCGTGAGGGTGATCGCGTGGAAGCTGGCCGCATCCGGGCCGGGCTGGCCGATGTAATAACCCACGTCGAGTTCGCTCGCACGCACCTGATCGAGTACCCAGCCCGACATGCCATGGCGCAGCGCCGTTTCGATCTGCGGCCAGGTCTCCACGAGCTGCCGCAGAAAGCCGCCCAGGCGCAGGAACGCGGGATCGAGAATCGTGCCGATGCGCAGCCGGCCGCGCACTTCGTGACGCAATGCAGCAGCGGCGCGCTGCACGTCGCCCGCGGCCGCTAGCGCGCGCTCGGCGTGCGGCAGCAGCGCCTGGCCGTCGCGCGTGAGCGCAAGGCCGTGCGAGGCGCGCGTGAAGAGCGTCACGCCCAGCGCTTCCTGCAGATGCTTGATCTGCAGGCTCACGGCGGGCTGCGTCAGATGCAGGTGCCCGGCCGCGCGCGTCAGGTTGCCCTCGCGCGCGACCGTGACGAAGGCGCGGAGCAGGGTCAGGTCCATATCCTGATATTAACGCGTCTTATATCGCAATTGAGCATTAATCATTGGATCGCGATGCGCCCTCGCGATTACGCTTCCTGAATATCCCCGCGGGGCCGCGTGTTCGTAGCTTGCCGGCGCCGCCCACTCATCGACGGCAGAGGGACACATGGGCGAGACACATCTGAACGAAGCGGGCGTCCGCACGCTGACGCACTATGTCAATGGCAAGCCGCAAGGCGGCGCGAGCGAGCGCTACGGCGACGTCTTCAACCCGGCAACCGGCAAGGTCGCCGCGCGCGTGCCCCTCGCGACCGTGGCCGAGGTGGATGCGGCCGTCGTCGCGGCGAACGCCGCATTCTTGGCATGGAGCGAGATGGCGCCCATCAAGCGCGCGCGCATTCTGTTCAAGTTCAAGGATCTGCTCGACCAGCATCACGACGAACTGGCCGAACTCATCACGCGCGAGCACGGCAAGGTGTTTTCGGACGCGAAGGGCGAGGTGATGCGCGGCATCGAGATCGTCGAATTCGCGTGCGGCATTCCGAATCTGCTGAAAACCGACTTCACCGACCAGATCGGCGGCGGCATCGACAACTGGAACCTGCGCCAGCCGCTCGGCGTCGTGGCCGGCATCACGCCGTTCAACTTCCCGATGATGGTGCCGTGCTGGATGTTTCCGGTTGCGCTGGCTTGCGGCAACACGTTCGTGCTGAAGCCTTCCGAACGCGATCCGTCCGCGTCGCTGCGCCTCGCTGAACTGCTCAAAGAGGCCGGCCTGCCCGACGGCGTCTTCAACGTCGTGCACGGCGACAAGGTGGCGGTGGATGCGCTGCTCGCGCATCCCGACGTCACGGCGCTCTCGTTCGTCGGCTCGACGCCGATTGCCGAATACATCTACACGGAAGGCACGAAGCACGGCAAGCGCGTGCAGGCGCTGGGCGGGGCGAAGAATCATCTCGTCGTGATGCCCGACGCCGACCTCGACCAGGCCGTCGACGCGCTGATCGGCGCGGCTTACGGTTCGGCGGGCGAGCGCTGCATGGCGATTTCGGTGGCGGTGGCCGTGGGACACATCGCCGACGAGCTCGTCGAGCGCCTCACGCCGCGCGTGAAAGCGCTGAAGATCGGCAACGGCATGGACAGTGCGTCCGAGATGGGGCCGCTCGTCACGGGCGCGCATCGCACGAAAGTGAGGGGCTATATCGACGCCGGCGTGGCCGCGGGCGCGAAGCTCGTGGTCGACGGCCGCACGCACGCGGTCGATGGCCAGGACGGCTTCTTCCTCGGCGGCACGCTGTTCGACAACGTGCAGACCGACATGACGATCTACAAGGAAGAGATCTTCGGCCCCGTGCTTTCGGTGGTGCGCGTGCCCGATTTCGCGAGCGCGGTGGCGCTCATCAACCGTCACGAGTTCGCGAACGGCGTGTCGCTCTTCACGTCCGACGGCGGTGTGGCGCGTGCCTTCTCGCGGCAGATCAAGGTGGGCATGGTGGGCATCAACGTGCCGATTCCGGTGCCCATGGCGTGGCATTCGTTCGGCGGCTGGAAGCGTTCGCTGTTCGGCGATCATCATGCTTACGGCGAAGAGGGCGTGCGTTTCTACACGCGCTACAAGAGCATCATGCAGCGCTGGCCGGACAGCATCGCGAAGGGTGCCGAATTCACGATGCCGGTCGCGAAGTAGGTTCGCGTGCCGCATCGGACAAGAACCGGGAGACACAGATGCCCACCACGATGGAATCCTCAGGAGGACGTACGTCCTCGCGTCGCCTCGAAGGCGATTTCGACTATGTGATCGTCGGCGCCGGCACGGCGGGCTGCGTGCTCGCCAATCGCCTCACCGAAGATCCGGATGTTTCGGTGCTGCTCCTCGAAGCGGGCGGCCAGGACGATTACCACTGGATTCACATTCCCGTCGGCTATCTGTACTGCATCGGCAATCCGCGTACCGACTGGCTCTACAAGACCGAGGCCGAAGCGGGCCTGAATGGCCGCGCACTGTCGTATCCGCGCGGGCGCGTGCTGGGCGGATCGTCGTCGATCAACGGCATGATCTATATGCGCGGCCAACGTGAGGACTACGATGAGTGGGCGCGCGTGACCGGCGACGCGGCGTGGTCGTGGGACGCCGTGCTGCCCGTGTTCCGGCGCAGCGAGGACTATCACGGCGGCGCGAACGCGTTTCACGGCGCCGGCGGCGAATGGCGCGTCGAGAAGCAGCGGCTCAGCTGGAAGATTCTCGAAACGTTCGCGCAGGCGGCGCAAGAGCAGGGCATCGCCGCCACCGACGACTTCAATCGCGGCGACAACAGCGGCGTGGGCTACTTCGACGTGAACCAGAAGCGCGGCGTGCGATGGAATGCGTCGAAGGCGTTTCTGCGCGCGGCGATGAAGCGGCCGAATCTCACCACCATTACCGGCGCGCTCACGCAACGCGTGATCCTCGAAGGCAAGCGCTGCGTGGGCGTGGAGTATCGCGGCGGCGACGTCGACTACGTGGCGCGCGCGCGCGGCGAAGTGATCCTCAGCGCGGGCGCGGTGAATTCGCCGCAACTGCTGGAGCTATCCGGCATTGGCGACGCGCGCAGGCTCGCGAATCTCGGCATCGGCGTCGTGCAGGATTTGCGCGGCGTGGGCGAGAACCTCCAGGACCATCTGCAACTGCGCATGGCGTATCGCGTGAGCGGCGTGCGCACGCTCAATACGGCCTCCGCGCACTGGTGGGGCAAGCTCATGATCGGCCTGCAATATGCGCTTCTCCAGAGCGGGCCGATGTCGATGGCACCTTCGCAGCTTGGCGCTTTCGCGAAGTCCGATCCGAACGATCCCGCGCTCACGCGGCCCGACCTCCAGTATCACGTGCAGCCACTCTCGCTCGATCGGTTCGGCGAGCCGCTGCATCGCTTCAATGCCTTCACGGCGTCGGTGTGCAATTTGCGGCCGACTTCGCGCGGCAGCATTCATATCGTTTCCGGCGATCCCGCGGCGGCGCCTTCGATCGCGCCCAACTATCTGTCGACCGAGCACGATCGCCGCGTGGCCGCAAACGCCCTGCGCCTCACGCGGCGCATTGCGGCGTCGCAGGCGCTGGCACGCTACCGGCCCGAAGAGATCCTGCCGGGCACGGCGTTCCAGACCGAGGCGCAACTGCACGAAGCGGCGGGCAACGTCGGCACGACGATCTTCCATCCGGTGGGCACCTGCCGCATGGGCCGCGCCGACGACCCCGATGCCGTGGTCGATGCGCGCCTGCGCGTGCGTGGGGTAGAGGGACTGCGCGTGGTCGACGCTTCGGTGATGCCGTTCATCACCTCGGGCAATACGAACTCGCCGACGCTCATGATTGCGGAGCGTGCCGCCGCGATGATGCGCGCGGATCGTCGCGAGGGCGCCGGCGCGCGCACCAATGTGGAGGCCTCCGCACCGCTGACGACGACAGCCTGAGCGCCTGCGCGGTGCACTATCCAGGACGTACACCGGAATGTTCCGGTGCGCGCGCCGCTGCCTGTCCTGACTACCTGGGTGCGTTTTTTCGCATCGCGAATTCGCATGAAATGTGTCGCGATCATGAGGTCATCGTGCGCGTATCTCGCGTCATTCTTGCAAAGTCGATCCGGTCTGGCGGCACGCTTTACCCTAAGTGCAAATCCCAATGATTGCGCTGCATCATTGGCGAGACAATGCGCGAGAACGGGGGCGCGCAACATGCGCCGGTAGCGGACTTCAAGCGCCTTACAACTGGCGCGGCTTCATTGCTTCATCGGCATTCGTGCGGCGGCTCGCGCGAACAACGTGCAGAGTTACGCCATTACTTCGCGTGGAAGGGGACATGATTCTCGGCGACACGATTCTGGAGACGCGCGGTCTCACGCGTCAATTCAAAGGCTTCACCGCCGTGAACGGCGTCAACTTGCGCGTGTGCCGCGGCACGATCCACGCGCTGATCGGGCCCAATGGCGCGGGCAAGACCACCTGCTTCAATCTGCTAACCAAATTTCTCGAACCGAGCGCCGGGCGCATCGTGTTCAACGGCGTGGACATCACGCACGAGCGGCCCGCGCAGATCGCGCGGCGCGGCATCATCCGTTCGTTCCAGATCTCGGCGGTGTTTCCGCATCTCACGGCGCTGCAGAACGTGCGCATCGGCTTGCAGCGCTCGCTCGGCACCGCGTATCACTTCTGGAAGAGCGAACGCACGCTCGCCGAACTCGATGATCGCGCGATGGATCTGCTCACGCAGGTTGGTCTCACCGACTTCGCGGACGTGCCGACCGTCGAGCTCGCATACGGGCGCAAGCGCGCGCTCGAGATCGCGACCACGTTGTCGATGGAACCCGAACTGATGCTGCTCGACGAGCCGACCCAGGGGATGGGCCACGAGGACGTGGACCGCGTGACGGCGCTCATCAAGAAAGTGTCGAGCGGGCGCACGATCCTGATGGTCGAACACAACATGAACGTCATTGCGGGCATTTCCGACACGATCACGGTCCTGCAGCGCGGCGAGGTGCTCGCCGAAGGCAGCTACGCGGAAGTGTCGAAGAATCCGCTCGTGGCCGAGGCTTACATGGGCAGTGCGGACGCGGCCCTTGCCGGAGCCCACCCATGAACACGGTGACGGAAGTCGAACGCGCGGCGGCGGGCGCCGCGGCGCAGGGCGAGCCTGCGCTGGAGATCGCGGGTCTGCAGACGTGGTATGGCGAGTCGCACATTCTGCACGGCGTCGATCTCACGGTCGCGCGCGGCGAAGTCGTCACACTGCTGGGGCGCAACGGCGCGGGACGCACCACGACGCTGCGCGCCATCATGGGTCTCACGGGACGCCGCACGGGATCGATCCGCATTGGCGGGTGCGAGACCATCCAGATGCCCACGTACCGCATCGCGCATTGCGGCGTCGGCTACTGCCCCGAAGAGCGCGGCATCTTCGCGAGCCTGTCCTGCGAGGAAAACCTGCTGCTGCCGCCGTCGGTGAACCCGAACGCCGAGAGCATGTCGCTCGACGAAATCTATGCCATGTTCCCGAATCTCGCGGAGCGCCGCCACAGCCAGGGCACGCGCCTCTCCGGCGGCGAGCAGCAGATGCTGGCCGTCGCGCGCATCCTGCGCACGGGCGCTAACCTGCTGCTGCTCGACGAGATCTCCGAAGGCCTTGCGCCCGTGATCGTGCAGGCGCTCGCACGCATGATCGTCACGCTCAAGTCGCGCGGCTACACGATCGTCATGGTGGAGCAGAACTTCCGCTTCGCCGCGCCGCTTGCCGACCGGTTCTACGTCATGGAGCACGGCCACATCGTCGAGCATTTCGGCGTGGCCGAACTCGATGCCAAGATGCCCGTGCTTCACGATCTGCTTGGCGTTTAGCTTCATTAGCCTGCATGTTGGGGCCGGCCCGGCCGGAGGTGACTTGCCGTGCCGCTCGCAACGTGTCTGCCGTGAATTGTTGTCTCGCCGTATTGCTTCGATAACAACGCAACCAGAAAAGAAGGAGACTGTCATGAAGAAAACGACGTTCGCGCGGCTCGCCACCCTCGTTGCCGCAGTGGCCGCAGCGACGGCGCTCGGCGCGGGGAATGCGCAGGCCGCCGACGATGCGGTGAAGATCGGTTTCATCACCGATATGTCGGGCCTCTATGCCGACGACGACGGCCAGGGCGGCCTCGTCGCCGTCAAGATGGCGGTGGCGGACTTTGGCGGCAAGGTGCTCGGCAAGCCGATCGAGGTCATGTATGCCGACCACCAGAATAAAGCCGACATCGCGGCTTCGAAGGCACGCGAGTGGATGGACCGCGACGGGCTCGACATGCTGCTCGGCGGCACGAACTCGGCCACCGCGCTCTCCATGAATCAGGTCGCGCTCGAGAAGAAGCGCGTGTACTTCAACACCGGCGCGGGCACGGATGCGCTGACGAACGAGCAGTGCACGCCGTACACGGTCCACTACGGTTACGACACGGTTGCGCTGGCGAAGGGCACGGGCCTCGCCGTGGTCAAGCAGGGCGGCAAGACGTGGTTCTTCCTGACCGCCGACTACGCATTCGGCAAATCGCTCGAAAAGAACACCGCCGACGTCGTGAAGGCGAACGGCGGCCAGGTGCTCGGCGAAGTCCGGCATCCGCTTTCGGCTTCGGACTTCTCGTCGTTCCTGCTGCAGGCGCAGGCGTCGAAGGCACAGATCCTCGGCCTCGCGAACGCGGGCGGCGACACGGTCAATTCGATCAAGGCCGCGAAGGAATTCGGCATCACGAAGACGATGAAGATCGCGGCGCTGCTGATGTTCCTGCCGGACGTGAACAGCCTCGGGCTCGAAACGACGCAGGGCCTCGAGCTGACGACCGGCTGGTACTGGGATCAGAACGACGCGTCGCGCAAGTGGGCGCAGCGCTATTACGACCAGACGAAGAAGATGCCGTCCGAACTGCAGGCCGCCGACTATTCGTCGGTGATGACGTATCTGAAAGCGGTGCAGGCGGCCGGTACGACCGATTCGGACAAGGTGATGGCCGAGCTCAAGAAGACGAAGATCGACGACTTCTACACGAAGGGCGGCTATATCCGCGCGGACGGCGTGCTGATTCACGACATGTACCTGGTCGAGGTGAAGAAGCCGTCCGAGTCGAAGCGGCCGTGGGACTACTACAAGGTGCTGGAGACGATCCCGGGCGAGCAGGCGTACACGACGAAGCAGGAATCGCGCTGCGCCTTGTGGAAGTAAGCGTACCAGGTGCAATTGAGCGCAACTGAGCGCGGCGGTGTTTTCGTGGCGCGCGGTACGGCTTTGCCGTGCCGCGTCGCGTACCGCACGAATGCGATCTTGAGGAGATGGCGGCTTTCATGACGATCTTTGGCATTCCGCTGCCGGCTGTGCTGAGCCAGTTGCTGCTCGGGCTCGTGAACGGCTCGTTCTATGCGATTCTGAGTCTTGGCCTCGCGGTGATTTTCGGCATGCTCAACGTGATCAATTTCACGCACGGCGCGTTGTTCATGCTGGGTGCGATGCTCACGTGGATGGGGCTTGCCTACTTCGGCCTGCCGTACTGGGCGATGCTCGTCATCGCGCCGGTGGTGGTGGGGCTGTTCGGCATGGTGATCGAGCGCACGATGCTGCGCTGGATTTACCGGCTCGACCATCTGTACGGACTCCTGTTGACTTTCGGTTTGACGCTCACGATCGAGGGGGTGTTCCGCGCGATCTACGGTTCGTCGGGGCAGCCCTACGACGTCCCCGAGGCGCTTTCGGGCGCGACCGATCTCGGCTTCATGTATCTGCCTAACTATCGCGCATGGGTGGTGGTCGCGTCGCTGGTCGTGTGCTTCGCAACCTGGTTCGTGATCGAGAAGACGCGCATTGGCGCCTATCTGCGTGCCGGTACCGAGAACCCCAAGCTCGTCGAGGCGTTCGGCATCAACGTGCCGCTCATGGTCACGCTGACCTATGGCTTTGGCGTTGCGCTCGCGGCATTCGCGGGCGTGCTGGCCGCGCCCGTGATCCAGGTCTCGCCCCTCATGGGCCAGCCCCTCATCATCACGGTGTTCGCCGTGGTCGTGATCGGCGGCATGGGGTCGATCATGGGGTCGATCGTGACCGGCCTCGTACTGGGCGTGATCGAGGGCTTTACGCGCGTGTTCTGGCCCGAGGCGTCGGCCACGGTGGTGTTCGTGATCATGGCGATCGTGCTGCTGATTCGCCCCGCAGGCCTCTTCGGCAAGGAAAGGTGATGCAAAGAAAAGCGCTTTATGGACTGCTGCTGGTCGCCCTGCTGCTCGCGCCGCTCGCAGGGGTGTATCCGCTCTTCGTGATGAAGGTGCTGTGCTTCGGGCTTTTCGCCGTGGCGTTCAACCTGCTGATCGGTTACACGGGGCTGCTCTCGTTCGGGCACGCGATGTTTCTCTCGACGGCCGGCTACCTCACCGGCTACACGATGCAGTCGCTCAACTTCACGCCCGAGCTCGGCGTGCTGACGGGCACTCTGGCGGCGACGCTGCTGGGTCTCGTAACCGGCATCTTCGCGATCCGCCGCCAGGGCATCTACTTCGCGATGGTGACGCTCGCGCTCGCGCAGATGATCTACTTCGTCTACCTGCAGGCGCCGTTCACGCATGGCGAAGACGGATTGCAGGCGGTGCCGCGCGGCAAGCTGTTCGGCCTCGTGTCGCTTTCGTCGGATCTCGTGCTGTATTACGTCGTGCTTTTCGTCATGGCGCTCGCGTTCCTGTTCATCGTTCGGGTCGTGCACTCGCCGTTCGGACAGGTGCTTGCCGCGATCAAGGAGAACGAGCCGCGCGCCATTTCTCTCGGCTACGACACCGACCGCTTCAAGCTGCTCGCGTACGTGCTCTCCGCAGGCCTCGCGGGCCTTGCGGGGTCGCTCAAGGTGCTCGTGCTCGGCTTCGAGACGCTGGGCGACGCCTACTGGACCATGTCCGGCCTCGTGATCCTGATGACGCTCGTGGGCGGCATGGGCACGCTGTTCGGGCCACTGCTGGGCGCGGCGCTGATCGTTTCGCTCGAGGACCGGCTGGGCGATATCGGCGGCGCGCTGGCCTCGCTGACGGGCGTGAGCTGGTTCAACTCGCTCGGTGAGTCCGCAACGATCGTCACGGGCCTCATCTTCATTGCGTGCGTGCTGGCCTTCCGGCGCGGCATCGTGGGCGAGATCGTCGCGCGCGTGAAGCCCTTGCGAGCGTGACGTGGCGGGCCTGAGCGGCGGACCTGATGGCGGACGCGACGACTGCGGGCTGCGCTGCAGACGAGCGAATTCTCGTGTACGCTTGCGGCCGTTCATCAGCGCTTTTTCCCTAAGACAAAATGGTGTCGGCGCGCCCCAATTCGGTGCTGCGCTGCACCACTAGGGTAAATGCTAGTTGTAGGCCAGGGGCCCGAAGTTTAAAGTCTCTCCTAGTTCTGATGCACCTAATTTGCAGGTGGAGAACGAGGAGACAACTGAGGCACAAAGTGCCCGGACAAGGAAGCGCTGTTGGACAGGAGTCCAACAGCGCTTTTTATTTTAGCCGACGATTTTCCATCCCGGCGGCACTGCGAAACAGCAGTACCCGCGATCGCGAATCCGGCCCGCAGCAGCATCGCCAGAAAGGCACGATGGTTTTCCGTCGTGCCTTTTTTGTTGCGTGCGCAAGCAAGACGCGCACAGGCAGGGAAAACCATGCGTTACACGCGCGATGCCGGTTACTACACTCAAGGGCCGACGCCAATTTACGAAGATATTAGTGATTGGCGCGGGGTCAATCGACACGCAAACCAGGCGTTTGGAGACGCGTAATGAAAACGAAGTGGGCATTGAAGGCGATGAGCGCCGGACTCGCAATGGCGCTGATGGGGAGCGCCGGCGTGGCGCTTGCGCAGGTGAAGATCGGGGTGACGCTTTCGGCAACGGGGCCGGCGGCGTCGCTCGGCATTCCCGAGAAGAACACGATTGCGCTGCTGCCGAAGGAGATCGCGGGCAAGAGCGTGCAATACATTGTGCTCGACGACGCGTCGGACACGAGCAAGGCCGTGCAGAACACGCACAAGCTGATCGACGATGATCACGTGGACGCGATCATCGGTTCGTCGGTGACGCCGAATTCGCTGGCGATGCTCGACGTGGTCGCGCAGGGCAAGACGCCGATGATTTCGCTCGCGGCTTCGACGGCGATCATCCAGCCGATGGACGACAAGCGCAAATGGGCCTTCAAGCCGCCGCAGAACGACAGCCTGATGGCGGATGCGATTGCCGGCTACATGCAGAAGCACGGCGTGAAGACGGTGGGCTTCATCGGCTTCACGGACGCCTACGGCGATAGCTGGCTCAAGGAATTCAGCGCGGCGGCGGCGAAGCACAACCTCAAGATCGTCGAGACCGAGCGCTTCAACCGCACCGATTCGTCGGTGACGGGGCAGGCGCTCAAGCTCATGTCGGCGAATCCGGACGCGGTGCTGATCGCCGGGTCGGGCACGCCTTCGGCGCTGCCCGCGACGACGCTGAAAGACCGCGGCTACAAGGGCAAGATCTATCAGACGCATGGTGTAGCGAACAACGACTTCCTGCGCGTCTGCGGCAAGGACTGCGACGGCGAATTGCTGCCCGCCGGCCCGATCCTGGTGGCCGACCAGTTGCCGGATTCGAATCCGGTCAAAAAGTCGGCGTTGGCCTACAAGGCGGCCTACGAGAAGGCCTACGGCGCCGGTTCCGTCGCGACCTTCGGCGGTCACGCGTGGGATGCCGGGCAGATGCTCGAACGCGCGATTCCGGTTGCGCTGAAATCGGGTCAGCCCGGCACCGAAGCGTTCCGCGTCGCGCTGCGCGATGCGCTCGAAAACATCAAGGAACTGCCGCTCTCGCACGGCATCATGAACACGACGCCTACCGATCACAACGGTCTCGACGACCGCGCCCGCGTGATCGTCGAGGTCGTCGACGGCAAGTGGAAGCTGCAGGGCGACTGATGTCGCTTCCCGCGTGAAAAAGGGGCCGCCCGCGAAGCGGACGGCCCGCCGTGAACGCGCGTTTGCCGCCGCAGGCTGCCGCATCCCGCCGGATGGCGCGTTCGTGCCGTCCTGTTGTTTCGCCTGTCCGTTGCTCGACGTTCCAGGCTGACTGGGTTCCAGGAAGAGGGGTGTATGGATTTATCGATCGCCGCGATCCTCGCGCAGGACGGCATCACCACGGGCGCCATCTACGCGCTGCTCGCGCTTGCGCTGGTGCTGGTGTTTTCCGTTACGCGGGTGATCTTCATTCCGCAAGGCGAGTTCGTCTCCTATGGCGCACTCACGCTCGCGGCATTGCAGTCGCAGAAGTTTCCGGCCACTTGCTGGCTGCTCGTGGCGCTTGGCGCGGCCTGCTTCGTCGTGGAAGCCGCGGGGCTCGTGCGGCACGCCGAGCGGCGGCGGTACGCGGCGCGCACGCTCGTGACGCTCGCGGGCAAGTACCTGCTGTTTCCCATCGCGCTCTACGCGCTGACGCGCAGCGTGGCTGCCGGGCCGCTGCCGATGCTCGTGCAGATCGCGCTCACGCTCGCGATCGTCGTGCCGATGGGGCCGTTCATTTACCGGCTGGCCTACGAGCCCATCGCGGAGGCGACCACGCTGCTGCTGCTCATCGTCGCGGTGGCGGTGCACTTCGTCATGGTCGGGCTCGGCCTCGTGATGTTCGGGGCCGAAGGCTCGCGCACCAATGCGTTTTCCGACGCCACGTTCAACATCGGCAGTCTTTCGATCTCGGGGCAAAGCCTCTGGGTGATCGGCACGGCCGCCGTACTGATCGTTGCGCTGTACGTCTACTTCGACCGCACGATTTCGGGCAAGGCGCTGCGCGCCACGGCCGTGAACCGGCTTGGCGCGCGGCTTGTCGGCATCGGCACGACGCAGGCCGGGCGGCTTGCGTTCACCCTTGCTGCGGGGCTGGGCGCGCTGTGCGGCATTCTCGTCGCGCCGCTCACCACGATCTATTACGACTCAGGCTTCCTGATCGGCCTGAAGGGCTTCGTGGGCGCGATCATCGGCGGGCTCGTGAGCTATCCGCTGGCCGCCGCGGGGTCTGTGTTCGTCGGTCTGCTCGAATCGTATTCGTCGTTCTGGGCCAGCTCCTGGAAGGAAGTGATCGTGTTCACGCTCATCATCCCCGTGCTGCTGTGGCGCAGTTTCGCGACGCCGCACACCGAAGAAGAGGAGGAGTGAGGCGATGAAACGAATCATTCTGCGCAACCGCTTCTTCTGGCTGTTTCTGATCGTCATGTTCGCGCTGCCGGTGCTGCCTGGTCCCGTGCACATGCCGGAATACTGGATCACGCTGCTGAACTACATCGGCCTCTATGCGATCGTCGCTATCGGGCTTGTGCTCCTGACCGGCATCGGCGGGATGACGAGCTTCGGGCAAGCCGCGTTTGTCGGAATCGGCGCTTATGCAACGGCGTATCTCACGACCCAGTACGGCATCTCGCCGTGGTTCGCACTGATCGCGGGCGTAGTGCTGACGGCGCTCGTGGCGCTCGTGCTGGGACTCGTGACGATGCGGCTCTCCGGGCACTTCCTGCCGCTCGGGACGATCGCCTGGGGTCTGGCGCTGTACTTCCTGTTCGGCAATCTCGACGCGCTCGGCAAGTACGACGGCATCAACGGCATTCCGGCGCTCAATGTGTTCGGCATCGAGCTCGATTCGGGGCGCCATATCTATTACCTGATCTGGGTTGTCGTGCTGCTGTCGGTCGTCTCGGTTCAAAATCTGCTGAATAGCCGCGCCGGGCGGGCCATTCGCGCGCTGCGCGGCGGCGGCCTGATGGCCGAGGCGATGGGCGTCAACACGGCGTGGATGCGCGTCGTCATCTTCGTCTATGCGGCCGTGCTCGCGGCCGTTTCCGGCTTCCTGTACGCCCATTTGCAGCGAGCCGTGAACCCGACGCCGTTCGGCCTGAACCACGGCATCGAGTATCTGTTCATGGCGGTGGTGGGCGGCGTGGCGCACGTTTGGGGTGCGGTGCTGGGCGCGGCGATTCTGACCGTGCTGCAGGACTGGCTGCAGACCATCCTGCCGAAACTGCTGGGCGAGAACGGCAACTTCGAGATCATCGTGTTCGGCATTCTGATGGTGCTGCTGCTGCAATATGCGCGACGCGGTGTCTGGCCATTCGTCGCACGATTCTTTCCGCGCGGCTCGCAGGCCCATGTGCCCGATCATGCCGATCCTTTGCCGCAGCGCAGCAAACCCGCCGCCGGCGAGTTGCTGCTCACGGTCGACAAGGCGCGCAAGCAGTTCGGCGGTCTGGTCGCCGTCAACGACGTGAGCTTCGAGGTGCGCGCCGGCCAGATCATCGGCCTGATCGGCCCGAACGGGGCAGGCAAATCGACCACGTTCAACCTGGTGACCGGCGTGCTGCAGCCGACGAGCGGCGAGATCACGTTCCGCGGCGAGCGCATCGACCGGCTGACTTCACGTGAAATCGTCGCGCGCGGAATCGGCCGTACGTTTCAGCACGTCAAGCTGCTACCGACGATGACGGTGCTGGAGAACGTCGCGATCGGTGCGCATCTGCGCGGCCACGCGGGCGTGCTGCGCAGCGTCGCGAAGCTCAACGCTGCGGAGGAAGGGCGGCTCATGGGCGAGGCGGCGAGGCAGCTCCGTCGCGTTGGCCTCGATCAGCATATGTACGAAGAGGCCGGCAGTCTCGCGCTTGGCCAGCAGCGAATTCTGGAGATCGCGCGCGCACTCTGCTGCGACCCGACCTTGCTGCTGCTCGATGAACCGGCGGCCGGCCTGCGTTACCAGGAGAAGCAGCAACTGGCCGTACTGCTGCGCAAGCTGAAAGAAGAGGGGATGAGCGTGCTGCTGGTGGAACACGATATGGATTTCGTGATGAACCTCACCGACCGGCTGGTCGTGATGGAGTTTGGCACGCGGATCGCGGAGGGGCTGCCTGAGGAAGTGCAGAAGGACCCGGCGGTGCTCGAAGCTTACCTGGGCGGGGTGGAGTGATGAAAGCGCCAGTGACTCCTGTACTGGAAGTCTCCCGCCTCTCGGTTCGCTACGGCAAGATCGAGGCGCTGCACCAGGCCGCGATCACGGTGGGCGCCGGGCAGATCGTCTCCGTGATCGGGCCGAACGGCGCCGGCAAGTCCACCTTGCTCAACGCCATCATGGGCGCGCTGCCCGCCACCGGTCATGCGGGCGGGCGGATCGCTTATCTGGGCGAAGAGGTGGGCGCGCTACCGATCGAGGAGCGCGTTGCCCGCGGCATGTGTCTCGTGCCGGAAAAGCGCGAACTGTTCGCGACGATGACCGTCGAGGACAATCTCGTGCTGGGCGCGTATCGGCGCAAGCGGGCGGGCGAGCGCAACTTCCTCGATCAACTCGATCACGTATTCGATCTGTTTCCGCGGCTCAAGGAACGGCGAGCTCAGGCGGCCGGGACGCTCTCGGGCGGCGAACGGCAGATGCTGGCCGTCGGCCGGGCGCTCATGGGCAAGCCCGATCTGCTCATGCTCGACGAGCCGAGCCTCGGCCTGGCGCCGCTGATCGTGAAGGAGATCTTCCATATCATCAGTGCGCTGCGGCAGACCGGCGTGGCGACCTTGCTGATCGAGCAGAACGCGCGCGCGGCGCTGCAGATTTCGGACTACGGCTACGTGCTGGAGACCGGCGATCTGGCACTGGAAGGGCCGGCGAACGAGCTGGCGCAGAATCCCCGCGTTATCGAAACGTATCTCGGCCTGGCGAAAAAGACGGCCTGACGACTCTGTATGTTGTTCACGAAGCGGTGTGTTTCACGTGAAACACACCGTTTTTTTTCGCCCTGGCCTTGCTTGGGCCAGAAGTAAGAGGGCCGAGGCCTTAACTCAGGCCGACAAAAATTCGGGCGTGAGCGGCTCAAAACGCTAAACCGTTATAATTCGCCCATCCCACTTTTTCTGAGAAGGCTCACGCAGGTTCGCCGTGCGTGAGGTCCGGCCATGTTTTATCCCACAGAGTTTGACATAATCGTCGTCGGCGGCGGTCACGCCGGCACCGAGGCCGCGCTTGCCGCCGCCCGCATGGGCGTCAAGACGCTCCTGCTCACGCACAACATCGAGACGCTTGGCCAGATGAGCTGCAATCCGTCGATTGGCGGTATTGGCAAAGGCCATCTGGTGAAGGAAGTCGATGCCCTGGGCGGCGCGATGGCGGCTGCTACCGACGAAGGCGGCATTCAATTCCGTATCCTGAATTCGTCGAAGGGGCCGGCAGTGCGCGCGACGCGCGCGCAGGCCGATCGCATCCTGTACAAGGCCGCGATCCGTCGGCGCCTGGAAAACCAGCCGAATCTCTGGCTGTTCCAGCAGGCGGTCGAAGACCTGATGGTCGAGGGCGACCGCGTGGTCGGAGCGGTGACGCAGGTTGGCATCCGCTTCCGCAGCCGGGCAGTCGTGCTGACGGCGGGGACGTTCCTCGACGGCAAGATTCACGTGGGTCTCAACAACTACACGGGCGGCCGCGCCGGCGATCCGGCAGCGGTGACGCTGTCGGCGCGCCTGAAGGAATTGAAGCTCCCGCAGGGCCGCCTGAAGACGGGTACACCGCCGCGCATCGACGGCCGCACGATCGATTTTTCGGTACTGGAAGAGCAGCCGGGCGACCTTGATCCGGTGCCGGTGTTCTCGTTCCTGGGCCGCGCCGAACAGCATCCGCGCCAGATTCCGTGCTGGGTCACGCATACGAATGAGCGTACGCACGACATCATTCGCGGCGGTCTCGATCGCTCGCCGATGTATACGGGCGTGATCGAAGGGGTGGGGCCGCGCTACTGCCCGTCGATCGAGGACAAGATTCACCGCTTCGCCTCGAAGGAATCGCACCAGATTTTCCTTGAGCCGGAAGGACTGACGACCAACGAGTTCTACCCGAACGGAATCTCGACGAGCCTGCCGTTCGACGTCCAACTGGAGCTTGTGCATTCGATGCGCGGCCTTGAGCACGCGCATATCCTGCGTCCGGGTTACGCAATCGAGTACGACTATTTCGATCCTCGCGGCCTGAAGGCGTCGCTGGAGGCGAAGGTGATCCAGGGTCTGTTTTTTGCGGGCCAGATCAATGGCACGACCGGCTATGAAGAAGCCGCGGCACAGGGTCTGCTCGCCGGGATCAACGCGGGTCTGCAGGTGCAGGGCAAGGACGCGTGGTGCCCGCGCCGCGACGAAGCCTACTTGGGGGTGCTGGTCGACGATCTGGTAACGCGCGGTGTTTCGGAGCCGTATCGCATGTTCACGAGCCGTGCCGAGTACCGCTTGAGCCTTCGCGAAGACAATGCGGATATGCGCCTGACGGAGATTGGCCGCGAGCTGGGCGTCGTCGACGATGTGCGCTGGGAAGCATTCAGCCGCAAGCGCGACGCTGTTTCACGTGAAACAGAGCGCCTGAAGTCGACGTGGGTGAATCCGAAAAGCCTGCCGGCCGAAGAGGCGACGGCGCTGCTCGGCAAGCCGATCGATCGCGAGTACAACCTCGCGGATCTGCTGCGCCGCCCGGGCGTTAGCTACGACGGCGTGTGCGGTTTGCGCGAAGGTGCATGCAGCCCCGAAACGCCGCTGGCCGGCGACGAGATCCTGCTCGCGCAGATCAAGGAACAGATCGAGATTGGCATCAAATATCAGGGTTATATCGATCGTCAGGCCGACGAAATCGAGCGCAACGGCGCGCAGGAGAACACGCGCCTGCCGGAGGGTATCGACTACGCCGAGGTGCGAGGCCTCTCGTTCGAAGTGCGCCAGAAGCTGACGCAGCATCGACCCGAAACTATTGGCCAGGCGTCGCGTATCCAGGGCGTGACGCCGGCCGCGATCTCGCTGTTGATGGTGCACCTCAAGCGCGGCCTTGGCCGTCGGCGTCAGAATCCGGCCGATTCCGGCTCGGACAACACGCCGGTGGCGCAATGACGGGCCGCGCGCGGCAACCCGGCGTCGCGGATCGCGAGGCCTTGGCCCGAATGCTGGAGGAGGGCGTCCAGACGCTTGGCATCGAACTGAGCGAGCGGCAGCATGGGCAATTGCTCGACTACGTTGCGCTACTGGCGAAATGGAACGCGGTCTACAACCTGACCGCGATCCGCGACCCGCGCCAGATGCTGATTCAGCACATTCTCGATTCCCTCTCGATCCTGCCGCATTTGCCTTTGCGCGAGAGTGCCGCGGTGCTGGATGTGGGCTCCGGCGGCGGCTTGCCGGGTATCGTGCTGGCGATCGCGCGGCCGGGCTGGTCCGTGACGCTGAACGACATTGTCCACAAGAAGACAGCATTCCAGTCTCAGGCGAAGGCCGAACTGGGTCTCGCGAACCTGTCCGTGATCACCGGGCGTGTCGAGTCGCTGCGCCCTGGGGTCGAAGTGCCGAAAAAATTCGATCTGATCGTGTCGCGGGCATTCGCGGAGCTCGCCGATTTCGTTACACTGGCCCGGCATCTGGTTGCCGATGGCGGCGCGATCTGGGCGATGAAGGGCGTGCGCCCGGACGGCGAAGTCGAGCGCTTGCCGGACGGTGCGCAAGTGGTGCAGACGATTCGCCTCGATGTACCGATGCTGGACGCCGAGCGGCATCTCCTCGAAGTGACGGTCGAACCGGCGTGACAGCGGCAGTGCAGGCGCGATAACGTAAGCAAACTATCCAAGGCAGTAAAAGGGACACTCGAAAGATGGCAAAAATCTTCTGCGTTGCGAACCAGAAGGGCGGCGTCGGCAAGACGACGACAACGGTCAATCTCGCCGCGAGCCTCGCATCGCAGGGACAGCGTGTCCTTCTCATCGATCTCGACCCGCAAGGCAACGCCACGATGGGCAGCGGCATCAACAAGGCCGCGTGCGAGAACACGGTGTATGAAGTACTGGTCGACGGCGTGACGGTGCTCGATGCGCGCACGCGCCCCGAAGCCGTGGGCTACGACGTGCTGCCGGCCAATCGCGAACTGGCCGGCGCCGAAGTCGAGCTCGTCTCCATGGAGCAGCGCGAGCGCCGCTTGAGGAACGCGCTCGAGCAGGTCGAGGCCGAGTACGACTTTGTGCTGATCGATTGCCCCCCGGCGCTCTCGCTGCTCACGCTCAACGGGCTGTGCGCGGCGCATGGCGTCGTGATCCCGATGCAGTGCGAGTACTTCGCGCTCGAAGGGCTGTCCGATCTCGTCAACACGATCAAGCAGGTCCACGCGAACATGAACCGCGACCTGAAGGTGATCGGCCTTTTGCGCGTGATGTTCGATCCGCGCATCACGTTGCAGCAGCAGGTGTCGGAGCAGTTGAAGGAGCACTTCGGCGACAAGGTGTTCGACGCGGTGATCCCGCGCAACGTGCGCCTCGCGGAGGCGCCCAGCTATGGGCTGCCGGGCGTGGTGTTCGATCGCGCGTCGCGCGGCGCCCAGGCGTATGTGCAGTTCGGTGCGGAAATGATCGAGCGGGTGCGCGCGCTTTGACGCCGTTTTTGACATCGCTTTTGACACACCTCGCGGTCAATGCAGACTGAGGGAGCACGATGAACGCAGTAGCACGGAAGAAAGGACTGGGCCGCGGACTGGAGGCGCTGCTTGGCGGCAGCGCGGACATTACCGAGGCGGTGAAGATCGACAGCGCGCCCAACACGCTGCCGCTTACGAAGATGCAGGCGGGCAAATACCAGCCGCGTACGCGCATGGACGAAGGCGCCTTGCAGGAACTGGCGGCGAGCATTCGCGCGCAGGGCCTGATGCAGCCCATCCTCGTGCGCCCGATCGACACCGACCGTTACGAGATCATCGCGGGCGAGCGGCGATTCCGCGCGGCGCACATTGCGGGTCTGACCGAGGTGCCGGTGCTCGTGAAGGACGTTCCGGATCAGGCCGCGGCCGCCATGGCGCTGATCGAGAATATCCAGCGCGAAGACCTCAATCCGCTCGAAGAGGCGCAGGGCATCCAGCGCCTGCTCGACGAGTTTCGTTTCACGCACGAGCAGGCGGCGGAATCCGTCGGCCGTTCGCGCAGCGCCGTGTCCAACTTGCTGCGTCTCCTGAATCTGGCCGCGCCGGTGCAGACCATGCTGCTCGCGGGCGACCTCGACATGGGCCACGCCCGCGCGCTGCTCGCCGTGGACGCGGCGACGCAGATCACGCTCGCCAACCAGGTCGTCAACAAACGGATGTCGGTGCGCGAGACCGAGAAGCTCGTGACGGCCACGACGAAGGCCACGCCCGTGCTGAAGGCGAAGGCGCCCCATGACGGCGGCCGCGATACCCGGCGCCTCGAAGAGGAGCTCTCCGACCTGCTGTCCGCCACGGTGAAGATCAAGCTGGGCAGGCGAGGGCGCGGGCAGTTGACAGTCGACTTCGGCGACCTCGACGCGCTCGACGGCATCCTGCTGCGCCTGCGCGGCGAAACGGCGGCCTGAGTTCGCTGCCGCAGACGTGCGCGACGGCCAACCCTTGCCTGAAACCCGGCACGCTGCGCGCGGACTCCTGCGCCGTATCGGCGCGCTCGCCGTTTCGGAGCCGGTGCTCGCCATCCTGGTTGCGGCATTCGTGCTGCTCCAGGTGTTCGCCCCGCGCGCCTGGGCCTCGCTGCCCGCGCTGGTCGACTGGCAGACGGTCATGACGCTCGCGGGCCTGCTGATTCTGACGAAGGCGATCGAATATTCAGGATTGCTGACGTGGATGGCCCACCGCCTCGTGCGGCGCATTCATTCCGAGCGCGCGCTGGCCCTGTTCCTGATCGCCCTGGCCGCGGCGCTCGCAACGATCGTGACGAATGACGTAGCGCTGTTCGTGGTCGTGCCGCTCATGCTCTCGCTGCACCGGCTCACCCCGTTGCCTCTCAGACAGCTCGTGATCATGGTTGCGCTCGCGGTGAACGCGGGCTCGGTGCTGACACCGCTCGGCAATCCGCAGAACCTGTTTCTCTGGCAACTGAGCGGCGTTTCGTTCGGCCGCTTCGTTGCGGCTTTGGCGCCGCTATGCGCCATGCTGATGACGATGCTGCTCGTCCTCGCCGTGTTCTCTTTCAAATCCCGGCCGCTCGATCTTTCGACCGACACCGATCCGCACCCGGTCGATCGCCCGCTTGCGAGTGTTGCCGGGGTGCTCTTCGTCGCGTTCGTGCTGCTAGCCGATGCGCATCACGCCGGCATCGCGCTCGCGGGCGTTGCCGCAGGCTTTCTGGTGTGGCGCCCGCGCATCGTGTTGAAGATCGACTGGCTGCTGCTCTGCATCTTCGTGCTGATGTTCATTGTCTTGCGCAGTGCGGCCGCGCTACCGTGGATTCACGGTTTGCTCGGCAGTCTCGCTTTGGAGGCTCCGCTGCGCGGATATGTCGCAGGAGCCGTGCTGTCGCAGATCATCAGTAATGTTCCGGCCGCCATCGTGCTCGCAGGGTTCACGCACGACTGGCGCGCATTGGCTTTCGGGGTGAGCGTCGGCGGCTTCGGATTCGCGATCGGTTCGCTCGCCAACCTGATTGCGGTGCGCCTCGCCGGAGAGCGTGGCATGTGGCTGCCGTTTCACCTTTATTCCATCCCGTTCTGGCTGCTCGCCGGCGCAACGGGCGGCTGGCTGCTGCTGCATCTTTGATCCGGTGTTCCGGGGCGTTGCTCCAGCGTTTTTCCGCCGAGTGGATGAGTGTCGCGCTCTGCGGCAATAGCCACCTCGACGTCCGCTTTAACAATTCGCCTCGCCATTGATCCGCGTCGCATTTTCAGGCGCACGCGAGAACCTTACAGTCGTCGTTTATTCCCCTCGAAAAGGCCGCTTTTTCGCATCATGATGCGCTGTTTCACAGGCGTTACAGAGCGACCTAAAATCTTGAATCACCTGCCACTATCGCTTACAATCTGGCCGGATTGACAGTTTGATGCGCCTGAAGGCCTTGTGTAAGGCGTAGGCCGGACCAAGGATCTGCATGATGCGCAAATCGCCTGACCTGTCGCCGTCTGAGGCGTCAGCTCCGCGGGGGGCGCAGCAGCGCTCCAACGATCGGACATCATCCCCTCGGGATGATTGGGACATCGAGCAAGAAAATACAATTACTCCACTTACGCGGGATGAAGCCAGGAAGTTGTTCGGCCCGAAAGTGGATCGTCCGTCGCGTGTAACGCCGCTGCGGGTCGTGGCAGCACAAATAGCTTTGTCGTTGTTGGTGGCGCTAATTGTCTGGCTGTTTTTTGACCGGTCCATGCATGCCGTCCTGTCGGCCTTGCTTGGCGGCGCCGTGTGCTGGGTTCCGGGCGGCCTGTTCGCGCTGTACCTGAAGCGCTCAGGAGGCCGCTCCAGGATGGCATTGGTGGCGGGCGAAGCGTTCAAGGCCGGCATCACGCTGGCGCTCTTCGTCGCTATCGGCGAGACGTATCATGAGGTGCGCTGGCTGCCGATGTTGGCGGCCTACCTGGTGGGGCTCAAGGCGTATTGGGTCGCACTGGCGTTTTGATCAGTGTCTGTCGAGTTCGGTAATCGTGCGCGCGCCCTGGCGGCCGGCGTGCCGATGAACCGAGGGCGGCAGGCCGAACGTATTTTAATATTGCTAAGGTGTCTGAAAAAATGGCAGCAAGCGAATCGCACCTGCTCGAACCTGCGGAATACATCACGCACCACCTGACGTTCTTCTCGAGCAAGCCGCAATCGAGCGTCGTCGACTTCTCCATCATCAATTACGACACGCTGTTCTGGTCGATCCTGACTGGCCTGGCGACCATTCTCATTCTGTGGCTGGCCGCACGCAAGGCTACGTCGGGCGTGCCGTCGCGCTTTCAATGCGCGATCGAGTGGCTGGTCGAGATGGTCGAGGATCAGGCCAAGAGCATGATCCACGGCAGCCGCACCTTTATTGCACCGCTGGCATTGACCGTGTTCATCTGGGTTGCCCTGATGAATTCGCTCGACCTCTTGCCGGTCGATCTGGCCGGCCGTGTCATTGGTCTGCTTGGCCTTTCCTCGGCGATTCCGCACCAGCGGATCGTGCCGACCGCCGACGTCAACGCGACCTTCGGGATGGCGCTCGGCATCTTCATTCTGATGCTCTACTACAGCATCAAGATCAAGGGCCTGGGCGGCTGGCTGCACGAGCTGATCACGGCGCCGTTCGGCGCCCATCCGCTGCTCTGGATTCCCAATCTCGCGCTGAACATTATCGAATACGTGGCCAAGACGGTTTCGCTCGGGATGCGGTTGTTCGGCAACATGTATGCGGGCGAACTGCTGTTCCTGCTGATCGCGCTTCTGGGCGGCATGTGGGGCTTCGGCCTGGATTTCGGTGTGCTTGGCTTTATCGGGCACGTGATCGCGGGCAGCGTCTGGGCAATCTTCCACATCCTGATCGTGCTGCTGCAGGCGTTCATTTTCATGATGCTGACGCTGGTTTATCTCGGCCAGGCGCACGACAAGCACTAAGGCCGCGCTGCCCGTAGCATCAGGTTGTGGTTTGGGTCTCGCTTTACCGGTTTCTTTAACTGGCTTTCCGGTTTTTTTAAATCAAGTAATCAAGTCTTTTTCAGAGGAATAATCATGCAAGATTTGCTCGCCAACATCCACGCTCTGACCGCTCTCATTCAAGGGCCGACCGCCATCGGTATCGGCATCATCATCGGTCTGGGCGCTTGTGGCGCATGTATCGGTATCGGCATGATGGGCGGCAAGTACATCGAGGCCTGCGCACGTCAGCCCGAATTGATGAACCCGCTGCAAACGAAGATGTTCCTGCTGGTTGGCCTGATCGACGCTGCATTCCTGATCGGTGTGGGTATCGCCATGCTGTTCGCGTTCGCCAACCCGCTGTTGTCGAAGATCGCGGGATAAGTTTCCCTGGATGACCGCGTCTCGCCCATACTGAGATTGGCCGCGAATATTGCACGCGACTCCGGCGTGGAGTTTGCCAAACTGAGTCGGGCCCGGCGCGGGGCCAGTGACGGGATGCCCGGCCGGGGTGGCGATCCACTGGATCCGGCCACCGGTTGCCGGGCATCTCTATAGCAACGTTTGGAAGGAAACACCGTGAATCTCAACGCAACCCTGTTTGCGCAATTGATCGTGTTCCTGATCCTCGCGTGGTTCACGATGAAGTTCGTGTGGCCGCCGATGGTCAACGCCCTCGATGAGCGCTCGAAGAAGATTGCCGACGGTCTGTCGGCAGCCGAAAAGGGGCAAGAGGAACTGGCGGCGGCGCACAAGCGCGTCGAGCAGGATCTCGCGCAGGCCCGTGTTGAAGGCCAGCACCGGATCGCCGAAGCCGAAAAGCGCGCGCAGGCGCTCGCCGAAGAAATCAAGGGCCAGGCGCACGCGGAAGCGGCGCGCATCGTCGCCCAGGCGAAAGCCGACGCCGAGCAGCAGGTCATCAAGGCGCGTGAAGGACTGCGCGCGGAAGTCGCCGCACTCGCCGTCCACGGTGCCGAGCAGATCCTGAAGCGCGAAGTCGACCAGACGGCTCATGCCGACCTGCTGAATCAACTGAAAGCCGAGCTCTGATCATGGCCGAACTTGCAACCATCGCCCGCCCGTACGCAGAAGCCCTGTTCGCCGTGGCCGAAGCGGGTGACGTCGCAGCCTGGTCCTCGCTCGTCGCCGAGCTGGCGCAGGTTGCGGCTTTGCCCGAGGTGCTGTCGATCGCGTCGAGCCCGAAAGTGAGCCACGCCCAGGTCGTCGATCTGCTGCTGTCGGCGGTGAAGTCGCCGCTCAAGGACAGCGCCGAGGCGAAGAACCTCGTGCAGATGCTGGTTGCGGGCCATCGCCTGGAACTGCTGCCGCAAATTCACGAGCAGTTCGAATCGCTCAAGAACGCCAAAGAGGGCGCAGCCGACGCGTTGATCGTCAGCGCGTTTCCGCTCGAAGGCGCACAGTTGAACGACCTCGTCGCCAGTCTCGAACACAAGTTCAAACGCAAGCTGAAGCCTTCCGTCGAAGTCGACGAGTCGCTCATCGGTGGCGTGCGCGTCACGGTCGGCGACGAAGTGCTCGATACCTCGGTCCGCGCGCGGCTCGCCAGGATGCAAGCGGTACTGGCCGCCTGAGCATCGATTGCACGCAGCAGCGGCTGGCACGCAACAGAATTGAACATCAGGAGCGAATAATGCAACTCAATCCCTCTGAGATCAGCGAGCTGATCAAGAGCCGGATCCAGGGCCTTGAAGCGAGCGCAGACGTTCGCAACCAGGGCACCGTGATCTCCGTGACCGACGGTATCGTGCGCATCCACGGCCTTTCGGACGTGATGCAGGGTGAAATGCTCGAATTTCCGGGCAACACCTTCGGCCTCGCGCTGAACCTCGAGCGCGACTCGGTCGGCGCGGTGATTCTGGGCGAGTGGGAACACATCTCGGAAGGCAACATCGTCAAGACGACGGGTCGCATTCTGGAAGTGCCGGTGGGCCCGGAACTGATCGGCCGCGTGGTCGATCCTCTCGGCAACCCGATCGACGGCAAGGGCCCGGTCAACGCGAAGTTGACCGACGCGGTCGAAAAGATCGCCCCGGGCGTGATCTGGCGTGAAGGCGTGTCGCAGCCGGTGCAGACGGGCCTCAAGTCGATCGACTCGATGGTGCCGATCGGCCGTGGCCAGCGCGAGCTGATCATCGGCGACCGTCAGTGCGGCAAGACCGCGGTGGCCGTCGACACGATCATCAACCAGAAGGGCAAGAACCTCATCTGTATCTACGTCGCGATCGGCCAGAAGGCTTCGTCGATCCAGAACGTGGTGCGCAAGCTCGAAGAAACGGGCGCGATGGAGTACACGATCGTCGTGGCCGCCTCGGCTTCGGAATCGGCCGCGCTGCAGTATCTCGCGCCGTACTCGGGCTGCACGATGGGCGAATACTTCCGTGACCGCGGCCAGGACGCGCTGATCATTTATGACGATCTGACCAAGCAAGCCTGGGCCTATCGCCAGATCTCGCTGCTGCTGCGCCGCCCGCCGGGCCGTGAAGCTTACCCCGGCGACGTGTTCTATCTGCACTCGCGTCTGCTCGAGCGCGCCGCGCGCGTTTCGGCCGACTACGTCGAGAAGTTCACGAACGGCGAAGTGAAGGGCAAGACGGGTTCGCTCACCGCCCTGCCGATCATCGAAACGCAGGCCGGCGACGTGACCGCGTTCGTTCCGACGAACGTGATCTCGATTACCGACGGCCAGATCTTCCTCGAAACCGACCTCTTCAACGCGGGTATCCGCCCGGCTATCAACGCCGGCGTGTCGGTGTCGCGCGTCGGTGGCGCAGCGCAGACGAAGATCGTCAAGAAGCTGTCGGGCGGTATCCGTACCGACCTCGCGCAGTATCGCGAACTGGCCGCATTCGCCCAGTTCGCCTCGGATCTCGACGAAGCCACCCGCAAGCAGCTCGAGCGCGGCCGCCGCGTGACGGAACTGCTCAAGCAGCCGCAATACCAGCCGCTGCAGGTGTGGGAGCTGGCTGTCGCGCTCTTCTCGGCGAACAACGGCTACCTCGACGACCTCGAGGTGAAGGACGTTCTGCCGTTCGAAAAGGGCCTGCGCGAGTACCTGAAGACGAGCCACGCCGACCTCGTGAAGCGTATCGAGGACACGAAGGATCTGTCGAAGGACGACGAGAACGCGCTGCATGCGGCTATCAAGGACTTCAAGAAGTCCGGCGCATACTGATCCGTCCGGGAATCAAACACGATAAACGGACTGGGACCCGAGTAAGCGCTAAAGCGCTAACTTGGGTCGACAAAGGAGCAAGTTATGGCTGGAATGAAGGAAATTCGCGGCAAGATCAAGAGCGTGCAGAACACGCGCAAGATCACCAAGGCGATGGAGATGGTGGCCGCATCGAAGATGCGCCGCGCCCAGGAGCGCATGCGCGCGGCTCGCCCGTATGCCGACAAGGTCCGTGCCATCGCCGCGCACATGAGCCGTGCAAACCTGGAGTACCGCCATCCGTTCATGATGGTGAACGAAGGCGCCGGGGCTGCGGGTCTCATCCTCGTTACGACCGACAAGGGTCTGTGCGGCGGTATGAATACCAACGTGCTGCGCGCGACACTGCAGAAGTTCAAGGAGCTGGACGAGAAGGGCGTGAAGATCGAAGCCACCGCAATCGGTAGCAAGGGTCTCGGTTTCCTGAATCGTTTCGGCGCGAAGGTGGTGTCGCAGTCGGTGCAGCTCGGCGACACGCCGCACCTCGAAAAGCTGATCGGTGCCGTGAAGGCGCAGCTCGACATGTATTCGGAAGGCAAGCTGTCGGCCGTCTATCTCGCCTACACGCGCTTCGTCAACACGATGAAGCAGGAGGCGGTGATCGAGCAGCTACTGCCGCTGTCGGCGGAGGACTTCGACGCCAGCGCCGACGACGGCACGCCGAAAGCGTCGTGGGATTACATCTACGAGCCGGATGCGCAGTTGGTCGTGGACGAGTTGCTCGTGCGTTACGTTGAAGCGCTGGTGTACCAGGCGGTCGCGGAAAACATGGCGTCGGAACAGTCGGCGCGCATGGTTGCGATGAAGGCCGCCTCGGACAACGCGAAGACGGTGATCAGCGAACTGCAGCTGTCGTACAACAAGAGCCGGCAGGCCGCGATCACGAAGGAATTGTCGGAGATCGTCAGCGGCGCCGCCGCTGTGTAAGCGGACCGGAACTTGGCTCGAGAGTGCGCCTTTGCGCGACTGAAGAATTCAGGTATTGAAAGGAAAATCGATGAGTACAACTGCTTTGCCGGAAGGCAAGATCGTACAGTGCATCGGCGCCGTGATCGACGTGGAGTTCCCGCGTGAGCACATGCCGAAGATCTACGACGCACTGATTCTCGAAGGCACGGAACTGACCCTCGAAGTGCAGCAGCAGCTTGGCGACGGCGTCGTGCGCACCATTTGTCTGGGTGCGTCGGACGGTCTGCGCCGCGGCACCGTGGTGAAGAACACGGGCAAGCCCATTAGCGTGCCGGTCGGCAAGCCGACGCTCGGCCGCATCATGGACGTGCTCGGCCGCCCGATCGACGAAGCGGGCCCGATCGTCAGCGAAACGACGCGCGCGATCCACCAGAACGCCCCGGCGTTCGACGAGCTCTCGCCTTCGGCGGAACTGCTCGAAACCGGCATCAAGGTGATCGACCTGATCTGCCCGTTCGCCAAGGGCGGCAAGGTGGGTCTGTTCGGTGGCGCGGGCGTGGGCAAGACCGTCAACATGATGGAGCTCATCAACAACATCGCGAAGGAGCACGGCGGTTACTCCGTGTTCGCGGGCGTGGGCGAGCGTACCCGTGAGGGCAACGACTTCTACCACGAAATGAAGGACTCGAACGTTCTGGACAAGGTCGCGCTGGTGTACGGCCAGATGAACGAGCCGCCGGGCAACCGTCTGCGCGTCGCGCTGACCGGTCTGACGATGGCCGAGTACTTCCGTGACGAAGGCCTCGACGTGCTGTTCTTCGTCGACAACATCTACCGTTTCACGCTGGCCGGTACCGAAGTGTCGGCACTGCTCGGCCGGATGCCGTCGGCAGTGGGTTATCAGCCGACGCTGGCTGAAGAAATGGGCAAGCTGCAAGAGCGCATCACGTCGACCAAGAAGGGCTCGATTACCTCGGTTCAGGCCGTGTACGTCCCTGCGGACGACTTGACGGACCCGTCACCGGCCACGACCTTCGGCCACCTCGACGCAACCGTCGTGCTCTCGCGTGACATCGCTTCGCTCGGCATCTACCCCGCCGTGGACCCGCTCGATTCGACCTCGCGTCAGATCGACCCGAACGTGATTGGCGAAGAGCACTACTCGATCACGCGTGGCGTGCAGCAGACGCTCCAGCGCTACAAGGAACTGCGCGACATCATCGCGATTCTGGGCATGGACGAACTGTCGCCGGAAGACAAGCTGGCCGTCGCCCGCGCACGCAAGATCCAGCGTTTCCTCTCGCAGCCGTTCCATGTCGCGGAAGTCTTCACGGGCTCGCCGGGCAAGTACGTGCCGCTCAAGGAAACCATCCGCGGCTTCAAGATGATCGTCGACGGCGAGTGCGATCATCTGCCGGAGCAGGCGTTCTACATGGTCGGCACGATCGACGAAGCCTTCGAGAAGGCCAAGAAGATCCAGTAAAGGTTGAGTTGCTGAAAAAGGGGCGCGGTGCTTCGTTCGCGAGGCGCCACGCCCACGCAACTTACTCAGGATCAGGAGTCGACATATATGGCAGCAACCATCAAGGTAGACGTCGTCAGCGCCGAAGAGAGCATCTTCGCGGGCCGGGCGAAGTTCATCGCGCTACCGGGCGAGGCGGGCGAGTTGGGCATTCTGCCGGGTCATACGCCGCTCATCACGCGTATCCGTCCGGGTGCCGTGCGCATCGTCGCTGAAAACGACGAGGAAGAGTTCGTGTTCGTCGCCGGTGGCATTCTCGAAATCCAGCCGGGCGTCGTGACGGTGCTGGCCGACACGGCGATCCGCGGCGCGGATCTCGACGAAGCGAAGGCCGACGAAGCGCGTAAGCGCGCTGAAGAGGTACTGCAGAACGCCGGCTCGAACCTCGAGTACGCGACGGCGCAGGCTGAACTGGCCTACGCGGTGGCGCAGCTCGCGGCGATCCAGCGCCTGCGCAAGATGAACCAGCATTGAGCTGGCGTACGCGCGCATCAGGCTGGTGCCATCAGGTACCGCGTAGTGCGAAGTGAAATGGGCTCCCAACGGGGCCCATTTTTTTTGCTCGTACTCCCCACTTGACGTTTACGGAAAGGTAATGCGAAATCATGCCTTCGGGAGCGGCGAGGGTGCGTGCCTCGGGACCCGGACGCAGCGTATGCGCTGCGGGTAAAACTTGATGCCGGCGCCTGCGGGCCCGGCGCACAATGTTTTTCAAACGGATTTCAATCGGGATCGAGACTCCCGGGGAGACGGCCATCATGGCAATCGACGCACCCGATGCGCGCGAAGCGCTCATCGCGCCGAAAGACGGGCTTTCCTATGTACGCGGCACGACCGCCGTACCGCTTTCCAATGCCACCCTCGGGGCCTTTCTGCAGGACACCGCGGCGCGGGTACCGGAGCGGCCCGCGGTCGTGTTTCGCGAGCAGGGCATCCGCTGGAACTGGCGTGAATTTGCCGAAGAGGTCGACGTGCTCGCTGCGGGTTTGCTCGCGATCGGCATTCGTAAGGGCGACCGTGTCGGCATCTGGTCGCCCAACCGCGTCGAGTGGCTTCTCACCCAGTTCGCCACCGCGCGCGTTGGCGCCGTGCTCGTCAACATCAATCCGGCTTACCGCCTGGCCGAGCTCGAATACGCGCTGAACAAGGTGGGCTGCAAGGCGATTGTCGCCGCCGAGAGCTTCAAGACATCGAAGTACCTCGACATGCTGCAAACGCTTGCGCCCGAGCTCGCGAGCGCGACCCCGGGCGATCTGCATGCGGCGAAGCTGCCGGAACTGCGCGCGGTGATCCGCATGGGCGACACCGAAACGCCGGGGATGCTGAATTTTAGCGAATTGATCGAAGACGGCCGCGAGCGGCTCGAACGGGGTGGCAAGGTCGAGCTCGATGCGATCGGCGCCACGCTGAATGCCGACGATCCCATCAACATCCAGTTCACGAGCGGTACGACCGGCAATCCGAAGGGCGCGACGCTCACGCATCGCAACGTTGTGAATAACGGCCGCTTCATCGCCATGGCGATGCGTCTTACCGAGGCGGATTCGCTTTGCATCCCGGTGCCGCTCTATCACTGCTTCGGCATGGTGCTCGCGGTGCTCGCCTGCGTTTCGGTGGGGGCGAACATGGTGTTCCCCGGCGAAGCGTTCGATCCGCGCGCGACGCTCGAAGCCGTTTCAGAGGAGCAATGCACGGCCCTGCATGGCGTTCCCACGATGTTCATTGCCGAACTCGATCACCCGGACTTTGCGCGCTTCGACCTCTCGCGCCTGCGCACCGGCATCATGGCCGGCTCGCCTTGCCCGATCGAGACAATGAAGCGCGTGGTCTCGCAAATGCATCTGGCGGAGATCACGATCGCTTACGGCATGACGGAGACGAGCCCGGTGTCGTTCCAGAGTTCGACCACGGATCCGCTCGACAAGCGCACGACGACGGTGGGGCAGATCCAGCCTCATCTCGAGGTGAAGATCGTGGATCCGTTCGGTAGCGTCGTGCCCGTCGGCGAGACGGGCGAGCTGTGCACGAAGGGTTATTCGGTGATGCTCGGCTACTGGGGCGACGAGGCGAAGACGGCCGAAGCGATCGTCGACGGCTGGATGCACACGGGGGATCTGGCGACGCTCGACGCCGACGGTTATTGCAACATCGTCGGGCGTCTGAAAGACATGCTGATTCGCGGCGGGGAAAACATCTATCCACGCGAGATCGAAGAATTCCTGTTTCGGCATCCGAAGGTGCAAACCGTGCAGGTGTTCGGCGTGCCCGACGCGAAATACGGCGAGGAGGTATGTGCCTGGATCGTGCTGCGTTCGGGCGAAGCGGTCAGCGCCGAAGAGATTCAGGCATTCTGCCAGGGGCAGATTGCGCACTACAAGATCCCGAAGTACATCCGCTTCGTGGACGAGTTGCCGATGACCGTGACGGGCAAGGCGCAGAAGTTCGTGATGCGCGCACGCATGATCGAAGAGCTGAAACTCGACGAGCAGAAGACGGCGTGAGCGCCCGCCATATCAATTTGCGACACATGGCCCGCGTTAAAATAGCGAGCCGCGTAGCGGGCCATTGTGTGGCAATGATCGGGAAACCGAAGGATGGGTAACGAACGGAAGCCGTCGGCAACACGCGTCGATCCGGAATGGATGAGAAAAGCGCAGACGAAAAAAAAGCGGGCCTGGAGCCCGCTAAAAACCACACGCTACGGGGTTAGCGCGAGGAGACCAAAGAAGGAGCCGGATAGCTACGTACCGCTGGTGTAACGCCGGTACGGCTCCAACAAGGATGCCCCTTGGAAGGGCTTCGGCAAACTGCCGACCGGCTGGTGGTTCATGTCCGCTCACACTGACACCAAGCCACATCCGTGTTGAAACCGTTGAAGGCATTGTGGGCGAATTGATGGGGGTTCGCGGTAACAAAGTGTTTCAGGTTGTAACGCCCGCCAGGTAAGGCTTCGAGGGATTTTTTGCCATCCTGAATGTTTTTTCGAAGTCATTTTTACCGGCGTGTAGTGTGGCGCACAGACACTCAAATGGGCCGTCGATCTCCTGAATTCACGGTGCATAGACAAACGTCCGTCCCGTGGACATTTGGATGCATTGATCTAAGCAAAGCATGCATGCCATGCACGGATGCGAACCGCATCGCCGTCTTTCGACAACTTTCCATCGACTCGGCACACGCCGTGCTCTGCAATGGTCCGTTGCAACTCTTCGTGCGATTTAATGCCCGGTGAGTCGCGCATCAGAGGGCAAAGCGGCTTACTTGAGCCACTTGTCGTAGATAACCTGGTATTCGCCGCTCGCGCGCAGCAGATGCAGCCACTGATCGACGTACTGCTGGAAGATCACGTCGCCGCGCGGCACCATCCATGCCTTTTCGCCGTACTGGAACGGCTGGTCCGGATGCACGGAGCACAGTCCCGGATTCAGCTTTTGCTGCAGCAATGTCTCCGATGCGTCGGTGACCATCACGTCGGCCTTGCCCGCCAGGATCTGCTTGAAGATCGTCACGTTGTCCGGGTAGACCGTCAGCGTCGCATGCGGGAAGAACTGCCGTGCGAAGCGCTCGTTCGTGCCGCCAGGGTTCACGATCACGCGCGTCGACGCCTGGTCGATCTGCGCCACCGTCTGATACCTGGCAACGTCGCCGCAGCGGACGATCGGTGTCTTGCCGTCCACCTGATACGGCTCGGTGAAGAAGGCGCGCTTCTGGCGTTCGAGCGAGGTCGAAACGCCGCCCACTGCCACGTCGCACTTCGCGAGAAAGTCGCTCGTCAGGTTAGACCACGTTGTCCTGACGAACTCGGTTTTCACACCCAGCGATTTCGCCAGCGACTCCGTCATGTCGATGTCGATGCCTTCGAACGCGCCGTCCGGCCGATAGTACGAATAAGGCTTGTAGTCGCCGGTCGTGCAGGCGCGCAGCGTGCCGCGCGCGATCACTTCGTCGAGCCGGGAGGGCGCGGCGGCGCTTTGCGCCCATGCGGGCACGGCGCAGGCGTTGGTGCAAAGGAGGGTGAACGTCACGAACGTGCGGATAACGGCTCCTTTCTTCTTCACGGAGTCTCCTCGATAGCAATAGGGCGAATGGCCAGCGGGTTCGGAAAGCCGCTCGATGATAGCCCGCGCGTGCGCCACGGGTAAGCGTTGGCCGATCCGAGCGCGCCGGTGTCCCGGTTATGCCGCCCATCACCGCCATCCCGGCACGGCCGCTCCGGTAAAATGACCGCTTGCTCCTGAATCCTGAAGCGCACCAGCGCCCCCGCCCGTGGCTCATACCCTTCTGAACGACACCTTTCTGCGCGCGCTGTTGCGGCAGCCGACCGAGTACACACCGATCTGGCTGATGCGCCAGGCGGGCCGTTATCTGCCGGAGTACAACGCCACGCGCAGCCGCGCCGGCAGTTTTCTGGGCCTCGCCAAGAACCCGGACTACGCAACCGAAGTCACGCTGCAGCCGCTCGAACGCTTTCCGCTCGACGCCGCCATCCTGTTTTCCGACATCCTGACGATTCCCGACGCGATGGGCCTCGGCCTCGACTTCCAGGCGGGCGAGGGGCCGAAGTTCGCGCATCCGGTGCGAACGGAAGCCGATGTCGCGAAGCTCGCGGTGCCGGACATCGGCGCGACGCTCGGCTATGTCACGGACGCCGTGCGCGAGATCCGCCGAGCGCTCACCGACGCACAGGGGCGCCAGCGCGTGCCGCTGATCGGCTTTTCGGGCAGCCCGTGGACGCTCGCGTGCTACATGGTCGAAGGCGGCGGTTCGGACGACTTCCGCACGGTCAAGTCGATGCTGTACGCGAGGCCCGATCTGATGCAGCGCATTCTCGAAGTGAATGCGCAGGCGGTCGCCGCTTATCTGAATGCGCAGATCGAGGCAGGCGCACAGGCCGTCATGATCTTCGACACCTGGGGCGGTGCATTGGCGGACGGCACCTACCAGCGTTTCTCGCTGAACTACATCGCTCAGGTGGTGGCGGCGCTCAAGCGCGAGCATGACGGCGAGCGCGTGCCCGTCATCACGTTCACGAAGGGAGGCGGTCTCTGGCTGGACGAGATTGCGGCGACCGGCGTGGATGCCGTCGGTGTCGACTGGACGGTGAATCTCGGCCGCGCGCGCGAACGCGTGGGCGGGCGCGTCGCGTTACAGGGCAATCTCGATCCGACGGTGCTGTTTGCTCCGCCCGCGGCGATACGCGAGCAGGCGCGCGCAGTCCTCGACAGCTTCGGCCCCCATCCGGGCCACGTCTTCAATCTCGGCCACGGCATTTCGCAATTCACGCCGCCCGAGCATGTCGCCGAACTGGTGGACGAGGTGCATCGTCATAGCCGGACGATTCATACTGGCGCGCATTGACCGTGTATTGACCACGCATTGACCATGGATTGGCCGATTTATTGCCACGGATTCGGTGCGGCGAATTTGATGCAGCGCAATGTACTGGGCTCTGGGCGTCAGGGTGCGGATGGGCCTAAACGGCCAGCGGGAAGCGCTTCCGCCGAAGTCAAGACTTGACTTATGCACACTTTTCTCGTTGCGGCGCGCAAGAGGTAGAAATTGCCGCAGCCGCGCATCCTGACCAGCATCTGGACAATCAGACCCTTGACAGACAAGGCTTTCGCCGCTCCACGGCGATTTGTGCGCTGTCCCACGTAATGGCCCGGCGACGGCCTTTCCGGTGTGCGAGCGGTGAGTTCTCAACAAAGTTATCCACAGGCACAGGGATGAGGGCATGATTGTTCTGCGGAATCCAAAACTTAGCGCTGAATGTGAAGTTTTACTTTAAGTGCGGCCGAATATGCGGTGGCGCACAGATAGCTCTTGGGAGAAACCCGTGACGGCCCGCTTCGTGCGCGTGGCGCTCGATCATCCGTTGCAGGTGCTCTACGACTATCGCTATCCCGAACACGCCCCCGAGCCGCAGCCGGGCATGCTGGTGCGCGTGCCGTTCGGCCGCCGCGACGTCGTGGGTCTCGTCTGTGAAGTGAGCGCTCACAGCGAGGTTCCGCCCGAGAAGCTCCGCGACGTCGGTGCCGTGTGTGCCGCCTGTCCGCCGCTTTCCGCGCCGTGGATCGAGCTGGCGGAGTTCGCTGCCGATTATTACCAGCGTGGGTTGGGCGAGGTCGCGCTACCCGCGTTGCCGCAGGCGTTGCGTGATCCTTCGCGCTGGGACCGCCTGCTGGCGCCGGAGGAGCGCTACCGGCTGCTGCCGGCGGGCCGCGAGGCGCTGCCCGAGGCGCTGCCAGCACGGGCGCAGGCGTTACGGCGGCTGGCGCAGGCGCTCGCCGAACGGGGCGAGCTCGACTTTGCCGATGCACGCGCGCTTCACCCGAAGGCCGCGGCGGCGCTGGAAGGCTGGCGCGAGGCGGGCTGGGTGGAATACGAGCGCGTCGAGTTCGGCATGCGGTCCGCCGGGGGCGCTGCGGTCGCTGCCGTCGATCGAGACCGTACGGCCAGCGTCGCCGCCGAACTGGCCGTACCGGTTCCGACGCTCAGCGACGAGCAGTCGGAGGCCGTCGAAGCGATCGCGGCCGCCCGTGGCTTCACGCCGTTTTTGCTGTTCGGCGTGACGGGCAGCGGCAAAACCGAGGTCTACCTGCGCGCGCTCGCGGCGCTGCTCGAACGCGAGCCCGCCGCCCAGGCGCTCGTGCTCGTCCCCGAGATCAATCTCACGCCGCAGTTCGAGGCGGCATTCCGCACGCGCTTCGCGGCCACGCTCGCCGACGACGCCATCGTCACGCTCCACAGCGGTCTGGCCGAAGGCGAGCGCGCGCGCAACTGGCTCGCCGCGCATGCGGGCCGCGCGCGCATCGTGCTCGGCACGCGCCTCGCGGTGCTGGCTTCGCTGCCGCGTCTCGCGATGGTGGTCGTGGACGAGGAGCACGAGCCCGCCTACAAGCAGCAGGAGGGCCTGCGCTACTCGGCGCGCGACCTCGCCGTATGGCGCGCGAAGCAGCTTGGCGTGCCGGTGGTGCTCGGCTCGGCGACCCCGTCGCTGGAAAGCTGGTGGCAGGCGGAGCGGGGCCGCTATACGCGCCTGACGCTCGCGCGGCGCGCGGTGGCCGACGCTGCGTTGCCCGCCGTGCGCCTGATCGATCTGGAAGAGGAACGGCGGCGCGGGAGAGCGTCGTTCGAAGGGCTCTCGGGGCCGCTGGTCGCAGCCATGAAGGCGCGGCTCGAGCGCGGCGAGCAAAGTCTCGTATTCCTGAACCGGCGCGGCTATGCCCCGGTGCTCTCGTGCGACGCCTGCGGCTGGGTTGCCGGCTGTCCGCGCTGCAGCGCCTACGTCGTGCTGCACAAGCCCGAGCACGCGCTGCGCTGCCACCACTGCGGCTGGGAGTCGCGCATCCCGCGTTCGTGCCCGGAGTGCGGCAACGTCGACATCGCGCCGATGGGGCGCGGCACGCAACGCATCGAGGAAGCACTGGCGAGCGCGGTGCCGGGCGCGCGGGTGCTGCGCATCGACGCCGACAGCACGCGCCGCAAGGGCAGCGCGCAGGCGCTCTTGTCGGACGTGCATGCGGGCGACGTCGACATCCTCGTCGGCACGCAGATGATCGCGAAGGGGCACGACTTCCAGCGCGTTTCCCTGGTGGGCGTGCTGAACGCCGACAATGCGCTTTTCTCGCACGACTTCCGCGCGAGCGAGCGCCTCTTCGCCCAGCTCATGCAGGTGAGCGGCCGCGCCGGCCGCGGGGGCTTGCCCGGCGAGGTGCTGGTGCAGACGCGCTATCCGCGCCATGCGCTTTATCACGCGCTGGCGCGTCATGACTACGTGGGATTTGCGAACGCGCAGCTCGCGGAACGGCGCGACGCGCACCTGCCGCCGTTCGTCTACCAGGCGCTGCTGCGTGCCGAGGGCCGCACGCTGGAGGCGGCGCTTGCATTTCTCGGCGAGGCCGCCGGCGCGCTGTCCGCCATCCCGGACGCGGAACGCGTGACCATCTACGATGCCGTGCCGATGACCATCGTGAAGGTCATGAACGTCCACCGTGCGCAACTGCTCGTCGAGAGCCAGTCGCGCGCGGCGCTTCAGGCCACGCTGCGCGCATGGCTACCGGTGCTGAGGTCGCTGCGCGGCGTCCTGCGCTGGAATCTGGAAGTCGATCCGCTCGATATCTAGCCGCGGTGCCTGGCGCGAGCGCGTCTATCGCTTTCTTTCATATCGCACTCGCTGCATTGCAGGCGCCGACGCGCCTCGAATGAACAGCACTGCGCAAAACGCACACATGATCCAGATTCCCGCCACCACCATGAACTTTTCCATTCCAGGCCTCAACGCTTCCAGTACTTGTTGCTTTCCCCCGTCTTGCTACCTGTATAACGGCGGGAATGCGTTTCGGTGAAGGGCGTCAAAAAAAGTTTGGGTCAGGGAAAATACTGAGTACTACCGGCTTGCCCCGGCTGGCGGGCATTTGCCGCAAACCCAGGCGCTACAAGGGATCGCGAGCGGTGCAACCATCTCTTTGGATGGTTGCACCTTTTTATTTGGAAGGTTACGATGCGCCAACTTTTTGGTCATTGGCCGGTGCGGGTCAGCCGGCAAACGAAGGAATCATGGCTAGCACCACTCTTGGCGTCAAAGTCGACGACCTCCTGCGCTCCCGTCTGAAAGACGCCGCCACGCGCCTCGAGCGCACGCCCCACTGGCTCATCAAGCAAGCCATCTTCGCCTACCTCGAAAAGATCGAGCACGGTCAACTGCCGCCCGAGCTGAACGGGCACGTGGGCGCCACCGATCTGGCGGACGGCGCCACCACCGACGCCGAAGACGACGCGGCGTCGCACCCGTTCCTCGAATTCGCGCAAAACGTGCAACCGCAGTCGGTGCTGCGCGCGGCGATTACGGCCGCGTACCGCCGTCCCGAGCCGGAATGCGTGCCGTTCCTGATCGGCGAGGCGCGTCTGCCCGCCAATCTCACGGGCGACGTCACGAAGCTCGCCACGCGCCTCGTCGAGACGCTGCGCGCGAAGCGCACGGGCGGCGGCGTAGAAGGGCTAATCCACGAGTTCTCACTGTCCAGCCAGGAAGGCGTGGCGCTCATGTGTCTGGCCGAAGCGCTCCTGCGCATTCCCGACCGCGCCACGCGCGACGCGCTGATCCGCGACAAGATCAGCAAGGGCGACTGGAAATCCCACGTGGGCCACGCGCCGTCGCTGTTCGTGAACGCGGCCACCTGGGGCCTCATGATCACCGGCAAGCTTGTCACGACGAACAGCGAGACAGGCCTTTCGTCGGCGCTCACGCGCATGATCGGCAAGGGCGGCGAGCCGCTGATCCGCAAGGGCGTGGACATGGCGATGCGCCTGATGGGCGAGCAGTTCGTCACGGGCGAGAACATCTCCGAGGCGCTCGCCAACAGCCGCAAGTACGAGGCGCGCGGCTTCCGCTACTCGTACGACATGCTCGGCGAAGCGGCCACGACCGAAGCCGACGCGCAGCGCTACTACGCTTCCTATGAGCAGGCGATCCACGCGATAGGCAAGGCGGCGGGCGGCCGCGGCATCTACGAAGGCCCGGGCATTTCGATCAAGCTCTCGGCACTGCATGCCCGCTACTCGCGCGCGCAGCAGGAACGCACGATGAGCGAGCTGCTGCCGCGCGTGCGTGCGCTCGCCGTGCTCGCGCGCCGCTACGACATCGGTCTGAACATCGACGCCGAAGAAGCCGACCGCCTCGAAATTTCGCTCGACCTGCTCGAAGCGCTGTGCTTCGATCCCGAGCTGGCGGGCTGGAACGGCATCGGCTTCGTGGTGCAGGCGTACCAGAAGCGCTGCCCGTTCGTGATCGACTACATCGTCGATCTCGCGCGCCGCAGCCGTCACCGCATCATGGTGCGCCTCGTGAAAGGCGCGTACTGGGACACGGAAATCAAGCGCGCCCAGGTGGACGGCCTCGAAGGCTATCCGGTCTACACGCGCAAGATCTACACCGACGTTTCGTACCTCGCGTGCGCGAAGAAGCTGCTCGGCGCGCCCGACGCCGTGTATCCGCAATTCGCCACGCACAACGCGCACACGCTGTCGGCGATCTATCACCTTGCAGGCAACAACTACTATCCCGGCCAGTACGAGTTCCAGTGCCTGCACGGCATGGGCGAGCCGCTCTACGAAGAGGTCACGGGGCCGCTTGCGGCCGGCAAGCTCAACCGTCCGTGCCGCGTCTACGCGCCGGTCGGCACGCACGAGACGCTGCTCGCGTACCTCGTGCGCCGCCTGCTGGAGAACGGCGCGAACACGTCGTTCGTGAACCGCATTGCCGACGAAACGGTGCCGGTGAGCGAGCTCGTGGCGAACCCCGTCGACGAAGCCGCCAGAGTCGTGCCGCCCGGCGCGCCGCACACGAAGATCCCGCTGCCGCGCGATCTCTACGGCGGCGAGCGCCTCAATTCGATGGGCCTCGATCTTTCGAACGAGCATCGCCTTGCGTCGCTCTCTTCGGCGCTGCTCGCGAGCGCGCATCATCACTGGCGCGCGATGCCCATGCTCGAAGGCAACGAGATTGCCGTGGGCGAGGCGCGCGAAGTGCGCAACCCGGCCGATCATCGCGACCTCGTGGGCACCGTGGTCGAGGCGACGCCGGCGCACGTGAGCGCCGCGCTCGCGCACGCCGTGGCCGCCGCGCCGATCTGGCAGGCCACGCCCGCGGAGGAGCGCGCGGACTGTCTCGCGCGCGCCGCCGACCTGCTCGAAGCGCAGATGCACACGCTCATGGGCCTGATCGTGCGCGAGGCGGGCAAGTCGCTGCCGAACGCCGTGTCGGAAATCCGCGAGGCCGTCGATTTTCTGCGCTACTACTCCACGCAGATCCGCGAGGAGTTCTCGAACGACACGCATCGCCCGCTCGGCCCCGTGGTCTGCATCAGCCCGTGGAACTTCCCGCTCGCGATCTTCATGGGCCAGGTGGCCGCGGCGCTGGCCGCCGGCAACACGGTGCTCGCGAAGCCCGCCGAGCAGACGCCGCTGATCGCCGCCCAGGCCGTGCGCATTCTGCGCGAGGCCGGCGTGCCGGCCGGTGCCGTGCAACTGCTGCCGGGCGACGGCGAGACCGTGGGCGCGGCGCTCGTTGCCGATGCACGCACGAGCGCCGTGATGTTCACGGGCTCGACCGAAGTCGCGCGCCTCATCAACAAGAAGCTCGCGGAGCGCCTCGATTCCGACGGCCGCCCGATCCCGCTGATAGCCGAAACCGGCGGCCAGAACGCGATGATCGTCGATTCGTCGGCGCTCGCGGAGCAGGTGGTGGCCGACGTGCTGCAAAGCGCGTTCGATTCGGCGGGCCAGCGCTGCTCGGCGCTGCGCGTGCTGTGCCTGCAGGACGACGTGGCGGAACGCACGCTCGAAATGCTCACAGGCGCGATGAAGGAGCTTTCGATTGGCAATCCTGATCGTCTCTCGGCCGACGTCGGCCCCGTGATCGACATGGAGGCGCGGCGCGGCATCGACGGGCATATCGCCGCGATGCGCGAAAAGGGCCGCAAGGTCACGCAGATGCCGCTGCCCGAAGGCTGCGCCGCGGGCACCTTCGTGCCGCCGACGCTCATCGAGATCGACAGCCTGGACGAGCTCAAGCGCGAAGTGTTCGGCCCGGTCCTGCACGTGATCCGCTATCGCCGCAGCCAGCTCGACCGTCTGCTCGAACAGATTCGCGCCACCGGTTATGGGCTCACGCTCGGGATCCATACGCGCATCGACGAAACCATCGCGCACGTGGTCGGCCGCGCGCATGTGGGCAACATCTACGTGAACCGCAACGTGATCGGCGCTGTGGTGGGCGTGCAGCCGTTCGGCGGCGAAGGCCTTTCGGGCACCGGTCCGAAGGCGGGCGGCGCGCTCTATCTCTCGCGTCTGCTGGCCAAGCGTCCGGCCGGTCTGCCGCAGTCGCTCGTCCGCTCGCTGGTGGTCGACGCGCCGCAAAGCGAGAGCGGCGAGCGTCCGCAGTCGGCGCCGCAGTCCGCACATTCGGCGCTCGCCGCGCTGCGCGACTGGCTCATCGCCGAGCGCGAGCCGGCACTGGCCGCCCGCTGCGACGGCTACCTCGAATACGTGCTGGCGGGAGCGACCGCCGTGCTGCCGGGGCCGACGGGCGAGCGCAACACCTACACGCTTTCGGCGCGCGGCACGGTGCTGTGCGTGCCTTCCACGGCGACGGGCGCCCGCGCGCAGCTCGCCGTGGTGCTGGCGACGGGCAACCGTGCGCTCTTCGCGGGCGCGGCGGGCGAGGCGCTCGCGAATGCGCTGCCGGCGTCGCTCAAAGCGCATGTGGGAGTACAAAAGGGTGCCGACGCGCAGTACGATGCCGTCCTCTTCGAAGGCGACAGCGACGAACTGCTCGCCCTCGTGAAGGAAGTGGCCAAGCGTGGCGGGCCGATCGTTTCGGTGCAGGGCGTCGCGGCCCACGCGCTGGCGAACGGCGACGAAGACTACGCCCTCGAGCGTCTCCTCACGGAGCGTTCGGTGAGCGTGAACACGGCCGCGGCGGGCGGCAATGCAAATCTGATGACGATCGGTTAAGCAGAGATCGCTATACTCTGCATCGGTCGTCACAGGACAAGGAAGCGGCAAAGCCTTGGGCCCAAGCCGCTCCATCCATACCTGGTACCAAGGAGAAGCTATGCAACACACCATGAAGCAGCTGGCAGGCGCCGCGATCGTCGCGGGCATGTCGCTGGCGGGGACCGCGCACGCGCAGCAAGTCGAGGACGTGAAGATCGGTTTCGCCGGCCCGATGACGGGCGCCCAAGCCCACTACGGCAAGGACTTCCAGAACGGCATCGTGCTCGCCGTGGAAGACATGAACGCCACGAAGCCCGTGATCGGCGGTAAGGCGGTCCATTTCGTGCTGGATTCGGCCGATGACCAGGCCGACCCGCGCACCGGCACGACCGTCGCGCAGAAGCTCGTCGACGACGGCATCAAGGGCATGCTCGGCCACTTCAACTCGGGTACGACGATTCCCGCTTCGCGCATCTACGCGAACGCCGGCATTCCCGAAATCGCCATGGCCACGGCGCCGGAGTACACGCAGCAAGGTTTCAACACCACGTTCCGCATGATGACCTCGGACACGCAGCAGGGTTCGGTGGCCGGCACGTTCGCGGTGAAGAACCTCGGCATGAAGAAGATCGCCGTGGTTGACGATCGCACGGCCTACGGCCAGGGTCTTGCCGACCAGTTCTCGAAGGCGGCGAAGGCGTCGGGCGGCACGATCATCGACCGCGAGTACACGAACGACAAGGCCGTGGACTTCAAGTCGATCCTGACCAAGATCAAGGCCGAGAACCCGGACCTGATCTATTACGGTGGCGCCGACGCGCAAGCCGCGCCGATGGTCAAGCAGATGAAGTCGCTTGGCATCAAGGCCCCGCTGATGGGCGGCGAGATGGTTCACACGCCGACCTTCCTGCAAATCGCGGGCGACGCCGCGAATGGCACGGTGGCATCGCTCGCGGGCCTGCCGCTCGACCAAATGCCGGGCGGCAACGCTTACGTCGAGAAGTACAAGAAGCGCTTTGGCGAGGACGTCCAGACCTACTCGCCGTATGCGTATGACGGCGCGATGGCGATGTTCGCGGCAATGAAGGCGGCGAATTCGACGGATCCGGCGAAGTACCTGCCGTACCTAGCGAAGACCAGCATGCCGGCCGTGACGACGAAGGATCTCGCGTACGACTCGCACGGCGACCTGAAGAACGGTGGCATCACGCTGTACAAGGTCGTGGACGGCAAGTGGACGACGCTGCAAAGCGTGGGCGGCAAGTAATGCGCCTCGCGGCGTGAAGCGCGGGCGGTTTTTGCCGTCTGCCTTTTGCGCCACTGGAAGTCATAAAAAAGCCCTGCAGGGATGTGTTCCTGCAGGGCTTTGTTTTGTCTGGCCGCAACCGTGGCCGTTCGTGGCCTCGAACCCAGATGAAGCGCGCCTAGCCTTGCGCCTTCAAGGCCGTCTCGCGAATTTGCTCAAGCGTCGCGGCGGGCGTGCTCGCATCCTTCGGAATGCGAATTTCGATCAGCGCCGGACCGCCCGCATTGAGGGCTCGCTCCAGCGCGGGCAGAAACGCACCCGTCGATTCGACCGTCTCGCCGTGCGCGCCGAACGATTTCGCGAAGGCCGCGAAATCCGGATTCGTGAGCTGCGTACCATGCACGCGCCCCGGATAGTGGCGCTCCTGATGCATGCGAATCGTGCCGTAATGCCCGTTGTTCACGACGATGAACACCACGGCGAGCCCGTACTGCATTGCGGTCGCGAGTTCTTGCGCGGACATCATGAAGCAGCCGTCCCCGGCGAGCGCGACCACCGTGCGCGACGGATAGAGCGACTTCGCGGCGATGGCAGCAGGCACGCCGTAGCCCATCGCGCCGCTCGTGGGCGCAAGCTGCGAGCGGAAGTGGCGGTACGCGTAGTGCCGGTGCAGCCACGTTGCGTAATTGCCCGCGCCGTTCGTGACGATCGCATCGTCGGGCAGACGCGCGCGCAACTGCTGCATCACTTCGCCCAACTGAACATCGCCAGGCATCGGGCGCGGCTCGCGCCACGCGAGATATGCGTGGTGGGCCTCTTCGGCGGCGCCGTCCCATACGGGCTGCGCCGGTGCTTCGAGCGCCGCGAGCATCGACACGATCTCGGGCAGGCCCGAAACGATCGGCAGATCGGCCGCATAGACGCGTCCCAGTTCCTCTGCGCCCTGGTGCACGTGGATCAGCGTCTGCTTCGTCTTCGGGATGTCGAGCAGCGCGTAGCCGCCTGTTGTCGCTTCGCCAAGACGTGGCCCGAGTACGAGCAGCACGTCCGCTTCGCGGATGCGCTGCCCAAGCGCCGGATTCACGCCGAGGCCCACGTCGCCCGCGTAGTTCGGGTGATCGTTGTTCAGCGTGTCCTGGAAGCGGAATGCGAGGCTGATGGGCAGGCGCCAGTTCTCGACGAAGCGCTGCAGATCGGCGCACGCAGCCGGCGTCCAGCCGTGGCCGCCCGCGATCACGAAGGGCTTCTTCGCATTCGCGAGCAGCGTGCGCAGCCGCTCGATCTGCGCGGCCGAAGGCGACGCCTGCACGCGCTGAGCGGCGGGTGCGACCGCTTGCGCCTGCGAGGCCGGGAACGGCTCGCTCAGCATGTCTTCGGGCAGCGCGAGCACAACCGGGCCGGGACGGCCCGACGTCGCGACGTGGAACGCGTGGCTCAGGTACTCGGGCACGCGGCGCGGATCGTCGATCTGCGCGACCCACTTTGCCATCTGGCCGAACATGCGCCGGTAGTCGATTTCCTGAAACGCTTCGCGGTCCATCTGCTCGCGTGCTACTTGACCGATCAGCAGGATCATCGGCGTCGAGTCCTGGAATGCCGTATGCACGCCGATCGACGCATGCGTCGCACCCGGTCCGCGCGTGACGAATGCGATGCCGGGCTTGCCGGTGAGCTTGCCGGCTGCCTCCGCCATATTGGCGGCGCCCGCTTCATGGCGGCACACGATCGTCTCGATCTGGCCGGTCACGTCGTGCAGCGCGTCGAGCACAGCGAGATAGCTTTCGCCGGGCACGCAGAACACGCGCGTCACATCGTTCGCGACGAGCGCGTCGACGAGCAGGCGCGCGCCCGTGGTGGTTGCGGAAGAAACGGTTTCGTTCGGCTGCGTCATCTCGATCATGTCTCCAGATGTGTGTCGCTATGAAAGGCGTGACGCGCGTAGCGCATCAGCACTCGACGATGTTCACCGCGAGTCCGCCGCGCGACGTCTCCTTGTACTTGGTCTTCATGTCGGCGCCGGTCTCGCGCATGGTCTTGATGACCGAGTCGAGCGAGACGTAATGGGCACCGTCGCCGCGCAGCGCCATGCGTGCGGCGTTCACGGCCTTCACCGAAGCCATGGCGTTGCGCTCGATGCAGGGGATTTGCACCATGCCGCCGACGGGGTCGCAGGTGAGGCCGAGGTTGTGTTCCATGCCGATTTCGGCGGCGTTCTCCACCTGCTGCGGCGTGCCGCCGAGGACGGCGGCGAGCGCGCCCGCGGCCATCGAGCACGCCACGCCCACTTCGCCTTGGCAACCGACTTCGGCGCCCGAGATCGAGGCATTGAGCTTGTAGAGGATGCCGATGGCGGCGGCCGTGAGCAGGAAGTCGATCACGCCCTGCTCGTTCGCGCCCGGCGTGAAGCGCACGTAGTAATGCAGCACGGCGGGGATGATGCCCGCGGCGCCATTGGTGGGTGCGGTGACGACGCGGCCGCCGGCCGCGTTCTCTTCGTTCACGGCGATCGCGTAGAGATTGATCCAGTCGATCATCGAGAGCGGGTCCTGCAGCGCGCGCTCGGGGTTGCCGGTGAGCGCGCGATAGAGCTGCGCGGCGCGGCGCTTCACGTTGAAGGGTCCCGGCAGCGTGCCGTCGGCGTCCGGATTGCCGATGCCGCAGCCGCGCGCCACGCACGACTGCATCACGCCCCAGATGCGCAGCAGGCCCGCGCGGATTTCTTCGTCGCTGCGCCAGACGCGCTCGTTTTCCAGCATCAGCTGCGCGACGCTCTTGCCGGTCGAGGCGCACAGTGCGAGCATCTCGGCGCCGGTGCGGAACATATGCGGCAGTTGCTCGACGGCGGCCAGCACCTTCGTGTTGGGGGCGCCGGCCGTCACGACGAAGCCGCCGCCCACGGACAGATACGTGCTCTCGCGCAGCGTCTCGCCGTTGGCGTCGAGCGCGCGCAGCTTCATGCCGTTCGGGTGCTCGGGCAGCGCCTGGCGATAGAACGCGATGTGCTCTTTCTGCACGAACGGGATCGTGTGGCGCCCGAGCAGCGCGAGCAGGCGCGAGGTGCGCACGGCTTCGAGACGCTCGACGATGGTGTCCGGGTCGACCGTGTCCGGGGCGTCGCCCATCAGGCCCAGCATTACGCCGCGGTCGGTGCCGTGGCCCTTGCCGGTCGCGCCAAGGGAGCCGTACAACTCGACCTTGACCGAGGCAGTGGACGCGAGCAGGCTGTCGCGCTCGAGTCCTTCGGCGAACATCAGCGCCGCGCGCATCGGTCCGACTGTGTGCGAACTGGACGGCCCGATGCCGATTTTGAAGAGATCGAAAACGCTGACTGCCATGATGAGTACTGCTCCTGCTTCAAAAGCTGAAAAACTGTTTCAAACGATCGCGCAATAACCGTGCGCGAGGCGCCGCGTCATCAACGCAACATCAACGCGCGGGCAGCGGCAGGCACACGGCTAGCCACGCGGGTGGCGTGGGCGCGAGCCTGAGCGCGATCGGCGTATAGCGGCCGTCCAGTCGGGCGGCCAGGTGATACAGCTCGGCGGCGTTCTGCGGGTCCCATGCGCCGGCATAGCCGGGCAGGCCCGCTTCGCGCCGCCGCGCGTCGAACGGCACCGTCGAGTGCACGAATTCCTCGTGGGTCTTCTCGCCGAGCGCATAGGGCGTGAGCCAGTCGAGCGCCTTCGCCAGCGTCGCGCCGTTGGCGGCCTTTTCCGGCAGCCAGTTGCGGTTGTGGCGGCGCGCGGCGAGCGCGGCCGTCACGAGCGGCTGCAGGTCGTAGGTCACGTAGTGCAGCGCGTCGCGCTCGCCGAAGTCGAGCGTCGAGCCGTCGGGCGCGACGTTGTCGCCGATGTGCTCGACGAACAGGCGCTGCGCCGCCGCGATCATCTTGCGGTTGTCGAGCGTGAACGCGATCATCGCAATCAGTTTGACCCGATGACTCTGCCAGTTGTTCGCGAACGTGCCTTTCAGCGGCCGCGGCTGCGCGTCCACCTGCGCGATATAGCCGCTGCCCATGCGGTTCAGGAACGCCATCGTCGCGTTGCGCGTCTTCACGGAAAGCGCGCTCGCGGTCATGTCGTACGCGAGGATCAGCGCTTCGAAGTGCGTTTCGTCGATGGGGTTGAAGCTCGGCTGGTAGGTGGCGACCCAGGCGGCGAGGAAACGGTCGACGAGCTTCAGATAGCGGTCGTTGCTCGTGGCTCGCCACGCGAGCGCGGCGTCGCGCATGAGGTCGAGCTCTTTCTCCGCCTCCACGCTCTGGTCGTAGATGCCCTCGTGCGGCAGCGTGCCTTCGGTGTGCAGTTTCGCGAGCGGATGGGGCGCGTCGTTCACGTGCGCCTGCACTTCGGCCACCAGCGCCTTGACGCCGGGATCCGCGCTCGTGCGCTCGCTCGTCTGCAGCGCGGGGGCCGCGCAGAAGTTCATCGCGGCGTGTGCGGTGGAGGTGGCGGCAAGCCAGCAGCATGCCGCAGCCAGCATGGCGGCCAGCCTCACTGGCCTCGCCGGTGGGCCGCCGCGCCCCCGGCCGGGCGCCCCCCCGGGGGCCCCACCCCTGGCGGGGCGGGGGTTCCAGGCTGACCCGGCCCTGATTTGACAGATAAATGAAAAAC